>JBLRXD010000354.1:0-4269 GCA_047920935.1 Pseudomonadales bacterium | reverse complement strand
GTGCTGGTCGAGTACAAAACCGGCCGGGTTTACGATGAGAACTACCACGAGTGGTTTCGAGATGGGGCGAGCAGCTTCACCGCCCCCGATGGCGAATCCTTCAAAGACAACGGCACCCGGGTAGACCGTTACACCCTGGTCTTCGGGGGCGTCGACGACTTCGGCGAGTTCACCGCTCTGGATCCCGAGGCGGCTAATTTAGGCTACATGCCGGTCACCACCTCCTGCTATCTGTCCATCGCCCCACTGCATCTCTGACTTCCGGGGCCGGTGACAGAAATCTGGAGCGCGCCCGCCTTCCCTTCCTTCGAGTTATGGGCGTTGGGAGATGAGGCCGTGCTGTTCGACAGCCGCGACGGAAGAACCCACTACCTGAGCCCTGCCGGTGCTGCGATCCTGGCTATCGTAGGCCACGAGGCACTCGACACCTGCGCATTGTTGTCGCGCCTGGAAACCGAGTTCGCCGTGCGGTTCGAGCAGGAAGAACGGGCGCGCCTTGGGGTGGCCCTGGACCAACTGGTGGCGCTCGAGCTGATCTCGTGCAGCAGCGCTTAGCCGACCTCAGTGCTGATGATCACCATCGCCGCCTACGCCGCGACGGGCTGCACTTCCGGGCCGGGCCGTTCACGTTGCTGGTCAACAGCCCCATTCCTCAGATCGAAGCGCTGATCGCGCTGTTTTACGCCGAATATCCATTGGCCAGCGGCAACGACTATCGCGACTTCCACCTGCGCGTTACCCACACCAGCACGCTCAGACGCTGGATCAGACCGAGCGCGGGTTTCAAGGGGGATGGCGAATCGCCCTTCACCCCGATGCCTGCCCGTTCTTCTTTCCCGCTGTTCGAGTGGGGCCTCAACTGGCGCGTCGCCACCACCGCCCATCAATACCTGATGCTGCACGCCGCCGTGGTGGAGCGCGACGGGGTCACGGTCGCCATGCCGGCGCTGCCCGGCTCCGGCAAGAGCACCCTGGCGGCGGCGCTGATGTGCCGCGGCTGGCGGCTGCTGTCGGACGAGTTCGGCCTGGTGCGGCCGGGAACGACGGCATTCGTGCCGTTCCCGCGGCCCATTCCACTGAAGAACGAGTCGATTCCGCTGATCGCACGGTTTCACCCGGAGGCCGTCATCGGCCCCACCTTCGAGGGCACCCGCAAGGGCGATGTGGCCCACCTGAAGGCCTCGGCCGCGAGCATTGCGCGCGCCGACGAACCCGCCGCCATCACCCACGTGATCTTCCCACGCTACCAGATGGGCGCGGAGGCGACCTTTCACGCCATCGAAAAGGCCCGCGCCTTCATGAAGGTGAGCTCGAACTCGTTCAACTATCAGATTCTAGGGCGGGACGGGTTTCGCACCGTGGCAGGGCTGATCGAAAACAGCTCGTGCCAGTCGTTCATCTACAGCAATCTGGATGACGCCATCGCGGCCTTCGACGGGCTGAGCTCCAGCGGCACCAGCGCCTACGGCGCCGCCCCGATCAGCGCCGCCGCCAGCAACTCGTAACACCGCACCCGCTTGGCGAACTCGTGGGTGATGGAAACCACGGCCAGCTCTTCTGCCCCCACCCGCTCGGCCAGGTCGGTGAGTTGCGCGGCCACCCGATCGGGCGTGCCCAGAATCTGATGCTTACGCCGCTCGTCGATGCGCGCCCGCTCGTCCGCCGTGAACGCGTAAGCCTCCGCCTCTTCCACCGACGGAAACGGCCCGAACTCGCCCCGCTCCACCCGCAGGCGCCAGACGTCGCGGCACGTCGCCAGGCGCTGGGCGTCGGCGTCGGTGTCGGCGCAGAGCACGAATACCCCGAGGTTGATCACCGGCTCGGGCATCTGCTCGCTGGGGCGGAACGCCTCGCGGTACACGCTGCACGCGCGCTCCAGGTGATCGGGGTTGATGAAATGGGCGTAGGAGAACGGCAGCCCGAAGTGCGCGGCCAGGCGGGCGCCGTCTTCGGAAGAGCCGAGCATCCATAGCTCCGGCGGGCGCTCCACGGGCGGCGTGGCGGTGACTTTGGCAAATGCCTCGGTGAAAGCTGGCTCATCGGCGAGGAATGCCTTCAAGTCGCCCATCTTGGCGGGGAAGTACTCGATGCCGATCTGCGAGCCGTAGGCCAACGCCGCGGCGGTGATGCCGTCGCTGCCGGGCGCACGGCCGATGCCCAGATCAATGCGGCCGGGATGCAGCGACTGCAGCAGCTTGAAGGTCTCGGCCACCTTCAGCGGGCTGTAGTGCATGAGCATCACCCCGCCCGACCCCACGCGGATGCGCTTGGTGGCGCTGGCGATATGGCCGATGAGGATCTCCGGCGCGCTGCCGGCGAAGCTGCGCGAGCCGTGATGCTCGGCCACCCAGTAGCGGTGGTAGCCCAGCGCCTCGGTGATCTGCGCCAGACGAACCGTGTCGGCCAGCGCCTGCTGGGCCGTGGAACCGCTGGGAATGGGGGATTGATCGAGGACGCTCAGGCGTTTGATGGTCATCCGGCGAGGGTACCGGTTTTGCGCGGTCTCGTCAGGGTCGAGCACGTCTCCGCGCCAGCGCAAGCGCGAGCAGGCCCAATCCCAGCAGCAGCAGAGTGCCGGGCTCCGGGACCTCCGTCGAATTTGGGACGTCGGCAACGAGCACCGGTTGGTTGAACTCTTCTGCGCCTACACCCAATCGAGCACGCTGCAGACCGACCGCCAGACCCAACCCTGGAAAGGCGCCCGTTTGGCCGAGGCCGGGGAACGCCAAGACCGGCACGGAGCCCTCACTGGTGAAAGCTGCCGAGACATCGAGCCGGTGCTGCAATGCGTCGTCTGCATGCGGGCTTCGAGGTCCAATGACCCCGCTGTGGGCAGCCATGCTGGCGAATACCAGAAGAAGGGGCGGACATACGCTGAGCACTGCTCGGATTCTCATCGAGTACAACTCCAATTATAGGCCACGCCTCTGACCTGCAGAGTCAGATGCAATATTGGGGCCACAACATGCCGACTGAAGCAGGAATCTTATTTTCAGCTGTAAATAACTAGTTTTTAGATATATTTTCCGTAGTACGGGCCCATATGCGAACGAGTGCTGGTGTCTCAGAAATCCGGCGTTGCAGCCATGTGTAACGTAAACCGACGCTATTCGTTCTCGCTGGATGGAAGTGTAAGACCGCGTCAGTGCAGCACGCGGCGGCGCAGCAATACGAGGCCCAGCAGGCCCGCGCCGAACAGCACCAGGGTGCCGCGCTCGGGGGGCGGCGAACCAGCCTGGGCGACACGCAGCTGCGCCGGTCGATTCGCAGGTTCGATGCTGACCATGAGGGGCGAGAAGCCGTCGGCCGACATCGAACTCGTGCAATCGCTGGCGGTGGCGGCAAGGATCAGCGGGGGTTGGTCACCCCGTGCCGCGCTGCTCGCGAGCAGCAGCAGGAGTGGCGGCAGCACTTTGAGCCAACGATGGCAGGGCATCTGAAGCCTCTCCCCCAAAAGGCGATGAAGCTGAGGCTAGCGATGGGGGCAGCGTGGGGATATGAAGATCATCAAGACTGAAAAAAGAAGGGCCACGGATGTGACCCTTCCAAAGACGACGACCTGAGTGGTCGTTTCTTAGCTTCTGGTAGACCGGCGACGCATCAGGCCCAGAGCCAGCAGACCCAAGCCGAGAAGGCCAACCGTGCCTGGCTCAGAAACGGCGACGATCTGGCTCGAGGACCACGAGAATGATCCACCGGCCTTGTTCGCCGTGAAAACCCAGAACCCGGCTGACTCGCTGGTTCCATCGCTCAACACCCCAGCACCTGCCAGGGTCAGCGCTTGCGTACCACCGATGAAGGTCTGCTCGAATACGTCGGTGATGCTCGTGACGGTAAAGGCCAGCAGCGTGGCAAGGACCGACCCGGTGGCCTCCCACAGAACGAAGCCGGGATTGCTGTAGTTGAAATCCTGGTAATCGCCGGTGTCGCCGACCGCGAAATAATCGGCGAAATCCCCGTCGACCGCGGTGACCGCAGCGTTGTCTTCCGGCGGTGTGAACCAGACATCGTTGGTGTCGAAGTCGAAGAGAACAGTAGCTTCAGCTTCTTCGTTCGCTGTCCAACTGATCGAGCCGTTGATCGGCACCGCGTAAGCGCTGCCCCACGCGCAGAGCAGTAAGCCTGCGACAAAAGTCTTCGTGAACGTTTTCATTGGTAAAACTAACCTCTCCAAACTGCAAATGTGAAGCAGCTTTCGCAAGGTATGTGCCAATCTCGAAAAAGGCGCTCGTTCCGGTAACTTAGGCGCCGCGGCGCACCACCACATGC
>JBLRXD010000353.1:0-4278 GCA_047920935.1 Pseudomonadales bacterium | reverse complement strand
GGTAGATCACCACCCGGTCGCCACGGCCGACGCCGAGCCCTCGCAAGGCACCAGCAACCCGGGCGACGCGATCGGTGAGCGCGCGATAGCTGATGTGTTCCACCCGGCCGGTCACCGGCGAGTCATAAATCAGCGCGATGCTGTCGCCACGGCCGGCTTCCACGTGGCGGTCCAGCGCCAACCAGGCGGTGTTGGTGGTGCCGCCCTGAAACCAGCGCCAGGCGCCGCGCTCGTCCTGGCCGAGGATGGTGTCGGGAAACCGCAGCCACGGAATCTCCCGGGCGCGGTCGCCCCAGAAGCCCTCGGGGTCGGTCAGCGACCGCTGGTACTCGTGCTGATAACTCATGAACGGCGCTTCCGCGCTGGCTGCGCTTGCCGCACCGCAAGCAGCCGATCCAGCTGAGTCTGATCCGGCTGCGCCGCCAGCAGGGATTTGTAGGCGCTGGAACGCTTGCTGATGTTCTTGTGCCTGGCGTAGAAATCCACCGCCCGCCGCCAGCCTTCGTCGATGCCGTATCGGCTGATGGACACGGTGGTGTTGACGATGCGGTCGTCGACCAGGGACATCACGCCGATCTGGAATACCGGCGTGCGGTTGCCGCTCTTCTCGGCCTTCAGGCGGCAGAGGATGCCGCGCACCTGACCGTTGCCGTCGACCCGAACTTCCTTCGCCCGCTTGCGCTGCAACGCCTCCTGCTGGCCGGCAAGCTCTGCATCCCGGGCTTCGGCGTCGGCCTTCACCCGGGCGCGGCGCTCGCCACGCAGGCGCTTACCGTTTTCCTTGAGTGAAAAATATTCCTGGTAGGTCTTGCCCAGAATCTGTCGGCGTACGCGGTAGCCGAAAAACCGTGGGGTATCGAGCAGTTCAACGCTCATCCCTTCCTCCCTGGTAAGGCTCACGCTTCCCCAAGCGTGTGAAGGCCGCCCCGGGGGACACCCGGCCGCGCGGCTTTCGGTTCAGGCTCAACCCGCTGAGACCACCCCCTGCTGCTCGAGCCTGGCGATCTCGTCGTCGCTGAAACCACAGGCTTTCAGCACGGCCGCGGAATCCTGCCCGGGCTTCGGCGACGCATGAGAAACCTCCGGCGCGGTACGCGAAAACCGCGGTGCCGGCGCTGGCTGCACCAGGCCGTCGATCTCTACGAAGCTGTTGCGGGCTTTGTTGTGCGGGTGGTCGGGCGCTTCGAAAATCGACAGCACCGGCGCAAAGCAGACGTCGCTGCCTTCCATGATCTCGCACCATTGATCGCGGGTTCTGGTCTTGAACACCTCGGTGAGCTCGGCCTTCAACTCCGGCCAGCGGCTCGGATCCATCTGCGGTGCGAAGCGCTCCTTGTCGACACCGGCTTTTTCCACCAGCAGCGCGTAGAACTGCGGCTCGATGGAACCGACGCAGATGTGCTTGCCGTCGCTGGTTTCGTAGGTGTCGTAAAAGTGCGCAGCGCCGTCGAGCAGATTGGTGCCGCGCTGGTCTTTGAAAGCGCCGGCAGCACCCATGGTGAAGAACATGGCCATCAAGGCGGCGGCGCCGTCTACCATGGCGGCATCTACCACCTGACCTTTACCCGACTTCTGCGCCTCCAGCAGGCCGCAGACCAGGCCGAACGCCAGCAGCATGCCGCCGCCACCGAAATCGCCCACCAGGTTGAGTGGCGGCACCGGCTTTTCCCCCGCCCGGCCGACCGCATGCAGCGCGCCGGCGAGGCCGATGTAGTTGATGTCGTGCCCGGCGGCCTGGGCCATGGGGCCGTCCTGCCCCCAACCGGTCATGCGACCGTAAATCAGCTTCGGATTGCGCGCCATGCAATCATCCGGACCGAGGCCGAGGCGTTCGGTCACGCCGGGACGGAAGCCCTCGAACAACGCGTCCGCCGTTTCCACCAGACGCAGTACGGTCTCGACCCCCTCGGGTTGCTTGAGATCCACGGCCACCGAGCGGCGATTACGCGCGAGCACGTCCTGAGTGCGGCCAGCGGTAGCCCCGAGGCGGTCGATGCGTATGACCTCGGCGCCCATGTCCGAGAGCATCATGCCGCAGAACGGCCCCGGGCCGATGCCAGCCAGCTCGATGATCCGAAACCCGGAAAGTGGTCCCATACTGCCCCCTGATTCAGTTGAGCAGCGAGTTTAACGGGCTTTTGCCACGTAAGGAAATTGTCTGGTTAAATCGTCGCCGACGACTCAGGATCGAGCTTTGACACGTAAAATCATCCACTGCGACTGCGACAGCTTCTACGCTTCGGTGGAGATCCGCGACGATCCCAGCCTGCGGGGCCGGCCGCTGGCCGTGGGTGGCGCGGCAGACAAGCGCGGCGTGGTCGCCACCTGCAGCTACGAAGCGCGCGCCTTCGGCGTGCACTCGGCCATGCCCATGGGCCAGGCTCTGCGGTTGTGTCCGCAACTGGTGGTGGTCCGCCCGGACATGAACAAGTACCGCACCGTCTCGCGGCAGATTCACCAGGTGTTCGCCCGCTACACCCCGATCGTCGAGCCGTTGTCGCTGGACGAAGCCTTCCTCGACGTCAGTGACAGCGCGGCCTGCCGCCGCAGCGCCACGCTGATGGCCGAAGCCATCCGCCGTGAAGTCCGCGAGCAACTGGGCATCACCCTCTCCGCCGGCATCGCCCCGAACAAATTTCTCGCCAAGATCGCCTCGGATTGGAACAAGCCCGACGGGCAACTGACGGTGCCGCCGGGGCGCGTCGACGAGTTCGTGCTGAAGTTGCCGGTAGAGAAGCTGTTCGGCGTCGGCTCGGTCACTGCCCGGCGCATGCACGAGCGCGGCTTGCTTACCTGCGCCGATCTGCGCCGCCTGACGCTGGTGGAACTCACCCGGCTGTTCGGCAAGTTCGGCCTGGCTCTGCACCAACTCTGCCGTGGCATCGACGAGCGCCCCGTGCGCACCTCACGAACCCGCAAATCGGTCAGCGTCGAGCGCACCTATGCTCGCGATCTGCCCGACCTGGCCACCTGCCACGAGCAACTTCGCGACTTGATGGGCGACCTCGACGAGCGCATCCATCGCGCCGACGCCGCAGGGCGAATCGAGCAATGCTTCATCAAGGTGCGCTTCAGCGGCTTCGAGACCACCACCGCCGGTCGCGCCGCACGCCACGCCGAGCCCGCCACCTACGCACACCTGCTGAACACGGCCTGGGAGCGCGGGCAGCGACCGGTGCGGCTGCTGGGGATCGGCGTGCGTCTGGATCAGCCCGCCGTAGACCGCCAGTTGGGGCTGTTCGAGGAATCCTCGCCGCCGGCGAACTGAATCCGCGCGAACCGGGCGTAAAGCTCGCTGCTGTGGAGCAATGAGTCGTGAGTGCCGCTGGCGATGATGCGGCCGTCCTCGAGCACCAGAATGCGATCCGCCTGACGCACGGTAGACAGCCGGTGAGCGATGGCGAGGATGCTGCAGCGTCCCTTGAGCGCCTCGATGCTGTCGCGGATCTTCTGTTCTGACTCCGCATCCAGGGCGCTGGTGGCCTCGTCCAGAAGCAGCAGCCGCGGCTGCGTCAGCAACGCCCGGGCGATGGCCAGGCGCTGCTTCTGCCCCCCGGAAAGGCCGATTCCGCCCTCGCCGATGCGGGTCTGCAAGCCGTCGGGCAGTGCCTGGATGAAGGCTTCGGCGTGGGCCAGACGCAGCGCCTGACACAACTGGGCCTCTGAGGCGTCGGGCGCGCCGTAGCGGAGGTTCTCGCCGACGCTGCCGGCAAACAGCACCGCATCCTGGGGCACGTAGCCGATGTGCTCGCGCACGTCCGCCAGCCGCAGTGCCCGCAGATCTAGGCCGTCGAGCAGAATGGCCCCGTCGGTGGGGTCGTAGAAGCGTTGCAGCAGATCGAACAGGGTGGTCTTGCCGGCTCCCGAGGGCCCCACCACGGCCACCATCTCACCAGGGGCGACGGCGAAGCTGACGTCGCGCAGCACCGGCCGATCGAGCCGCGTGGGATAGCTGTAGCTGAGCTTGCGCACCTCGAGACGGCCGCGGGCATCACTGGGCAGACGCGTTGGCACGGCGGGCTCCGCGAGCTCCGACGGCGCCTGCAGCAACTCGAGCAGCCGTTCGGTGGCCCCCGCCGCCCGTTGCAGATCGCTGTAGACTTCGCTGATGGCGCCGACACTGCCGGCGACGATGAAGGCATAAAAGATGAAGGCCGCGAGCTCCCCGGGCGATATGCGGCCGGCCAGCACGTCCTGGCCACCCACCCACAGCATGGTGGCGATGGCGGCCATGATCAGCAGCATCACCAGGGCGATGAGCAGCGCCCGTTGGCGCAC
>JBLRXD010000352.1:0-4294 GCA_047920935.1 Pseudomonadales bacterium | reverse complement strand
CGCCCGTTCGAGGGCGAAGGCCAGCACCGGAATGCCGTGATCGAGTTCGACGCAGCGCACCCGATAGTCGCCCTCCACCCGCAGAAGGCCTTGCTGCAACGTCTGCGCCTCGAGCCGCTCGAGTTCCCGACCGGGCTGGAGGCGCGCCCACCGCAACTCGCCCGCTATGACCTCCGCCACCAGGAACACCGGGGCCTCAGCGCCGATGCGATCCCAGCGGAAGCCCTGCAAAAAGCCCCACAAGTGCTCGCGGATGCCCGGCGGGCCGTACACCCGGCATGGGCCCGCATCGCCGTTGAGGCGGGCACGCAGCAACGCCACGAAGCCGATGATGTGGTCGACGTGGGCATGGCTGACGAACACGTCGGTAACGGCGTGCAGGTCTCGCGGCGACAGGCGCGCGGCATCCCCCAGATCGAACAGAATCCGCTGCCGCAGCTCGGCCAGGCGCAGCATCAGCAACGCATCCCCCTGCACGCCGTTGACCAACACGCCGCTGATGGAGCCTGCGACGAAGCCGGGCAAGCCGTTCTGGTCGACACGGCGCGACCGGTCGGTGCCGGCGGGGCGCTGGGCTGGCGCCGCCCCGGGCCGCGCTGCCGTCACCAGACATCCGCGGCTATCGCGCTGCGCGTCGCGCAGCAACAGCACCCGGGCCGTTCCGGCGGCTTGCGGCAGCTTGGCGACCAGCACCCCGGCGCGCAGCGCCACCACCTCCCCCATCACCGCGCTCGCCCGGTCACTGATCAATGCGATCTGCCTGCCCCGCCAGGCTTCGGCGGCAGCGCGCGGCGGTGGGGTGCCGACCAGGGCGAGCCCCTTCAGGGGGATCTCGCAGACCACGGACTGAGCCAGGTGCGCGTCCCACCGGCTGCTGCGCGCACGCTCCCGCTCGCCCCGGCTGGGCCGGCCGGCCGCCCCAACCGGGGCGATCCGGAAGGTGGCGCAAGGCAACGCCTGCAACTCGTCCGCCAGCGGCGGGGCCTCGTCGGGCGCCGCCAGCATGAGTACCGCATCCACCGCCGCAACCTCGGCCAGACCATGCAGCAACTCGGCCCCGGCCACGCCGCGCACCACCCCGGGGGCATCGACGAGCAGGCAGCCTGCACCTGCGGCAACGGTGGCCGCCAACCGCTGGACGGCCCGAATCAGCGGCAACCGGAAGCGCACCGCGTCCAGGGTGCACAGCGGCACCTGATCCACCACGCGCCAGCCGCCGTCGTCCCAGATCCCGAGGCTGACCGCGCCGGGAACGCCGAAAGCAGGCGAGCCCGGATCAGCCCCAACGCAGAATACGGTGTTTCCGCGCGCAGCAAGGGCGACGGCGATGCCCGCGGCCAGGGTCGACTTGCCGCTGCCCATGGCGCCGTACAGCAGCCACCGCGAGCCCGCCGTGCGCAGCCGTTCGGCGATGGCCGCCGGATCCCGCGCCAGTTCGATGCGCTGCTTCACCACAAAAAACCTGACTCTGTTGCGTTCGAGTGTAATCCGCCCGTGCCGATGATGGCGCCGCTGCAGGTAGTCGGGTACATTTCCTACCCATGAAGTATCTTCACATCATCGCCGTGTTGGCCATCTGCTCACTGCCGTACCGGGCCGCCTTCGCCGACCCGTCGCCGCAACCCCCTCGCTCCATCGCCGACCTGCAGCTGGCATCGGTGAGCGCCCTGGTGATGGACGTGGAGTCAGGCGAAACCCTGTACCGCAAGCATGCCGAGGTGCCGCTGCCCATCGCCTCGGTGACCAAGTTGATGACGGCCATGGTGGTACTGGATTCCGGCCAACCCCTGAACGAGTGGCTGACCATCGTCGGTTGGGATCGGGATTTCGGCAAGAACACCTACTCGCGGCTGCGCATCGGCTCGCAGGCGACCCGCGGCGAGTTGGTGCGCATCGCGCTGATGTCGTCGGAGAATCTCGCCACCAACGTGCTGGCCCATCATCACCCGGGCGGCGTGGATGCGTTCGTCGCCGCCATGAATGCCAAGGCCCGTTCGCTGCAGATGACCGACACCCGCTTCATCGATCCGGCGGGCCTGTCGCCCGACAATCAATCCACCGCTCAGGATCTTGGCCGGATGACCGCTGCGGCGTTCCGCTATGACCTCATTCGCGACTACAGCACCAGCTACCAGCACGTGGTGCAGTTCCGCAACCCCCGCTACACCCTGCCCTACGGCAACACCAACCCTCTGGTGGCGAGCGAGCGCTGGGATCTGCAGCTCACCAAGACCGGCTACCTCACCGAAGCCGGGCGATGCCTGGTGATGATCGCGCGCATCGATGCCAAGCCGGTCGTCATGGTATTGCTGAACTCCCTGGGAACGCGCACACCGCTCGGTGACGCTGGCCGGGTGCGGCGCTGGCTGACCACAGGTGAGGGTGGCAACGTGGCCGGTGCGGCACTGGAGTACGAGCGGCGGGTGCTGGAATCATTACAAAGCCTCGACCCGACAGCCATCGGCGGCTGAGCGCACCACCAATCACCTCAAGAATTCACCTCGAGAATCACCTCGAGGCTACGATGAGCGCTTTCATGGAAAACTCCGCTTTTCCTCAAGCGACCGCGGCGGCCGCAGGCCGCTTGGTCGCTCCTCTGCGGGTCTACTGTTCGCTGGGCTTGGTCGGCTTGCTGTATTCCCGGTGCACCTCGGGGTCGACTTCCTTGGCCCGCTTCAGCCCTTCCTGCTCGGCCTTGGCCGCTTCCTCCGGATCCTGCTCCTTGGCCTTCTGCGCCGCTTCTTCCACCCGGCCGGACTTCACGAACTTCTCCGTGCGCTCGCGATAGTGGCGATCCGCTTCCCGGTTGCCTTCACCCGGCTTCTTCACATCATCTTCAGACATGTGTCCCTCGCTACTGCTGTTTTCCATGGTGCTCAGGAGCATGCAAGGATCGTGCACAGGGCCTGCGCGAGCCCTAGGACGACACCACGGAGCCGCCGTCGCAGGTGATCACTTCGCCCACCGTGAAGGCCGCCGCACGGGAGCTCAAGAAGATCGCGATGCCGGCGATGTCCTCCGCCGTGCCCACCCGACCTCGGGGGTTGCCGCGACCCACCGCATCCCAATCGGTCTGCTCGACATCGCCGCGGCCGCCAACCCCGGTGCTGAGCATGTAGGTGGGGAACGGCCCCGGCGCGATGGCGTTGACCAGGATGTTCTCTTTCACCAGATGGGCGGCCAGCACCCGCGTGAGGTGATGCACAGCCGCTTTCGACGGCCCGTAGGAAAAGGGTATCGAAGACCGGCGTCTTCAGGCCGTCGATAGAACCGACGTTGATCACCCGCGCCGGGTCTTCCGCGGAAGCGGACGCGCGCAGCAGTGGCAACAGCTTCTGGGTGAGGAAGAACACCCCTTTGACGTTGGTATCCATGACCTTGTCCCAACCAAGCTCCGGAAACTCGTCCAGCGGCGCGCCCCAGGACACGCCGGCGTTGTTGACCAGAATGTCCAGGCGCTGCTCGCGCTTCGACAACTCGTCGGCGAAAGCCTGAATTCCCGGCAATCCGGCGAGATTGGCGGGAATCGAGATGCACTCGCCGCCGAACTGCTCGCTCAACCGCCGGGCGGTCTCGTCGCAGGCGTCGGCCTTGCGCGAGCTGATGTAAACCTTTGCGCCGTTGGCCAGGAATCCGGCGGCGATCATTTCACCAATGCCCCGGGATCCGCCGGTCACTACGGCCACCTTGCCGGCAATTGAAAACAAGTTGTCGAACATAATTACGCCCCTCTACGCGACTGAAGATCGGGCCTCACCATGCCCGAAACGGATGCCCACAGCCACCAGCACGGCAGCCGCGGCCAGCAGAATCATCGGCAGCATCGCCATGCGCGCCGAACCCGTCAGATCGGCCAGCAGCCCACCCGCCTGCGGCACCACGAAGCCGAGCAGATAGCCCGCGGTGAACATCACCGCCGCCAGCCGGGCAGCGGCATTTCCCGTGGCCATCTGCGGCACCAGGCTCACCATCAGGATCAACTGCAGGCAGGTGCACAACCCAAGCACCAGCACCGCCGTCAAGGCCATGGTATCGCCACCGAAACCGAACCCCAGCAGGCCAAGCAACACGCCGCAGGCAACCGCGACAACCGGCCAGCGCCGCCCCACCAGATGGCGCCCAAGCACCAGCATGAGCAGCGATCCGGCCACCTGGGTGGCGTTGAACCAGAACAGCGCCTGCGGCAGCCGATCCACCTGACCCATTTCGGCCAGCACGCTGCCCATGTAGGCGTTGGTGCCGAAGAACCCCGCCGACGCCGCCCCCAGCATGATCCCCAACCCCCATCCCCCCC
>JBLRXD010000351.1:0-4309 GCA_047920935.1 Pseudomonadales bacterium | reverse complement strand
GGGGGTGCCCTCGCTCCGCAAATTGCCTCCGCACCGCTGGGGCCGAAGGCCCCGACGGTGCGGAGTCAATATTGCTGCGCTCGGCTGCGCGACATTGTCGTGCAGGTGCCGCTCCGTCATCGCGCTCGTGCTACCGCCGTGCCACCGTCCGCAGCGGCCCGCCGGAAGCCGTCAGGTGTCTCGTGTTGCCCGGGGCGGCGAGTTGGCAGTAAAGTCGGGGGCTTGATCCTGGGGAGACGAGAGGATGAGCGAGGTAGAGGAATTCCGCGCGGAGGTTGCGGGCTGGCTGCGGGAGAACTGTCCCGAGGGTGCGCGCGGGCCGGGGCAGATCGCCACCGGCAGCAGCAAGATCGAGCTGCAGCCCGACGTGCGGCTGTGGCTGGAGCGCTGCGTGGAACGGGGTTACACCGCGCCGACCTGGCCCACCGAGTACGGCGGTGGCGGGCTGTCGCCGGCGCAGGCGAGGGTGCTGTACGAGGAAATGGGCGCCATCCGCGCCCGTTCGCCGCTCATGGGCATGGGCCTGTCGATGATCGGGCCGACGTTGCTGGAGTACGGCACCGATGAGCAGAAAGCCCGCCACCTGCCGAAGATCGTGCGCGGCGAGGTGCAGTGGTGTCAGGGCTATTCCGAGCCCAACGCCGGTTCCGACCTGGCGGCTCTGAAGACCCGCGCCGAAGACCGCGGCGACCACTTCGTCATCAACGGCCAGAAGATCTGGACGTCGGGCGCCATCAGCGCCGACTGGATGTTCGCTCTGGTGCGCACCGACTTCGACGTGCCCAAGCACGAGGGCATCAGCTTCGTGCTGCTCACCATGGATCAGCCCGGGGTGACGGTGAAACCCATCCGGCTGATCTCCGGCAGCTCGCCGTTCTGCGAAACCTTCTTCGACGACGCCATCGCCAGCAAGGAAGACCTGGTGGGTCAGCTCAACAAGGGCTGGACGGTGGGCAAGCGGCTGCTGCAACACGAGCGCTCAGGCATCGGCGGCCTGGCCGGTGGCGCCCGGCGGGCATCACCCGGCGAGGGCCTGGTGAAGGCAGCGAGGGAGTACGTGGGTGAGGTCGGCGGCCGCATCAGCGACCCGGACGTGCGCGACACGGTGCTGCGCTACAACATGCAGACGGCCGCGTTTCGCCTCACCGCCCAGCGCGCCAACGAGGAGAACCGCTCCGGCACGCCCGGAGAGGCCACCTCGATCTTCAAGCTGGTCGGCGCCCGGCTGCAGCAGAACGGTGCCGACCTGAAGCGCCAGCTGATGGGCACCCGCGGGCTCGGTGTTACCGGCGGCGAGTTCGAGCCACGCGAGCTCGAAGCCACCCAGGAATGGTTGTCGAGCAAGGCCACCACCATTTACGGCGGCAGCGACGAGGTTCAGGCGAACATCATCGCCAAGCGCGTCCTGGGCCTTCCGGAATAAGGAGGAGCTGATCATGACCGCAACCAAGTATCACACCATCGGCATCGAGACCCTGACCCCCCACATCGGCGCCGAGGTGTCCGGTGTGGATCTGTCGCAGCCGCTGTCCAACGAGCAGTTCAGCGAAGTCTGCCAGGCGTGGCGGGAATGGAAAGTGCTGGTGTTTCGCGACCAGCACCTCGACCGCGAGCAGCATAAGGCCTTCGCCCGGCGCTTCGGCAAGCTGCACGTGCATCCCATGCAGCACAGCTACCGGGGCGACCCCGAGATCCTCACGGTGAAGACCACGGCGGAGTCGAAGTACACGGCCGGCAACGGCTGGCACACCGACGTGACCTGCGACGAGATTCCGCCGCTCGGCTCGATGCTGTACATGAAGGAAACGCCCGAAGGTGGCGGCGGCGACACGATGTTCGCCGACATGTACCTGGCCTACGAGTTGCTCTCCGACACCATGAAAGGCCTGCTCGACGGTCTGGTGGCCGTGCATGACGGCGCGCTGCCTTATCTGGGCAGCTACGGCGTGAGGCCGCCGGAAGGCCAGACCTACCCGAAAAACGAGCATCCAGTGGTGGTGACCCATCCGGAGACCGGCCGTAAGGTGCTGTACGTCAACTCCGGCTTCACCTCCCACATCAAGGGCCTGCATCCCTGGGAAAGCCGCATGCTGCTGAAAGGCCTGTTCGATTTCATCGCCACCGAAGTGCGGTTGCCGTGCCGGGTGCGCTGGGAGCCGAACACCCTGACCTTCTGGGACAACCGTTGCACTCAGCACCACGCGGTGTGGGATTACTTCCCCAACAGCCGCCACGGCGAGCGGGTATCCATCGTCGGCAACGAGCGACCGGTGACCCACGGCGCCGCGGCGTGATGCAGTTCGGGCTGTTCGGCGCCTGCTCGGGAATCTGCGTCGACCCCGCGGTCGCCCGGCGCCTGGCCCGGGCAGCGGAATCCCTGGGGTTCGAATCGCTGTGGACGGGCGAGCACGTGGTGCTGCCGGAACCGCGACAGGCGCCCTCGCCCGCCGAGCCCGACTATCCGATGCTTCATCCCTCCACCGGCCTCGCCTACCTGGCCGGGGTTACCGAGCGGATTCGCCTCGGTACCGGCATCGTGCTGGTGGCGCAGCGCAACCCGGTGGTGCTCGCCAAGGAGATGGCCAGCCTCGACGTGGTGAGCGGCGGCCGGCTGATCCTCGGCATCGGCGCCGGCTATCTGCACCAGGAGTTCAAAGCTCTGGGAATACCGTTCGAGGAGCGTGGTGCGCGCACCGACGAGGCCATCGACGTGATGCGCTGCCTGTGGAACATGGAGCACCCCAGCTTCCGGGGGCGCTTCAACCATTTCAACCACATCCAGGCCAAGCCGCGCCCGGTGCAGCTTGGGGGCCCGCCCATCGTGGTCGGCGGCACCAGCCGCGCCGCGCTGAAACGCACCATCACCAAGGCCCAGGGCTGGTACGGATTCGCCCTCGACGCCGCCGGAACCCGCGAGGTTCTGACGCGTCTGCGCCGGATGATGGGCGAGTTCGAGCGGCCGGCGGAGTTGGGGCCGCTGGAGATCAGCCTGACGCCCCGCGTGCGGCTCGACGCCGCGATCGTCGAGGAGTTCGCCGAGATGGGCGTCCACCGGCTCATTCCCATGCTGCCCCAGGACGACGAAGGCAGACTGCTCGACTACGTGGAAACCCTCGCCCGCCAGCATCTGAGCTGAGCGCCTCGTGCCATGACCGCGGCACGCACCATCCCCATAGCCGGCATCCACATCGGCCAGGCCGAAGACGCCGAGCTCAGATCCGGCGTCACCGTGATCCTGCCGCAGTCGCCGTGCGTGGCCAGCGTGCACGTGGTGGGCGGCTCGCCCGGCACCCGGGAGAGCGATCTGCTGAACCCCATCCAGGTGGTGGAGCGCGTGGACGCGCTGGTGCTCGCCGGCGGCTCCGCCTTCGGCCTGGATGCCGCCAGCGGCGTCCAGGCCTGGCTGCGCGAGCAGGGCCGCGGGTTTCCGGTGGGTGCCCAGCGGGTGCCCATCGTTCCCGCCGCCATCCTGTTCGACCTCAACAACGGCGGCCGCAAGGATTGGGGCCGTTATCCTCCCTATCGCGAGTTGGGCTACCAGGCCGCCGCCGACGCCGGCACGCAGCTCCGCACCGGCGCCTGCGGCGCCGGCCTCGGCGCGACCACGGCCACCACCCCGGGCGGCATCGGCGCCGCCTGGGAAACGCTGCCTTGCGGCGTCACGGTGATGGCGGTGATGGCGGTGAACGCTGCCGGTTCGCCGTTGATGGGGAGTACCGATCACTTCTGGGCCGCGCCGTTCGAACGCAACGCCGAGTTCGGCGGCCGCGGTTATCCGCAGCCGTTGCCCACCGATCTCACGCGCGTGCGCACCAAGGCCGGCCACTCCACCGCGGGCATGAATACCACCATCGGGGTGGTGCTGACCGACACCCCGCTCACCAAGGTAGAAGCGAAGCAGGTGGCGGTAATGGCCCACGACGGTTTTCCGCGGGCGCTGTATCCAGTGCACTCCCCTGGCGACGGCGATCTGCTGTACGTGCTCGCCACCGACGCCAAGCCCTCGAGCCGCGAACGGCTGTCACTGCTGGCGCTTGGTACCACGGCAGCCAACGTAGTCACCCGGGCTATCGCCCAAGGCGTCTATGCCGCCATGCAGGCGCCGTAACTGAAGCTTTCCCAAGGAGGATTCAGGATCCCAGCTCCAACCCCTCTTCAGGCTCCACCACCCCGCGCCCCAGGGTTTCGATGCGTCTGATGGTGCCATCGCGGATGCGCACCCGTTTCATGAACTCGGCAGGGCCGAAGTCGTAGGTCCACACCGCGTCGCCCAGGTACAGGGCGCGGTCGCCCAGGGTCGGCTCGCCAC
>JBLRXD010000350.1:0-4317 GCA_047920935.1 Pseudomonadales bacterium | reverse complement strand
CAAGCCCCCAGTTTCCGGGCCGGTTTGTTCCAGAAAAGCGGTCTCCAGACCGCGATGCTCTCCGGATCGCGATCTGGAGATCGCTTCCACACCAGGGAGATCCTCCCACACCAGGGAGATCCTCCCACAGCGGGGAGTCGCTCCTACGGCTCATCCCAGCACCGCGTCGCGGCCGAAGCCTTCGGACATCATCATTTCCCGCAGCTCCCTGAGGGCATCGACCTGAATCTGCCGCACCCGCTCGCGGGTCAGGCCGATCTGTCGCCCCACTTCTTCGAGCGTGAACACATCGTGGCCGCGAAGGCCGAAGCGGCGCACCACCACGTCGTGGGACTTTTCGGGCAGCCGGTCGAGCCACGCCTCGACGTGCTGCGATAGCTGGGAACTCTGCAACATCTCCCAGGGATCCTCGTGGTTGGCGTCCTCGAAGCTGTCCCAATGGCCGCGCTCCGGATCCAGCACCGAAATGTCGCTGCAGCTGATGTCGTCGGAGAGCTGCAGCAGTTCCCGCACCCGCTCGACGGGCTTGTCCACCAGCTGCGCCACATCTTCCGCCGTCGGCTCACCGTCCAGCTTCTGGGCGAGTTCCCGTTGGGCCCGCAACAGGGTGTTGAGCTCTTTCGCGATGTGGATCGGCAGACGGATGGTCTTGACCTGATTCATCAACCCCCGCTCCACCGATTGGCGGATCCACCAGGTGGCGTAGGTAGAGAAGCGGAAGCCCTTCTCCGGATCGAACTTCTCCACCGCGCGGATGAGGCCCAGATTGCCCTCCTCGATCAGGTCGAGCAGCGGCAGCCCGCGATTCAGATAGCGGCGCGCGATCTTCACCACCAGCCGCAGGTTGCTCTCGATCATGCGCCCCCGGGCCGCCATGTCGCCCTTCTGGACTTTGCGCGCCAACTCTCGCTCCTGCTCGGCGGTGAGCAGTTTGAAGCGACCGATCTCGCCCAGATACATGTCGGTGGCGTCGCCGACTTCCCGTACCCGCTTGCTGCGTGCCGCCCGCGCGGGGCGCGCCGGAGGCGCACCGTCGTCGACCTCCGGCTGCTCGCGCTCGACCCAGAGTTCCGCCTCTTCGACTTCGTACATTTCGCTGTGCATGCTCATCCCTGACTACCCCGTTGTTGCTTTTCTGGTTTCGCGTTCGAATCCGCACTCGCGCAGCACTTCATCGCTCGAGAATGGCTTCTTGAGCAGAACCTGCGCGCCGGCGGCAAGAATCTTCTGTTCCACCTCCGGCGTGTGATACCCGGTCATGGCCACCACTCGAACGTGGGCCGTATCGGGATCCCGCTTCAGGCTGCGGCACACTTCGATGCCGTCCATGCCGGGCATCATGACGTCGAGCAGCACCACGGTGGGCTTGTGCGCCTGCACCCGTCGGCCGGCTTCGAAACCGTCATGCGCCGAATGAATCTCGAGCCCGGGCACCTCGGCGGCGAACAGCGCTGCCAGGTAGCCATTGAGCTCGCGGTTGTCGTCGACGATCAGCAGCCGCTGGTGGGTATGCGGCAGGCTTACACCCCGCTCCCGCGCGAACCGCTCCACTACCGCGCGGGAGAAACGGCGGTGCCCCCCCGCGGTGGTCTGCGCCTCGAGCAATCCCTTCTGGGCCCACTGCCGAACGGTGATGGGCGACACCATGAGCAGGCTGGCTACCTCGTTTGGTGTTAAGAATCCCTTCTCGCTCAAGACGGCAGGCCCCAGCTGGATGATAAGGTCGACAACACGCCGGCCTCTCGGGTGCCAATCGTTTTAATCGTTTGCATCGGTTCAATCGAATTCATGGCTGGCATGCTAATCGGTTCAATCGATTTGCGCTAATACAAATTTGTTCTATTAGTTGCGTTTCTAATAACAAGTAACCAGCCCAAAAACCCGCCCCTCCGTGCAGCAAGGATGGTTGGAGGATGGTTGGCGGATGGATGGCGGACGCCGCCACGGTCTCACGTTGCCCGCATGGGCGGCCTTCGGTACCGTAGCCGGCAGCCGATGCTCGGCGCTCAAATAGAGGTGAAGGAATGGCGGAGCTGCGTGATCTCCCCAGCATCGACAGGTTGATCAAGGCGCAGCCCATGGCCGCGGTGGTAACCGGCTTCGGCGCCGAATCCGTGAAGCAGGTGCTGCGCACGCTGCAGGCCCAGTGGCGCGCCAGCCGCCAGGTGCCGGATTGGGCCCTCGACCCGGCCGCCTGCGCCGCCCGGGTCGAGAGCGCCCTCGCGGGCCGCGGCTACCGGGCGGTGTTCAATCTCACCGGAACCATCATCCATACCAACCTCGGCCGCGCGCTCCCGAGCGAGGAGGTGTTCGCCGCGGTTCGCGACCTGGTCACCCGGCCGATGAACCTGGAATACGATCTCGATACCGGCAAGCGCGGCGACCGCGACGGCCCGGTTGAGCGGCGGCTGACCCTGCTCACCGGCGCCGAAGCCGCCACCGTGGTGAACAACAACGCCGCCGCGCTGCTGCTGGTGCTCAACACCCTGGCCCGAAACCGGGCGGTACCGGTGTCCCGGGGCGAGTTGATCGAGATCGGCGGCAGCTTCCGCCTGCCCGACGTCATGGAGCGGGCCGGATGCCGGCTGCTGGAGGTAGGCACCACCAACCGCACTCATGCAGCGGACTTCGCGGCCGCCGCCGAGCACGACCCAGCCTTGCTGCTGAAGGTCCATCCCAGCAACTTTCACGTCAGCGGCTTCACCAGCTCGGTGGCCGTGCCTGCCCTGGCGGCGGTGGCCACAGCCCAGGGTGTTCCACTGTGCGTCGACCTCGGCAGCGGCACCCTGGTGGACCTGTCGCGCTGGGGGCTGCCCCACGAGCCGACCCCCCAGGAAGTGCTCAACCAGGGCGCCGACCTGGTGACGTTCAGCGGCGACAAGCTGCTGGGCGGCGTCCAGGCGGGGCTGATCGTCGGCCGCCGGGATCTGGTGGAAGCCTGCAAACGCAACCCGCTGAAGCGCGCCTTGCGGCCGGACAAACTGACCCTGGCGTTCCTCGACCAGACCCTGGCGTTGTACGAGAGCCCGGAGACCCTGGCACAACGGCTGCCGTTGCTGCGTACGCTCACCACGCCCGTGGAAGAGCTCGAGGCGCGCGCGCAACGGCTGACCCCCCTGCTTGCGGCCAGGCTGGCAGGCTATGGCGTGGCGATCAGCGAAAGCCACTGCCAGATCGGCAGCGGTTCGCTGCCCGATCAATCGTTGCCGAGTGTGGCAGTACGAATCCACCACCCCCACGAAAAGCGCCTGCCGGCGCTGCAAAGCGCCCTGCGGGCGCTGCCGGTGCCGGTGATCGGCCGCATCAGCCAGGGCGCGCTGTGGCTCGACATGCGCGGCGCGCAGCCGCTCGGCGAGTTGGAGACCGTACTCGCCACCCTGGAGCCGCCATTGTGATCGTCACCCTCGCCGGCCACGTGGACCACGGCAAGACCACCCTGGTGCGGCTGCTGACGGGTACCGACACCGACCGTCTGGCCGAAGAGAAGCGCCGCGGCCTGACCATCGATCTCGGGTTCGCCTACCTCGAGCACCAACAGCAGACGGTCGGCTTCGTGGACGTACCAGGCCACCATCGCTTCATCCACAACATGGTGGCCGGCGTCGCTGCCGGCCAGTGCGCGCTGCTGGTGATCGCCGCCGACGACGGCCCCATGCCCCAGAGTCGCGAGCACCTGCAGATCCTGCAGTTGATCGGCGTGACCCAGGGAGTCATCGCCCTGTCGAAATGCGATCGCGCCAGCCCCGAGCGCATCGCCGAGGCGCGCGCGGAGATCGCGGAGCTGGTGTCCGGCAGCTTCCTGCAGGACGCCGCCATCGTCGAAACCGCCGCCGAACCCGCCAGCGGCATCGACGAGCTCCGCCGGCTGCTGCTCGAGCGCGCGGCGCAACACCACAAACAGGCCGCGGCGCGGCCCTTCCGCATGGCCGTCGACCGGGCATTCTCGCTCAAGGGCGCGGGGCTGGTGGTGACCGGCACAGTGCACTGCGGCCGTCTGGAGATGGATCAGGAGCTGCACCTGTTCCCCGCCGGGGCCGCCGGGCGGGTACGCGGCCTGCACGTGCAGAACCACGCTGCTCAGCAGGCTCTGCCCGGTGACCGGGCGGCGGTGAATCTTGCCGGCGCCGACCTTCCGGAACTCGCCCGCGGCCACTGGCTCTGCGCGCACCCGGATGCCGGGCACCGCACCCTGGTACTCGATCTGCAGGTGCTCGGCGATTTCCCCCGCGGCATCCGCCATTGGACCCCGGTGCACGTCTACCACGCCACCAGCCACACCAGCGCGATCTTCGACGCGTCGGGCACGATCGAGAACAT
>JBLRXD010000349.1:0-4349 GCA_047920935.1 Pseudomonadales bacterium | reverse complement strand
GCCTCTTGCAAAAAACTGACAGAAGACAGTTGCAGCGCGGGATCCTGGCGCCACGCCGAAGGAGATCGCGCTGGCGCAGCAGAAGCTTGGCGTCGAGGCCGATGCGCGCGTGGTGACCGTGTTACGAGTCGGGCCGGGACGATCGCTGGATGCATGGCAGCCCAGCAGCGCGCCGAGAGCGACGGGAAACGCAGGGCTCACGGGAAGCTCAGCACCCACTGGCGGACGGGGAAAGTGGCCCCAGCGCGACCGTCGAGTAACGGGAAACCCGGTTTTGTCGCGTCAGGGCCGGATTTTTGGACCTGACGCGACAAAACAGGAAATCCCGAATTCGAGCGCCGTGTTTGGCCGCGTTTTCTGTTGGTGGATTAAGCCCGAAGCCCAGCTTCGTTCCTACGGAGAACGGGGCGCGCATCGCGATCTGGAGATCGCTCCTACGGAAAACGGGTCGCGCATCGCGATCTGGAGATCGCTCCTACGGTTGCGGGATGCGGGTGGGGGCGTAGGCGGGAAAGGGGCGATCCCGGTAAACGCCCAGGTTGGCGGCTATGTGCGCCAGCAGCGCGGCGATGAGTTGCCGCTGCCACGCGGGCGGGGGCGCAGCACCGCTCTGCTCCGCCAGCGCATCCAGGTAGTCGTAACAATCCAGCGACCGCTGATGAAAGTGGCGCTGCTTCACGCCGGCGGCGCGCAGTGCCGCGATGCGCGCGGCCGTGTGGACGCGCATGTCAGCGGGTGAAGGCAGGGCGAAGCGCCCGGCGAGCAGCCGCGCGAACCACTGGGCCTGCAGTTCGAACAGCGGAAACGGCACCACGCGGAACGGAATGCCGATGAACGCCAGGCTCGGTCGATCGATGTGCAGCAGATCCTGATACAGCGGGCTGACCCAGTTGTCGGCGACCCGAACCAGCCCATCATCGAAAAACGGGTACGCGTAGCGATAGCCGGTGCAGAACATCAGCGCATCCACCGGCTCGAGCGACTGGCCATCCTGAAGCCGAATCGAACCGTCTGCCCCCAACGTCTCGATGCCAGGCAGCCGTTGCAGTTTGCCGGTCACCCGCGCGCCCTCCGGCAGGGCGCTGAAGGCTTCGGCGCAGCAGTAGACGGCCTCGGCAACGCCAGCAATCTCCGCGCTGAGATCCAGCGCCGATGCCGAGGCACCGAGCAAGGCCACCCGCTTGCCGGCGAACGGCGACGGCTCCCGGTAGTTGTGGCTGTGCAGCAATTGCCCGGGAAATTCCGCCAACCCGGGAATCTCGGGAACCCGCGGTTCCGAATAGTGACCGTTGCACACCGCCACCGCATCGAAGCGCTGCCGCCAGGATTCCCCTGCCGTGGTCGCCTCCACCAGCCAACCGCCCTCGGGCCCGCCGGGCCGCACCGCCGCCACGCTGGTGTCGAAGCGGATGCACTGCAGCAGGCCGAAATCCCGCGCGAAGCGCTCCAGGTAAGCCAGCACCTGGGCGTGGCCGGGAAACCGCGGCCAGTCGTCGGCCCCACCGCCGCTGCTGTCGAAGGGGTAATCGACGAAGGCCATCAGATCACGGGGCAGATTGGTGCGCAGCGAGGCGTACAGCGAGCCGTGAATGCGCGCGCCGCTCTGGCCGAGCGGGTCGGTTTCGGTCTGTGGCGAGTACACCCACACGCCGCCGACGCGGGCGCTCTGTTCCAGCACCGTGGCCTGGTGGCCCTGGCGCTGCAGTTCGCGGGCGGTGACGAGTCCGGCCGCGCCAGCGCCGATGACGGCCACCTGTAGTTTCGACATCCGGGCTCTCCTCAGCGCAAAGCGGCAAGCGACGCCAGCGTCGCGCGGGCCATGCTGGCCGCCAATTCGTCCTTGCCCAGGAAAACGTCGCCCACCTGATCCTGCCGCAGCAGTTCCATCTGCTGAACATCGCCGGCCCGCACCAGGGTGTGCACGTCCGGGTTCAGCATGCGGGCGATCTCGATCATGCGCCGCGCACCGACGGGATCCGGTGTGGTGATGAGCAGCGCGGCGGCGCGGGCAATGTGCGCCTGGATCAGCACCGCTGGATCCACCGCGTTTCCCGCCACCGCGTGCACGCCGGCGGCGCGCAAGCGCTCGACGCTGTCCCGGTTCTCCTCGACCACCACCAGACGGACGCCTGCGTCCGCCAACGTGCGGACGATTTCGGCGCCGACATCGCCATAGCCCGCAACCACCACATGCCCCGTCACCTCCCGGCTGGCCACCGTGGTCGGCAGTTCGGCCAGCGGATCGTCCGGGCGCTCCAGCGCTCGCGCCAGTTTCGAGCGCGCGCGCACCCATGTCTGCAGCGGCTCGATGGCGCGGAACACGAACGGGTTCAACGAGATGGAAATCAGCGCGCCGGCAATGACCAGATCGTAGCCCTCCACCGGCAGCATCCCCAGCCCGCGCGCCAGGCCCACCAGAATGAACGAGAACTCGCCTATCTGGGCGAGGCTCGCCGATACCGTCAGCGCGGTGTTCAGCGGGTAGCGGAACAGCAGCACCAGAGCGAAGGCCGCCAGCGACTTACCGAAGACGATGATCGCCACCACGGCGACCACCTCGAGCGGACGATTCGCCAGGATCATGGGATCGAACAGCATGCCCACCGAGACGAAGAACAGCACCGCGAAAGCATCCCGCAACGGCAGGGTCTCCTGGGCCGCGCGATGGCTCAGGTGAGATTCGCGCATCACCGTGCCGGCAAAGAATGCGCCCAATGCGAACGAAGCGCTGAACAGCGCGTAGGCGCCATAGGCAATACCGAGCGCCGCCGCCACCACGAACAGGGTGAACAGTTCCCGGGAACCGGTGCCGGCGATCTGCCAGAGCAGCCAGGGAAACAGCCGCCGGCCGGCTACCACCATCAGGGCCACGAACACCGCCACCCCGCCAATGGTGGTGGCGAACGGAATCAGCAGTTCCAGGCCCCCGCCGCCATTCGTCCACCGCGCCACTGCCGGCAGCAGCACCAGAACCAGAACCATCACCAGATCTTCCACCACCAGCCAGCCGATGGCGATACGCCCGTTCACCGACTGCAGCAGCCCGCGCTGCTCGAGCGCCTTGATGAGCACCACGGTGCTGGCCACCGACAGCGCCAGCCCGAACACCAGGCCGCTGCCGAGGCTCCACCCCCAGAGCACGCCCACAGCGGTGCCCAGGGCGGTGGCGACCGAAATCTGCGCGACGGCGCCGGGCACCGCGATGCGCCGCACCGCCAGCAGGTCGCCGAACGAAAAGTGCAGACCGACGCCGAACATGAGCAGTATGACGCCGATTTCCGCCAACTGGCTCGACAGCTCCAGATCGGCGACGAACCCGGGGGTAGCAGGCCCGATGAGAATGCCCGCCACGAGGTATCCGAGCAGAGCCGGCAGCCGCAACCGCACGGCGATGAACCCGAAGATCAGCGCAAGCCCCAGACTGGCGGCAATGGTGGTGATCAGGGTGATGCTGTGGGGCACGGGCAGCTTTGCCATATGACGAGGAACCGGCGCAGCTTATCATCACCCAACCCACTCCCACCGGGTTCGTCGAATGGAGATCCCATGGCGCGTCTGCAACGCATCCGTCACCTGCCCGCCGCGCTGTTGCTCAGCATCGTCGCCGGCTGCGCGCCTGTCGCGGCGGTGGATGCGGTCGGGTACTGCGCCAACGACGGGGCGCTACCGGCTTTCGATGCATCCCGCGCTTTCGAGCACATCCGCACCCAGGTCGCCTTTGGCCCGCGGGTACCCGGCAGCGACGGGCACCGCCAGCAACTCGCCTGGATGACCGAATACCTGCGCCAGCGGGCGGCGGTAGTGGAGCAGCAGGCGTTCACCCACACCACCACGGCCGGCGAGTCGCTGGAACTGACCAACGTCATCGCCCGATTCCGCCCGGAGATGCAGCGCCGCGTGCTGCTGCTGGCCCACTGGGACACCCGCCCGAGCGCCGACCACGACCCTGATCCGTCTCGCCGCGGGGAGCCCATCCTCGGAGCCAACGACGGCGCCAGCGGCGTCGCCGTGCTGCTGGAGCTGGCCGACCTGCTGCACCGGCATCCGCCGCCGATCGGTGTCGATGTGCTGCTCACCGACGGCGAAGATTACGGCCCCACGGCCGCAGACATGTTCCTCGGCGCGCGTCACTTTGCGGAGCACAAGCCGGCCGCCTACCGACCGCAGTACGGCGTGCTGCTCGACATGGTCGCCGATGCCCGGCCGCGCTTTCCCATGGAGGGCTACTCGCGGCATTACGCCCCGGACGTGGTGGCGAAGATCTGGCGGCTCGCCCGGGAGCTCGGCCTCGGCGAGTATTTCCCCCAGGAAGCCGGAGGCTACATCATGGACGACCACGTATTCCTGAA
>JBLRXD010000348.1:0-4364 GCA_047920935.1 Pseudomonadales bacterium | reverse complement strand
CCGGAGGGGCTCGCGCGAGGGTGTGCAAGGCAGATTTCCGGCTCGCGCGCCGGGAGCGGCACTGAACGTTGCTCCGCTCGGTGATCCGCGGGCGTCTTGGCGGCGGCTCAGGCTGGGTCGGGGGCGAAGCGAGTGCGCAGCTCGCGCTTGAGCACTTTGCCCGAGACGTTCTTGGGGATCTCGTCGACGAACAGCCAGCGGCGCGGGCGTTTGTAGCCGGCGAGCTGCGCGCGGCAGTGGGTGTCGAGTTCGGCTTCGTTTGCGGCGGCGCCCGGCGCGAGGACGATCGCGGCGGCGACGAGTTCGCCCCAGTGCTCGTCGGGGATGCCGAAGACGGCGGCCTCACTGACGGCGGGATGGGCGAACAGTACTTCTTCCACTTCCCGGGGATACACGTTTTCGCCGCCGCTGACGATCATGTCCTTTTTGCGGTCGACGATGTAGACGAAGCCTTCGGCGTCCATGCGCGCCATGTCGCCGGTGTGGAACCAGCCGTCGCGGAACGCCTCGGCATTGGCCTCGGGGCGGTTCCAGTAACCGGCCAGCACCTGGTCGCCGCGCACGACGATCTCGCCGGCGGCGTCGACGGCGCAATCGGCACCGTGCTCGTCGACGATGCGCACCTCAGCCAGCGCGCCCACTCTGCCCGCGGCGCGCAGCAGTTCCGGCGCATCGCGGTTGGCGCGCAGGTGGTCGGCCTTGGACATGAAGATGACGTTGCCGGAGAGTTCGGTCATGCCGAAGCCCTGGGTGAAGATCGGGCCGAAGCGGGCCATGGCGCGGCGCAGCACCTCGGCGGGGATCGACGATGCGCCGTAGCCGAGGGACGCCAGGGAGCCGAGGTCGTGGCGGTCGATGGCGGGATCGTTGAGCAGCATGTTGAT
Organism: Pseudomonadales bacterium; assembly: GCA_047920935.1. Taxonomy (GTDB): domain Bacteria; phylum Pseudomonadota; class Gammaproteobacteria; order Pseudomonadales; family Azotimanducaceae; genus UBA7803. Next base: position 3,480 of record JBLRXD010000348.1, on the reverse strand, counting down.
CATGGTGGGTGCCAGCGCGGTGCCGGTGATGCGGTGCTCGTCCACCATCCGCATCCAGTCGCCTGACGAGTAGGCGGTCATCAGCGCCACGGGATTGCCCGCCATGTGCTGGCCGAGCAGGGCGTAGCCGGCGATGTGGCAGAGGGGGAAGGGAAACAGAAAGCAGGGATTCGGCGGCGGCTCGCTCGGCATGCTCACCTGGGCGTTGAACATGGAAGCGAACAGGTTGCGGTGGCTGATCATGGCGCCCTTGGGCATCCCGGTGGTGCCGGAGGTGTAAATCAGCCAGGCGACATCGGCATCGACCACCAGAGGGCACGGTGCGCTCGTGGGCTGGCCGGCGATGAAGGCCTCGTACTCGGCGCCGAGGCAGAGGGTGCGTTGCACGCTGTGGAGTTGCGAACGGATGCTGGCCACGGTATCGGCGAACGGCTCGCCGTAGATCAGCGTCGTGGCCGCGGCGTCGTTGATGATGCGCACCAGTTCCGGCGCCGCCAGGCGGTAGTTGAGGAACACCAGCCGCTGCCGGGCTGCGGGCACCCCGTAGTAGGCCTCGACGTACTCCGGCTGATTGTCGGCCAGTATGGCGATATGGTCGTGGGCCTTGCCGGAGCCGGCCAGCGCCTGGGCCAACTGCATGCTGCGGTCGTGCAGTTGGGCGAACGTCTGCGTTTGCCCGTGCTGGGCGATCAGCGCCCGCGCGCCGCCACGGCGGCGCTTGTTGAAGGCGAGGATGTGGTGCAACAACATGGCTTGGCTACCGGTTGAGGAAATTCAGCGGCAGCCCGGCCCGCGGCCAGTCGACGGCCACCAGTCGGCCGGAGCTCGACAGGGTGATGTAGGCGGTGCGCAGATCCGCGCCGCCGAAGCAGATGTTGGTGGTGAGCGGGTCGTCGGTGGGAATATGCTCCACATGCCGACCGTCGGGCGAGACGCAGGTTATGCCGCCGTTGACAAGGGTCGCAACGCACACGTTGCCTTCAGCATCCACCGCCAGGGAGTCGAACAGCTGATATCCCGGCAGGCCTACCAGCAGGCGGGAGGCTTGAGTGCCCGTGGCGATCTGCCCGGGGCTTTCGATGGCGTAGGCCCAGAGTCGGCCGGTGACGGTCTCGGCGAAGTACAGCGTCTGGCCGTCCGGCGACAAACCGATGCCGTTGGGAGTTTCCCGGTGAGTGATCTGCCTGGAGATGGCGGAGCCATCGGCCTTGGCGTAGTAGATCACGCCGGTATCCCTGTAGGTGTCGTAGGTCTTGCCGAGATCGGTGAACCACATGCCGCCTGCCGTATCGAAGACGATGTCGTTGGGGCCGTTCAGAGGCAGGCCGTCGCATTCCCGGTACAGCACCTCCACTTGGCCGGTGCCGAGATCCACCCGCTCTATGCGACCGCCAGAATAATCGTCCGGGGTGCCGCTGGGCACCAGGCGGCCGTTCGCATCGTTCCAGGAGAAGCCGCCGTTGTTGCAGACGTAAATGGCGCCGTCGGGCCCCATGGCAGCGCCGTTCGGGCCGCCGCCCAGTTCGGCAATCACCTCGATCTGGCCGCTCGGGGTTACCCGGCTCAAGGTGCCGCGGGCGATTTCCACCAGCACCACGCTGCCATCGGCCATGGCGATGGGGCCTTCGGGAAACCGCAGGCCTGTGGCTATCTCTCTCATGGTGCTTCCCCCTTGCATTCCCGGCTGTTGCACGGCCGACGATGATCTATAACACGTTTCAATCGGTCAAGCGAAGAACGGGCGCTGCTAGGGATGCTGCGAGGCGCTGGCGGCAATCGTCACCACCGTGTCCCAGTAGAAGCGCACGAAGCGATGCAGCTCGCTCTCGAGGATGCGCTCCTGGTCGCTGTGGGGGCCGAAACCCAGGAGCAGGTCTTCGGCATCGACGGCCGGCCCGACGCCGTAGCAGTGGATGCCCTTGGCGCGCAGCTGCGCGGCATCGGTGGCGAAGGTGCTCATGGTCGGCAGCGTGACGGCTTCATAATGGCGGCTGACGGCGGCTTCGATGGCACGGAACGCAGCGGTGTCGAGGCTGGTGCCCCCAGGGGGGCGAGGCAATCCGTCCCGCGGCGCCAGACGGATGGTGATGGCCGGATCGTTGATCACGCGGCGCAGCTGCTCGAGCACGTCGTCCACATCCTCGTCGGGCAGCACCCGCACGTCGAGGATCGCCTTCGCCTCCGAGGGAATGACGTTGTAGCGATCGCCCCCCTGTAGAACCGTTGGGGATACCGACGTCCGGAGTTTTGCCGCCAGGGCGGGCTGATGCACGCGCAAGTACTCGGCCGCTAGCTCGACCACGGCGGGATCGTCGGAGAGAATCTCGCGCAGTCGCTGCGCCTGGTCGGGCGGCGAGATCTCGGCCAGCCGGCGGAAGTACTCGCGCGTGGTCTCGTTCAAGCGAATGGGCGCTTGCCACTCGGTCACGGCCACCACCGCCGCGGCCAGCCGCGCCACCGCATTGCCCGCCAGGGGCACCGAGCCGTGCCCGGCCGGCCCCGCGGCGATCATTTCCACCGCGCGCGGCGTCTTTTCCAGGGTAGTGACCGAGGCCGATACCACCTGGCCATCCACGCGCAGCGGGCTGTCGCCTTCCGCCAGGCAGAACTCGGCATCGATGGCGTCGAAGTGGTTCGCCACCATGAAGTCGATCCCTACGCGGGTGGTGCCTTCCTCGCCTGCCTCGGCCAGGAAGATCACATCGCGCTCGAGGGGCACGCCCAGCCGCTGCAGCATCAGCAGCACCATCAGCGAGGCGACCACGTTGTCTTTGTCGTCCAGGGTGCCGCGACCGTAGATGTGGCCGTCGTGGCGGGTGGCGCTGAACGGGGGGAAGCGCCAGACGTCGGGGTCGGCGGTGACGACGTCGGTGTGGGCCATCAGCAGCAACGGCCGCTTCGCGCCGCTGCCGCGCAGCCGCGCTACCAGGTTGGCGCGCTCCGGCTCCAGCGCGTAGCGCTGAAAGTCGATGCCCTCGCGCTGCAGCACGCCCTCGAGATACTCCACCACCTGGGTCTCCCTGCCGGGCGGGTTGGAGGTGTCCAGTCGCAGCATCGTCTGGAAGTGCGCCAGCGTTTCCTGCTCGACGGCCGGCCAGTCGGGCTGATGCGCGGGCGTCTGCGCCGCGGCGGTTGTCGCCAGCAGCGCGAGCAGGGGGAGAAGCCAACCGCGGGCGCCTGCTTCAGGCACTCGGTTCTACTACCCAGTCGGGGTCTTCGAACTCGCCGATGACTTCGATGTCGACGAACTCGGCCTGCGCCGCAATGATGTCCCGCACCCGCGGGTCGTGTTGAGACTCCATGTCGTCACGAGCCTGCTTGGAATCCCAGGTGGCCACCGCCAGCAACACGTTGGGGTCGCCGATCTTGCGCTGCAGGCGGGTGCCCCGCGCGCCGGGCGCTTGCTGGATGATGGCGCTGGCACGCACCCAGGCATCCGCGTACTGTTCAGCGCTGTAGCCGGGCTTCAGGGTAACTTCG
>JBLRXD010000347.1:0-4375 GCA_047920935.1 Pseudomonadales bacterium | reverse complement strand
CTCACTGCATCAGAACTGCCGTTCGAACCGCAAGCCGACGTTGACCTGGGTCATCTTGAAATTGCGCATGCCGGCCATCTGCTGGTAATTGACGAATCCGGATATGCCGTAGATGAACTGCGCCGAGGTGCCGGCGGAGAACACCATGTAATTGGGGTCGGGTCGGTCGCTCTGCAGCACCACGGTGGGTGTCGGGTTGCCCGGGTCGCTGTTGAACGGGTCCGCTGCCAGGCGCACCAGCACCGTGTCACGGCTGGTCTCCAGCTCGCGGACCAGGTCGGCGGAAACGTGGGGAATCAGCACGCCCCAGCGCATGTTCCAGGCGTAGCTGGCGTGGCCGCCGACGTTGATGGTCCAGGAGCGGGAACTCTGGCTGCCGACGATCATGCTCAACGCGCCGGCGCCGGTTTCCCGCAGAGTGCTTATTTCGCTGTCCACCAGATCGGTGCCGAAGTGGGGGCCCACGGTCCAGGCGCGGTGATTGAAGTCGTAGCCGCTGGACAGACTGAGCGAGCGCTGGGTGCCTTTGGTGCTCCCCCGAGCGGTGCGATTCACCTCACCCTGCGCGTCGGTGAAGCGGATGTTGCGGGTGGAGTCGTAGTCGCTACGGCCGTAATTTATCAGGCCGTCCAAGTAGAATTTGTCTTCGTAGAAGTAGCTGCCGAACAGCGACAGGTTCCACGACTCGATGTCCATGTCGCCGCCGCGATTGTCGAAGTCAACGTCCACCGCGGCGAAACCCAGGGCGGCGCCGAGAAAGGCGTTGTCACGCAGGCGATAATCGATGCCGGCGGTGATGCCCTGACTGTTGAAGTCGAAGCCGGCTTCGTTGGCGCCTCTGCTCTGGTCGCCGAAAGACACCGAGCCGTTGACGAACAGGCCCCAGCGGCCGAAATCGCTGCCGCCGATGAAGTCGTCGTCGGCGCTGGCGCCGCCGCCGAGCAGCGCATCCACCGCGGTGGCGAGCACCGCGCCCGGAATGGTTTGCCCGGCGATCTGCAGATTCAGGCCGGATACGTCGACGCTGCCGCCGGTGTTCGGACCACGGCCGGTAGCGCCGGTGCGCACGGCGTTGATGCGCTGGGACAAATTGCCATGCTGCACGCGGGTAAGGCGCAGCGCCGAGGTGGTGGCGGCGAGAATTTCTTCGGGGTTGATGGCCAGCAGCGCGGCGGCGATCTGCTCAGGGGTGTTGGCGGGATCTTTCAGCCGGTTGCAAATCGACAGCAGATCTTCGTCCGCAGCGTCGCCGTCTTCCAAGCGCGGGCAGACGTCGTCGAACAGTCGCGCCAGAGATTCCTCGTTGGGCGCCAGCAGGGTGATCAGCGCGAGCTCCTGCTGCACGGCAGTCACCTCGACGCTGACGCGGATGACTCGGGTGGTTCCATCCACGTCGGTCAGCGATATCGTGTCCTCGATGACCGAGCCAGGCTCCAGCTCTGGGGCGATGGCCAGGGTATAGGTGACATCGCCCGCTTCCAGCAGCACGCCCGGCTCGACGGAACCTGCCTCCGCCAGAATCTCTATGGGGAACAGGCCCTCCACGGCGAACGCTGCGGTCACGGGTGCGGCGGAACTGCCGGTCAGCGCCAAAGTAGCGATGACCTCAGGTGGCGGGTCCGTGGGAGGGACCTGCTCCTCCGCTTCAATGACGGTCAGGGTCACGGCCACTTCGTCGAAGCGTTCCGTCGAATCGAAGAGGAAGATGCCATCTTCGATCACCGATCCGATCTGCACATCGGCCGGCACCGTCAGCGAGTACGTGACGGGACCGGGCTCGGACAGTTGGTTGGGTGTGACCGTGCCGATTTCGGAGTCAACGAAGATCGGGAAGTCGCTGCCGGTGACCCAGATGTTGCGCGTCACCGTCTCCCCGCGGGCGCCCGTCAGCACCAGATCGCCGCCGCCATCGGGGCCTTGGCCACCGGTTCCGTCGGCACATGAGCCGATGGGCTGCGCGCTGAGCGTTGCCGTCCGGCTCGTGCCATCGACGGACGTTCTGAAGCCCAGGCTCGATACCGTCTCCCCGGCTACGAAAGGCTCGGAGCCGGCCGAGATCACCCCGGCAATCCGGTACTGGTCGTTACCCAGGGGAATGATACTGGAGCTGGCGATGAGACCGTCCTGCCAGCGGTCGAAAGGCGGCGTACCCGAAGTGCTGACGCTGGGTTCCTGTCGGGTGATGGCGCCGGTTGCATCGAAGTTGACACCGAACGTCTCGCTGGGTGACTGAAACACCTGATTGTCCGCGGAGATGCGGAAGATGAAGTCGAAGTCCGTCGTGCCCGACACCAGCACGTCGAACTCGAAGCCTTCGGCGCCGGCGCAGAACTGCGCGCTGTCGATGGATGCCGCGCGCGCCGCGCCAGGGAACGCCGACAGGGCAAGCAGCACGCAGGCAAGCGCGGCATAGCTCGTGCGGTGGGCGCCTCGGATCAATGAGCGGCTTGTGATGCTGCGCACGTCGAACATAGGGGTTCTCTCGGCCTGGTGAAGACTTGGATGAGCGCTGGGGCCCTGACGTCGGCAGCGATGGCCAGCGTTGGCAAAAGTCTAGCAGTTAAACCTGCAAAACACCTTCGTCGTCGCGTGTTCGCGTCTCATCGACCGGGAAATCGAGCATTGGTTGTGCAGCGGGACGGGGTGTGGGTCGGCGGTTGGCTCACGGCTCGGTGAGGGTCAGCAGAATGTCCGCATACCAGGCGCAATTGAGCCCCAGCGCTTCGTCCACGTCGACGTCACGACCGCCAACGTCGAGCCGCGCCGAGTGCACGCCGAGGAGCATCCACGGCAACTGGGTCTGAGCGGCGTTCGGCTGGTCGATGCGCATCACCACCGGCGCGCCGCTGGTGCCCCGGTGGGTGCGGGCGTCGGTCAGAAAATAACCTTCGCCCTGAAAGCGCAGGCCGAACGATGACGCGACGATGGCATGGCGCACCACGGGCATGTGGTGGAGGGTGTCGTGAAAGCCCAGGGGGAAGCCCACCACCAGCAACGAGCGACCGATCTCGACGCGGTCGAACTGATCCGGCAGGTGCGCGGGGGTGAAAGCTCGAAAGACGGCGCTGGCGGGCAGCGCGGCGCGCTCGATTTCGATCACCGCCACGTCGATCTTACCCGCCGCGTCCTGCCCCTGACGCCACACGGCTTGGCCGTTGCGGTACAGCGGAATGGAAAAGCCCGTGGAGTCGGCCAGGTTGTCGGCATCGACGTGCAGTTCGATTTCGATGCGGTCGGGAAAGTGCTTGCTGGGCTCGTCGTACATGACGTGGCGGCTGGTCACCAGGTACAGGCGTTGCTCGCGCTCGAAGAAAAAGCCGCTGGCGTTGGTCAGCGGCTGCTGCTGCACGAACGTAAATATGGGCGCGGCAGCCAGCAGGATTGGGTCGATCATGGGAGGTCAGTAGCCGAACGGGGTGGACAGCGACTCGATCCGCTGATGAAGCTCGGCATCCTCCTCCATACGCTCGAACATCTTTTCCCACTCCTCGGGCTCGACGCGGTTGAGATCCATGATGTCGTACACCTCATCGCGCAGCGGCTGCTGCAGTTGCTCCGGATTCCGCAGCAACTCGGCGTCGCCCTCCGGGGTCGAGGTCGACAGGCCATGCTCCACCATAGCGCCCTTGGCCATGCCGTAGGCGCGAGAGAAGCGCACCAGCATTTCACGTTCGAGCGCCTGCGCCGGCACCCCTCCGGGGGCCGCTTCCTGAGCGCTGGCGGGCGGGACGCCGACGGCCGCCGCGAACGCGATCAGCAGCAACGTGCAGGCTAATGAACTACGCATTGGAAATTCCTCCGGGTTCATGCCGCATACGGGCGGAATATTATGAAGCCTGACACTTGCCCAGACTCTTGCAAAGCCCCGGAGGCTTGCAAAGAGGGGTCCATTGTCACTCGCGGGGTGCCATCGCTATCATGCTGGGAGGCGCGAATGGCTGCTGTCGGCCTGGGTCCCGGGTGCCAACCGGGGTACGCAGCAGCCGGAGTGATCGTCGCGTCCAGGCTCAGATTCCCCGGAAACACGCTGCTTGCATTGCGCCATGCTCGGTCGCTGCCCGGCCGGCTGCTTTACAATGTGCGACCGTCATTGCAGTCGGAGGTGTGATGCTCGTCCTGGTGAAACGATTTCTGGCATTCCTCGGCCTGTGGCTGGTGCTCACCGGAGGCGACCCGGGCGCCTGGCTGGTGGGGGTGCTCACCGCGGTCGCGGCGGTGGCCGTCAGCCTGCGACTGCTGCCGCCGGGGCCGCGCCGGTGGATGGCCACGGTCTTCTCCTGGAAGTCGATGCTGTAGTAGGCATCCGGTTCGAAGATGCGCATCTTGCGCTCGGTCTTCATGCTGACCCGGCTGGCGGTCACGTTGGCCACGCAGC
>JBLRXD010000346.1:1857-4424 GCA_047920935.1 Pseudomonadales bacterium | reverse complement strand
CTGCTCCGGATCCAGCTCGCCCTGCAACCTGGCAGCCAGCACCGGCACCAGCTCGGCGAAACGCTCCGCCAGGTGCGCCGATGCCGAAGCCCCCTCGTTCAACTCGTCGCCCCCCAGGCTCAGCCAGGCCAGCAGTTTGATGTGACCGCCTCTCGACAAAGCTTCGAACAGGGTGCGAAGAATCTCCGGCGCGCCGACGCCCGGTTGCTGCTGCAGCGCCTCGAGGATGTCGCGCAGCAGCCGGTCGGTCATGTACGCCACCAACTCGCGCCGCATGCCGGCGGAATTGCCGAAATGGTGCAGCACCGTGGCATGACGCATGCCTGCGGCTGCCGCCACGTCCACCACGTTGAGGCCGGTGATGCCATGCTCCCGCAGGCGTTGCTCCGCCGCAGCAAGGATCTCGGCACGTGCCTGCTCGGGGGTGCGGCGCCGTCTACCCGTCATCCGATGGACCCCCTTTCCATTATTGACATTATTGTTGATACCGGTAGCATTATCGTCGTCGTTATTGTTGTTGATCGCTGGATGTCTTTGCACACCCCAACCTCGGATCCGTTTGCGCTGCGACCGCGGCAAGCCTGGGCCGCGTTGCGAGCCTTGCTCGCCAATCCGGAAGAAACCCAGCAAGTATTCACCATCGTTCGCGCACTGTCCGGGAAGACGCTGCTGCGCGGCTACAACCGCTTCACGCGCACGGCCACCGGGCGCGCGGTGCTGGCCGAGAAGCGCGAACTGATCGAGGTGCTGCAGAATCGCGACTACCTGCGCGCACTGCCGGAAGGCAGCCTCGGCCGCCATTACCTCGCCTTCGTCGAGCGAGAGAACCTTACCGCCGAAGGCCTCAAAGACGCCAGCGCCGCAGAGCAGACCGTTCTCAACCCACAGATCGGCCGCTACGCGGCCCGGCTGCGGGACATGCACGATCTCTGGCACGTCACCTGCGGCTACGGCCGGGACGTTTCCGGCGAAGCCTGTCTGCTCGCCTTCACCGTGGCGCAGACGCGCAACCCGGGCCTGGCGTTGATCGTCGTCGCCGGCACGCTGAAGATCGCTCGCGTATCCGGAGACCGACGGATCTTCCGTGCCGCCTGGTCGGCATTCCGGGCCGGGCGCCGCGCCGCATGGCTGCCCGCCGCAGACTGGGAGGGCCTGCTCGCGCTGCCCCTGCAGCGCGTTCGTGACGAACTCGCCGTCGGCGAGCCCACGGTCTATCGGCAGCTGCGCACCACCATGGATCTGGCCACTCCCTGAGCCGCCAACCGCCGGGCAGGCGCTAGGCATCGTTTTCATCCCGCGCCACGACGGACACGCCGTCGGCGTCGACGGTGACCGTGAGCGCGATCGGCCGGCAACAGACGCTGCAGTCCTCCACGTACTGCTGATGCTCGACGCTGGTGTCCACCAGCACATCGATGATCTCGCCGCAGTAGGGACAAGCAATTTGGTGCGAAACGTTCTCGTACATCTATTATGCGACCGCTCCGTTGCTGAATTCGGTATTCTTGGCGATCCTTGAGCTGAAGGCACGCCCCATGAAGTATGTCGAACCCGACGACGCCAGAGATCTGCCCGGCCTGCGTCTGGCCCTCACCGCTGGGGTGCCAGCGCCCTACTCCATGTCGGCGAAAGCCATACTCGACCTGAAGCACGTACCTTACGTTGCGGTGGCCCAGCGGGGCGCAGGCGAAAACGCGGAGCTGGTGGCGTGGACGCGACACCGCAACGCGCCCATCGCCGTTTACAACGACGAGGCGCCCCGCGTTGGTTGGCTCGAGATCCTCAATCTGGCCGAGCGCCTGGGGACCGGGCCGGCCCTGGTGCCCGGCGACATGGGCGCGCGCATGACCATGATCGGCCTGTGCAATGAGCTCATCGGCGAGAACGGCTTGGTCTGGCACATGCGACTTGTCATGCTGGGCCTGGGTGGGCCGGAGCGCGCGGCCAAAGAGGCATTGAGCAACCCCATGTACGCCCAGTACGGCTACAGCGAGCAAGCCAGAGCCAAAGCTCTCGACGCAGCGCGGCTGATCCTCGACACCTTCACCGAACACGTTCACGCCCAGCGCGCCGCCGGCAGCCGCTACCTCATCGGCGACAGGCTGTCGGCTTTGGACGTTTACTGGGTCTACTTCAGTCAGCTGCTGCGCACGCTACCGCACGAGCAGTGCCCGACGCCCGCCGGGCTGCGCAAAGCTTACGACCTGGGTGGCGAGGCCATAGGCGGCTGCGATCCGATCCTGCTGGAGCAGCGCGACTGGATTCTCCAGAACCATCTGCCATTGCCCATGGACTTCTAGCTGCCACACTCGACCTGGTGGTGATCGCCCGCTACCGTTGTACCTTTGGGGGAGAGGAAGTAACGATGGGTTTCCAATGGAACTACGGCGATATTCTCGATGCCATAGACGCGGCGGTGCCGGCCACGCGGCTGGCGCTGGCGCACGGTGACCGCGAGATCACCTGGGGAGAGTTTCGCCATCGCAGTAACAATCTGGCCCGGGCACTGCTCGCCGGCGGCGCCCAACCAGGCGACAAGATCGGCTTTTACATGCGCAACTGCCCGG
>JBLRXD010000346.1:0-1847 GCA_047920935.1 Pseudomonadales bacterium | reverse complement strand
CAGCCGGCTTCAAGGCTCGTCTGACCCACGTCAACGTCAACTATCGCTACGTCGATCACGAGCTGATCTATCTGCTCGACAACTCCGATGCCGTAGCGGTGATCTACGCCGCCGAGTTTGCCGCTCATGTGAGCAAGATCCGCGGCCAACTGCCCGGCGTGAAGTTGTGGATCGAGGTAGACGATGGCAACCCCGGCGACCCGGGCGCATTGCCCTACGAAGAACTGATCGGCGCGGGTGACGGCGCCCCCCTGGCCCTGCAGCGTTCCGGTGACGACATGCTGTTCCTCTACACCGGCGGCACCACCGGCATGCCCAAAGGGGTGATGTGGCGTCATGACGATCTGTGGAAGGTGACCGGCGCCGGCGGCAACCCTCGTCTCGGTCAGCCGCCTTGCGAAACCCTGGCCGAACACATCGAGCGGGTACGCCGGGAAACACCGCCCGTCAATCTGCCGCTGCCCCCGCTCATGCACGGCACCGGCCTGCTGTCGTCGGTAGGCGCCATGAGCCGCGGCGGTACCTGCGTGACCCTGGCCGGGCGCAGCTTCACCGGCCGTGAGGCGCTCGAAGTCATGGAGCGTCGCCGGGTCACCGCAGCGACCATCGTTGGCGACGCCTTCGCCCGCCCCATCGCCGAACTGCTGGATGCGGAACCCGGCCGCTACGACATCTCGGCCCTCGGCGTCGTCTCTTCGTCCGGCGTCATGTGGACCCGCAGTGTCAAGGAGGCCCTGCTGCGGCACAACGATCAACTGCTGCTGGTAGACGGCTTCTCCTCGTCCGAAGCCATCGGCCTCGGCAGTTCGGTGATGACCAAAGATCAGACCATCGAGGTGGCATCGTTCACGCTGGGGCCGAAATGCAGGGTCTTCACCGACGATCACCGCGAAGTAGTGCCGGGCTCCGGCGAGTCGGGCATGGTGGCCGTGTGCGGCAATCTCCCGGTTGGTTACTACAAGGACGAAGACAAGACCGCCCGGACCTTCCCGGTCATCGACGGCGTGCGCTACTCCATTCCCGGAGACTGGGTGCGGGTGGAGTCGGATGGCAGCCTGACGCTGCTGGGCCGCGGCAGCAACTGCATCAATACCGCCGGCGAGAAGGTCTATCCGGAAGAGGTCGAGGAAGCGCTCAAGCACCATGAATCGGTGGCTGACGCGCTGGTGGTGGGGCTAGCCGACGAGCGCTGGGGGCAGTCCGTCAATGCCGTGGTGGCGCTGAATCCCGGCTGCGAGTTCGATGAAGCCGCGCTGCGCGAGTTCGTGCACGGGCATCTGGCGGGCTACAAAGTGCCGAAGCGCATCTTCGCTCGCGGCAGCCTTGAGCGTGCGCCGAACGGCAAGGCCGACTACAAACTCATTCGCGAGTACGCCGAGCGGGAGTTGTCAGCGGGCGCCTGACTCGAGCCGTCGGCGCACTCCTGGCGGTTGACGAAGTCGCTCACCGCGTCGAGGATCGGCGCTAGAAACCGCAGCGGCTGCGACATGCCGAGCAACACGCCGAGGTGGCCGCGGTCTTCGAAAATCCGCAGTTCTGCTTCGCCTCCCGCCTGCCGCACGGACTCGGCCAGGCTTGCCGAGTTGCGCGGCTTCACGATGTCGTCCTGCAGCCCGTGGATCAGCAGCGCCGGGCCCTCGAAGCCATCCACGAAGTTGACGGGTTGGCTGGCGTCGCGGAGCGCGGCGGGAAAGATGTCCTTGAGCGTTGGCGAAACCAATGGCAGGAAGTCGTAGGGGCCCGCCAGCCCGACGAAGCCGCAGGCGGTGAGGCTGGCGCCGGCACGTTCCAGGTAGCGTTGATCGTAATGCACCAGCGACGCGATGTGCGCACCCGCCGAGTGCCCC
>JBLRXD010000345.1:0-4454 GCA_047920935.1 Pseudomonadales bacterium | reverse complement strand
CTCACGCACCTGTGCCGTGACGTCTGCCACTACTGCACGTTCGCTCAGGTGCCGCGCAAACTCAAGGCGGCTTACCTGACGGTGGACGAAGTGCTGGACATCGCCCGGCACGGGGCCGCCATGGGCTGCAAGGAAGCCCTGTTCACTCTGGGCGAAAAGCCGGAATTACGCTACAAAGCGGCCCGTGATGCGCTCGACGCCATGGGCTTTGCGACCACCCTCGATTATCTGCACCACGTGGCGCAGCGGGTGCTCGACGAGACCGGGCTGCTGCCCCACCTGAATCCCGGCACCATGAGCGCCGCCGAACTGGAGCGCCTGCGCCCGGTGTCGCCATCCATGGGGATCATGCTGGAGTCGCTCTCGGATCGGCTCTGCGAGAAGGGCATGCCTCACTACGGGTCGCCGGACAAGGTGCCCGCCGTGCGCCTGGAAACCCTGGAGCTGGCCGGCGCCGCCCGCGTACCCTTCACCACCGGGATTCTCATCGGCATCGGCGAGACCCGGCGCGAACGGGTCGAATCGCTGCTGGCCATCCGCGACGTGCACGAGCGTCACGGCCACATCCAGGAAATCATCGTGCAGAACTTCCGCGCCAAGCCGGAAACCAAGATGGCCCACGCGCCCGAGCCCGACCTGAACGAGCTGCTCTGGACCATCGCCATAGCGCGCCTGCTGTTCGGCGCCGGCATGAGCGTTCAGGCGCCGCCGAATCTGAGCCCCGGGGTGCTGCCGAAGATCGTCGACGCCGGCATCAACGACTGGGGTGGGGTATCGCCACTGACCCCCGATTTCGTGAATCCGGAAGCTCCCTGGCCCCACCTGGAAGAGTTGACCCGGGAGACCGCGGCCGCTGGCAAGCATCTGCACGAGCGCCTGACCGTATACCCGCGCTTCGTTCGCGACCTCGACACCTGGGTCGACGCGGGGATGCATGAGCGGGTTCTCGAACTGGTGGATGCGGAGGGCCTGCCGCGCCACGACGACTGGTGCCCGGGAGCCGAGATCGAGCCACCGACCGATGTGCTCGACGCCGTCGCCCGCCGACCGAAGCGTGTCTCCGCCGACCTGGCCGCCATTCTCGAGCGCGCCGCCGCTGGCGAAGATCTCGATGAAGCTGAGGTGGTCAGGCTGTTCAGCGCCCGCGGCGACGATTTCAGCGCCGTGGTGCAGGCCGCCGATCGACTGCGGGCGCGGGTCAACGGCGACACCGTGACGTTCGTGGTCAACCGCAACATCAACTACACCAACATCTGCTATTTCAAGTGCCAGTTCTGCGCCTTCTCCAAAGGCAAGCTGTCGGAGAATCTGCGCGGGCGGCCTTACGACCTCTCCCATGAGGAGATTCAGCGACGCACCCTCGAAGCCTGGTCACGCGGCGCCAGCGAGGTCTGCATGCAGGGCGGAATTCACCCCGAGTACACCGGCGAGACCTACCTGGCCATCGTCGAAGCGGTGAAGGCTGCGGTCCCTGACATGCACATCCATGCGTTCTCGCCGCTCGAGGTCTGGCAAGGGGCCGCTACCCTAGGTCTCGATCTGGAAGCCTACCTGACCCGCCTGAAACACGCCGGGCTCGATACCCTGCCGGGCACCGCCGCTGAGATCCTCGATGACGAGGTCCGCCAGATCATCTGCGCGGACAAGATCAATACCGAGCAGTGGCTCGCCGTCATGGAAGCCGCACACCGGGTAGGCTTCCGCACCACCGCCACCATCATGTACGGCCACGTGGAGCAACCCAAGCACTGGGCCCGGCACCTGCTGCGCATCCGCAACCTGCAGCAGCGCACCGGCGGCTTCACCGAGTTCGTGCCGCTGCCGTTCGTCCACATGGAAGCGCCCATGTATCTGAAGGGCAAGGCCCGCAAGGGCCCTACCTTCAGAGAGGCAGTGCTCATGCACTCGGTGGCGCGGCTTACCCTGAATCCGCACATCACCAACATTCAGGCCAGCTGGGTGAAGCTCGGTCATGCCGGCCTGAAGGCGTGCCTGCACGCCGGCTGCAACGACCTGGGCGGCACGCTGATGAACGAAAGCATCTCCCGAGCCGCCGGCACCCTCCACGGCCAGGAAACCTCACCGCAACTCATGCACGAGATGATCACCGCCGCCGGACGAGTGCCGCGACAGCGCACCACGCTGTATCAGCAAGCAACGCCTGAACGCATCGCCGTCGGCCTGGCGGCCGGCGAACTGACCGAGATCGTCAACACGCCGGCCCGCAAGTACGAGCGCAAACGCAGCGGCCCGCTACTGCGGCCCGGCTTGATCCAGGCGGTAGACGTCAACTAGCGTCAACAACCAGGGTCTCTCAGGGGCTACGGCGGTGCTGGCGGTCGTGGCGTCAGGCGCAGGTTGTCCTCAACGGCATCGACGCCGCGCACTTCCTCGGCGATGCGGATCGCAGCCTGCCTGCTGGATGGCGAGCGCACCACGCCCGACAACGTCACCCGTCCCCGGTACACATCGACGTCGATGTCCGCACCATCGGTCTCGTCGCTGGCGAGCAACGCCGTCTTGACCCGGCTGAGGGTGACGGTATCGTCGATCTGTTGCTCAGCGGTTCTTTCGGTGGCCGGATCCGTCGCTGCGCAACCGGCCATGACGGCGATCATGCACACCAGCAGCAACCGCAGACGCTTCAGTGTGATCACTTTTTCCTCCGTCATGAGCCGTCAGTGTAGTGCGTCCCACGCGACAGCCGTTGCCGTGAGTTAATCCGCCGGCGTCGAGGCGCGACCGGGTTCGCTTCCCCGGCACGGGGTTTGCTTCGCTTCTTCGGTTACACGAATCATCGGTTACCACGAAGCAACCGCCTGGAGAATCAGGATGAAAAACCCCAGCGAAGTGATCAGGCCGGCAACGTTAGTGGCTCTGCTCGCCGCATGCGCGCTGCTGCTGGCGTTGTTCGGGCAGCCTCGAGCCGTGGCTCAGGACGAGACCACCTACGGAACCGCGGAGCCGCAGACGCGATCTCGCGGCGCGGAAACCGACCAGCCAGTTTTCGGTTCCGACCGCGAACCCGCCCCAAAGCCCCAGCGGGCCCCGCAGGAGGCCAGCAACGTGTTGCACCAGATGCGCCAGGATCCGGAGCTCCTCGGCGAGCTCAGCCGCTCGAGAGGCGTTTTCATTATCCCTGATTACGCCGCCGCGGCGCTGATCGTCGGCGGAGCGGGCGGCCAGGGCGTGATGCTCGAGCATCGAGATGGCGAGTGGAGCAGCCCGGTATTTTTCAACATCGGCCGCGTCAGTCTCGGACTCCAGGCCGGCGTCGCTGTGGGCCCGATCGCCCTGCTGTTGATGAACGAAGAGGCCGTTCGCGGTTTCTACGATGTAAGCACATTCTCTCTGGACGCCGAAGCCGGTCTCACCGTCATCGACTGGTCAGAAGCCGGCGAGGTGACCGCCGGCCGCGGCGACGTCGTGCTGTGGACCGATATGGCCGGACTGCTGGTGGACGTGTCGATTGCCGTCACCAACATCAACTACGACGAAGAACAAACCAGCCGCTACTATCGTCAGCGGGTGGTGTCGCCGCAACTGGTGCTGACCGGCAGGGTGCGAGATCCTCACGACGACACCCTGCAGAGCGAGTTCGCGGAGTTCATCGGCGAGCCTGCACACGCCCAATGAGGGATCCGTGATGCCTGAAAAGTGGAGCGACAAGGACGAGCGGCAGTACGAGCACATCAGGAAGAGCCAGCAGCAGCGCGGCAAGGACGACAAGCGCGCCAAGGAGATTGCTGCCCGCACCATCAACAAGCAGCGGCGCGAAGAAGGGCGCACTCCGAATCGGAGCTCGCAAGGCACTGGCAATCCCAACAAGCCGCTGGAGCAGCGCTCGAAGCGCGAGCTGTACAACCGGGCAAGAGAACTCAATATCGCCAACCGCAGCTCGATGACCAAACAACAGCTGGTGGAGGCGGTGCGGCAGCGCGGATGAGCGCCGCCACCCGCTCGGCGCGACCGGCAGATCGGTCCCGCCGCTTCTTGGTCACGCCGCTTCCGGCATTCCCGGCTGAGCCCGCGCCGCGGCCACGAGCGGCAGGATCAGGCCGGCAAAGATCACCAGCGTGGCGCCTGCCAGCAGCCATAGGGTCGCGCTCATGCCCCAGAGATCCAATGCGTAACCTACCCACGGCCCGGTGAGCACGAAAGCGCCGCGAAAGCCGAAACTGGCCAGCGAGTTCGCCGTGGCGCGGAAGCTCGCCGGCACGCGCCGATTCAGCGCCTCGCGCAGCACCACCAGCCCGACGCCGCGAGCGACGAAGAAGCTCGCGCTGGCGAAGAACGCGCCCACCGGCCCAAGCAGATCCAGGCCCAGGTAGCCGACGGCCGGCAACACGCCCATGAACACCAGCACGCTGGAGCTACCGAAGCGCGCTTCCGCCCGGTGCGCCCACCGGCCCGCCAGCGCGGAAGCCGCCGTCAGCGTCGCCCACAGATAGCCG
>JBLRXD010000344.1:0-4472 GCA_047920935.1 Pseudomonadales bacterium | reverse complement strand
CGTGATTGAACGACTGCACCACCTTGATGTGACGCAGCGACTCGCCGGCATAGCTGCCCACATCCGCCAGCGTGTCCTGGCTGCGCCGGGACAGCCGCCGCACGCTGCGGCCGAACAGGATCACCGGCGCCACCACGAACGGCACGCTGGCGATCACCACCAGCGACAGCTTGGCGTTGGTGACGAACAGCAGCACCAGGCCGCCAACGAACATCAACGCGTTGCGCAGCGCGATGGAAACCGACGAGCCGATCACCGTCTGCAGCAGCGTGGTGTCGGTGGTGATCCGCGATTGAATTTCGGTGGGCTGATTGCGCTCGAAGAAGCCCGGATGCAGGCGCACGATGTGGTTGAAAACCGCCAGGCGGATGTCGGCGCTGACCCGCTCCCCCACCCAGGAGACGAAGTAGAAGCGCATGAAGGTACCGGCGGTGAGCAGCAGCATCAGCACCGCGAACAGCGCGATGGTCTGCTCCAGCACCACCGCGGAGCCCTCGCCGAGCCCCTGATCGATCACCAGCCGCATGCCCTGGCCGATCGACAGGGTCACCCCCGCGGTGACGATCAGCGCAAGGCTCGCGAGCACCACCTGCCACAGGTAAGGGCGCAGAAACCTCAGCGCCGGTCGGAGGCTGCCGAGATCACGGGAAGGGGGGCGATCGAGTCCGTCATCCATCGCGGCATTATCACACGGCGCCGCCCGGCCGTTGCAATCGAGCCGTGAACTTGTTGAACTCCCGCCACCCATAGCTCGAGTCGAACATGAGCGACTATCTGGACTGCCTGGAAATCGAACCCAGCGGCGACGCCTGGGGCACTGTCATCTGGATGCACGGCCTCGGCGCCGACGCCAGCGACTTCGAATCGATCGTGCCCATGCTGGAGTTGTCACGACCCGTGCGCTTCGTGTTCCCCAACGCACCGGTACGGCCGGTAACCATCAACGGCGGCATGAAGATGCGCGCCTGGTACGACATCGACCCCCGGTCGCCGTTGTCCGGCGATGCCGAAATCCGCGAATCGGCGGCGAGCATCGAGCGCCTGATCGAGCGCGAGCGTGAGCGCGGCATCGCCGCTGCGCGCATCGTGCTGGCCGGATTCTCGCAGGGCGGGGTGATCGCGCTGCACCTGGGGCTGCGCCACCAGCAGCGGCTGGGCGGCATCATGGCGCTGTCCACCTACGTTCACGATGCCGAGCACCTGGCGGACGAGGTCAGCTTCGCCAGCGTCGATGCGCCGATCTTCATGGCCCACGGGCGCATGGATCCGATGATCCCGATCACCCGGGCGGTCACCTCCAGGGAAGCGCTGACGCGCCTTGGCTACCAGGTCGAGTGGCACGAGTACGCCATGGGGCATCAGGTGTGCCCGGAGGAAATCAAGGATATTGCCCATTGGGTCAACCAAGTGTACGACTCTGCGACTACAATGGGTCGCTGACGGGGTCACGAGAGACGACAAATGGGCATATTCGAGTTGTATGGGATCGCGTTCCTGGTGGTGCTGGTGGCGGTGTCCGTGCTCTGGGCCATCAGCGTGCCGCTCAAGGATGCCAGCATCATCGACATGTTCTGGGGGCCGTTGTTCGTCGCCATCGCCTGGGTGCTGCTGCCGGCGACCGGAATGCTGGCGGTGAAGCCCTATCTGATCACCTTGCTGGTGACCCTGTGGGGGCTGCGCCTGGGCTTTCACCTGATCACCCGCAACGCAGGCCAGGGCGAAGACCGGCGCTACCAGCTGTGGCGCGAGCACGGTGGCGAAGACTGGTGGCTGAAGAGTTACTATCGGGTCTATCTGCTCCAGGGCGGCATCGCGCTGGCCGTCGCCACGCCGATCATCGCCGCGTTCTACCGGCCCCACGAACTCAATTTCCTCAACTTCCTCGGCGTGCTGGTGTGGGCCGCCGGGTTCATCTACGAGTTGCAGGCCGACGTGCAGCTGTCGCAGTTCAAGTCGCAACCGGAGAATCGCGGTCGGGTGCTCGACCAGGGGCTGTGGGCTCGCTCGCGGCACCCGAACTACTTCGGCGATGCGCTGCAGTGGTGGGGGCTCGGGCTGGTCGCGGTGTCGTTCGCCACCTGGTGGGCGCTGCTCGGGCCCGTGGTAATGACCGCCGTGTTCCTCGGCCTCAGCAACGACGTGCTGGAGCGCGGAATGAAGAAGCGTCACCCGGAATACGAGCGCTACATCACAAATACGCCCAAGTTCTTCCCGCGGCTGTCGCGCTCGCAGGGCGTGCGCACCTAAACTCGGCAAAAGAACGGTCGCCGCTCTGTCAGTCGGCATGACCATCCTCAGCAGAGAGCACGTTGCGCATGTCAGCCCTTCCAGAAAATCCGGATCTGGCCTGGGATCTCGACGACTTCACCGATCGCGATCGAGCGATGGCTTTCGTGCGGCGGTTCGAGACCACCATGTGCGTGTACTCGCCGTCGGTGGGGCAGCTGTACACCAACTATCGCATGTACTTTCCCCAGGAATGGCAGCGCAAGATGGTGATTCTGCCCGACCCTCACGCCTACCATGACACTTTCTTCCACATCGAGCCGGAGGCGGTAGTGGCGACCGGGCTGTACATAGTGCCCGGCGAATTGCTGCGAAAATCGGGGCTGTACCTTGCCAATGTCAAAGGCAACCGCTGCCTCGGCGGTCGGCAGGTGCCGTTCGAAGCCGGCATGCGGGCGATCATGAAGAAGCGCCCCGGCGACGATGCCTTCCTGCCGGTGCTCGCCAAGGGCGATCTGAGACAGATCGAACAGTCGTGGCCGGTGCTCCATCTGCATCGCATCAAGCCGAAAATGCTGGAGCGGTTCTCCGCTCTGGATCGGGCGTCGCTGGGAAGCCTGGTGGCGGAAAAGCTCGACAGCCTGTTCACCACCGGCGAGCCAGCCACCCTGTCCTGAAGCTCAATGACCCCACCGATCCCGCCAGCCTGACAGAGGGGACATTCGGGTCATTTTCCAATAGAATGCCGCGCCTCAAAGTCAACAAGTCCGCCCATTGACCAAGGTATTCATCGACGGAGAGGCCGGCACCACCGGCCTCCAGATCGCGCAACGGCTGCGTCAGCGAGCCGATCTCACGCTGCTGAGCATCGATGATTCGCAGCGCAAAAGCCTCGACGCCCGCGCTCGGCTGCTGGAACAGGCCGACGTGGCCATCCTCTGCCTGCCCGACGACGCCGCTCGCGAGGCGGTAGCCCTGGCGGGGGCGGGGTGCCGGATTCTCGACGCCAGCACCGCCCACCGCGTCGCCGCCGATTGGGTTTACGGTCTGCCGGAGCTGGCTCCCGAGCAGCGCGCCGCCATCAGCGGCGCGGCGCGAGTGGCCAACCCGGGCTGCTATCCACAGGGGTTCGTTCTGATGGTGCGCCCGCTCATCGAAGCGGGGCTCCTGCCCCACGACCTGCCGCTGCGCACCCATGCCATCTCCGGCTACTCGGGCGGCGGGCGGGCGCTCATCGACACCTACCAGCAATTCGACGACCAGACCCGGGAGCGGCTGAACACCCGGCCCTACGCCCTCGGGCTGCAGCACAAGCACGTGCCGGAAATGCAGCATTACTCCGGCTGCCTGATCGAGCCGCTGTTCGCACCCACCGTCGGCAACTACTACCAGGGCATGCTGGTGCAGTTGCCGCTGTTCGTCTCCGAGCTCAACGGCGCACCAACGCTGGACGACGTCCAGGCGGTGCTTGCGCGCCGCTATCAGGACGAGCCGTTCATCGACGTGCTGCCGGCGGGCGCGCCCGCAGCCGTGGAGGCCGGCTTTCTGAACCCCACCGCCTGCAACCACTCCAACCGCCTGGAACTGATGGTATTCGGCAACGCCAGTCAGCTGTTGCTGGTGGCTCGCTACGACAACCTCGGCAAAGGGGCTTCCGGCGCCGCGGTGCAGAACCTCAACCTGATGATCGGCGCCCCCGAGACTGCTGGATTGCAATCATGAGCAAGCTGACCGACCTCGATCTCGACCAACTCGAACGCCTCGAAGCCAGCCTTGGCGACGAGCTGGAACTGCAGAAGGGCAACCGCATCAAGCTCGACCTCACTCGAGGCAAGCCGGCACCGGATCAGCTGGCCCTGTCGGACCCGATGGAAACCGTGCTTGCCGGCAAGTTCATCGCCTCCGACGGCAGCGACACCCGTAACTACGGCGGCCTGCGTGGCCTGCCGGAAGCGCGCGCCCTGGGCGCCGAACTGCTCGACATCGACGCCGGGCGGGTGATCTGCTGGGGCAACTCGAGTCTGGCGCTCATGCATCTGGTGGCGGACACCGCGCTGCGCTTCGGCTTGTGGGGCGACGAGCGCCGCTGGAACCGCAGCCCAACGCCGAAACTGCTGGCGCCGGTGCCTGGCTACGACCGGCACTTTTCGCTGTCGGAATCGCTGGGGATCGAACTGATCCCGGTGCCCATGAACGACGACGGCCCCGACATGGATCGGGTGCTGGCTCTGACTCGCGACGACGCC
>JBLRXD010000343.1:0-4501 GCA_047920935.1 Pseudomonadales bacterium | reverse complement strand
CATGTGGTGCCGCTGTCACGGCGCGGCCGCGACATCTGGGACAACGTGGTCGCTGCCTGCAAGCGTTGCAACCACCACAAGGGTAGCCGCTCGCTCCAGGATTGCGGTATGGAACTGCTCGCGCTGCCCTACGTGCCGAATTTCGCCGAGTATCTCGCGCTGATCAACGGCGGGCGCATCCTCGGCGATCAGATGGATTTCCTGAAGCGCAGTTTCAGTCGCGACAGCCGGTTGCTTTAGCAGCCGACCCGCGCTCCCTTCAGCGGGCGGCGTGGGCTTTGAGGACTTCGGCGACGCAGGCGGTGAGACGTTTGCCAGTGGCTATGTGGAGAAATTCGTTGGGGCCGTGGGCGTTGGATTTGGGGCCGAGCACGCCGGTGACGAGGAACTGCACCTCGGGGTAGGCGTCGCCGAGCAGCTTCATGAAGGGAATGGTGCCCCCCATGCCCATGTACATGGCCGGCTTGCCAAAGCAGTTGGCGGAGGCGGTTTGAATGGCGGACTGCACCCACGGCGCGAAGGCTGGTGCTTTCCAGCCCGTCTGGGGCGTTTCGAGCTCGAACCGCACCCGTGCGCCGTGGGGCGGATCGCGTTCCAGCTCGACCTTGATGGCGTCGCCGGCGGCGGCCGCGTCCAGGGTGGGGGGCAGGCGGAACACCAGCTTGGCCTGGGTTCCCGGCCGCAAGGTGTTGCCGGCGTTGCCGATGTCCGGAGCACCGCCGAGCCCGACGGTGGCAAGGCTCGGCCGCCAGGCGTTGTTGAGCAGCAGTTCCTGCGGGTCGTCCGACTCCGGCTGCATGCCCGGAACCCACGGGAAGCGGCTGATGAGATCGTCCCCGAGGGTTTCTGCCAAGGCGGCGATCTGCGCCCGGACATCAGCGGGGATATCGACGTGCAGCGCCGGGTGGAGCCGGCCGCTGGCGGCGTCCTCGACGCGCTCGATGAGCTGTCGCAGCAGCCTGAAGCTCGATGGCACGATGCCGCCGGCGGCGCCGGAATGCTGACCCTCGGTCAGCACCTCGACGCTGAGGACCCCGGGCAGCATGCCGCGCAGCGACGAGGTAATCCACAGTCGGTCGTAGCTGCCGCATTCGGCGTCGAGGCATACCACCAACTCGGGCTGGCCGATGCGGGTGCGCAACGCGTCCACGTAGTACGGCAGGTCGTAGCTGCCGCTCTCCTCGCAGCCTTCGATGAGCAGCACGCAGCGGGCGTGGGCCACCCCTTCGGCCTGCAGCGCGGCGATGGCGGTGAGCGAGCCGAACAGGGCGTAGCCGTCGTCGGCGCCGCCGCGGCCGTACAGGCGACCATCACGCAGCACCGGCTCCCAGGGAGAGAGCCCGGGCTCCCAGCCGTCGAATTCCGGCTGCTTGTCGTAGTGCCCATACAGCAGCACCGTGCCTGGCGCCCCGGTGCCTGGCACCTCGGCGAACAGCAGCGGCGTGCGCCCTGGCAGGGTGATGATCTCGGTGCGCAGGCCCGCCACCCCGGCGCTCGCCGTCCAGGCATTGAGCAGTTCCACGGCTTGGGTCATGTAGCCGTGTTCCTGCCAGTGGGGATCGAAGGCGGGAGATTTGTTGGGAACACGGATGTAGTCGCACAGCGCCGGAACGATGCTGTTGTCCCAGCGCTCGGCGACATAGCGCTCCACGTTGCGGCTGAAGGTCGCGTCGCTCATGTCAGAGGTCGATTCCCAGTTGCAGGTAGTACGCTCGGCCCGGAGCCCGATAACCTAGTATGTCTTCGTATCGCTCGTCCAGCAGATTGCTGCCGCGCACGCTGATCTCGGTGCGGGCGGTGACCGGCAGTCGCAGTTGCGCGTTCACCAGGGTGTAGCGGTCGAGCTTCACCCGGGTGGCGGGGAAGCTGGCGAAATTCAGGTCGATCTGCTCGTTCACCTGGAACACGTCGACGCTCAGGTCGGCCCGCTCCATGGCGTGGTTCACGCGCACGTAGCCTAGCCACCGGGGGCGGCGGACTTCCCGCTGGCCGTCGGGCTCCTCGGCATCGAGATAGCTGGCGCCGGCGCTCAGGCCGGTGTTGCCGAAGCTGCGCGCGGCGCTGAGTTCGATGCCCTGGCGCTTGCTGGTTCCCTCGCGATTGATGGAGGTAAACCCGCCGGCGTTGGGGTCGAAGAAGAAGCCGTTGATCTCGTCTTCGAGCCGATCACGGAACAGGGTGGTTGCCAGTTGCCAGTCGCCGGCTCGAGTTTGCACGCCAGCGGAAAGGTGGCGGTTCTGTTCGGCTTCCAGGTCGGGATTGCCCAGGAAGCGATCCGGCGTGAACCCGAAGCGCTCGATGAAGCTCGGGTGCTTGACGCCCGTGCCGGCTGCCAGCCAGACGCGCGTGGCGGCGCCGAATTCCTGGCTCGCCGCCAGGCGCACGCTGCGGCTGTTCTCGAAGGCGCTGTTGTGGTCGTGGCGGGCGGAGGCGCTGAGCCGCAGCCGCTCGGTAGGCGCAATCACGTACTCCGCGCCGACGCTGCTGGTGCGCAGTCGCTGGGACTGATTGGGGTCGCCGAAGGGGCTTGGCTCGCCGCGTTGCTCGAAGCGCTCGCGCTGGTGCTCGGCAAGTAGTTCGACATGCTGGTTGGCCGCCAGCGGCAGCCGCGTCACCGAGGAAAGCTTCACCCGTTCGCCGTCCACGGTGGCGGTTCGCCGCCCGTCGGTGAGGGTACGGTTGCTGGTGTCGAACCACGACAGCGTCAGGCGTTGCTGCCAGCCGGGCTCGCCGTTCAGGTCCAGACCGAGCAGCGCCAGGGTTTCGTCGTGGCGATTCTGCCGGTCACCATCCTCAGGCAGGCCGGTGACGAACGATACCGGATCGAAGTCCGATCGGGTGCGCACGCCCCGCAGCACCCCGCGCAGCGCCCAACGCTCTCTATCCAGGCCGCCGGAGAGCAGCGCGCTGCGGTTGTCGTAGCCGTCCTTGCCGGAGCCGGTTCGGGAAATGTTGGTGCCGTCGGTGGTGAAATCCGCCAGGCTGAAATTGTAATAGTGCTGGTCGCCCACCTCGGCCGCCTGCAGACGCACCGCGCGGCTGGCAAAGGAGCCGGCTTCCACTGCCAGGTGGCGCCGGTCGGCGCTCGGTCGGGTGCTGAGTTGCAGCACGCCGGCCACCGCGTCGCTGCCCCAGATGGCGCTCTGGGCGCCCGGCAGATATTCGAGCCGGTCGATGCCGGCGAGATTGAGGTTGGCGAAGTTGAATCCGGCATCCGTGCTCGGATCCATCAGATCGACGCCGTCGATCAGCACCAGCAGGTGGTCGGCCTCGGCGCCCCGCACCCGCACCTGGGTCAGGGTGCCGAGGGCGCCGGCCTGGCTGATGGCGAAGCTCGGCAGGTCGCGCAGTGCGTCCGGGCCCACGGCGGGCCCATCCTGCAGCTCCCGGGTGATCACCGGCAGCGTGCTGGCGCTGGTGGGCAGGCGATGGGCTGTGACGGTGACGGTTTCAATGCGGTCGTTGGCGCTGTCGCTGATATCGGCGCTGGCGCCGCCGGCATGAGCAGCGCAGGGGTACAGAGCGAGTGCGAGCGGCAACAGCCCGCTGATGGAACGGCTTTTCACGTGATGGAACTCCGGTTGTCCGTCCCTCCCGGACGGATGTTGAACACCGGGTTCAGGCCGGTCTCCGGACTCCAGAGGACTACGATCGCTGCCGCCTTCCCATGTCCTCGGTAACCGCGGCGTGCGCAGTTACCGACGGGCACAGTGGCCTATTGGCAGGACCCCTCTGTTACCGTTGCGGGGGCAGTGCCGGATTTCAACCGGCTTCCCGTTCACCTGAACCCGCCGCGCGACATCGCGCGGCGGGCGCAGTATAGACCCTGCGGCGAGCGGCTGCAGTGGTGGCGGTTATTCGAAGCCGCGAATGCAGTCGTAGCCGTGCAGCCAGTCGAACTGCTGCATGGCCATCTCCGGGAGGAAGCGGCTGCCGAGCGCCAGCTTCAGGTTGCGCTGCAGCACGGGCAGGCGTTCGCGCAGGTGAAACTCCTTGCCCTGGGCGCGGGATGCCAACTGCACTTTGCCCGTTCTCGGCCGCCGGTAGCGCTCGTATTCGGCGAGGCCGCGCGCCGGCTCGTCCTCCCAGCGCTCCAGCATGATCGACAGCACCCAGGCATCCTCGATGGCCATGGCGGCGCCTTGGGCGAGGTATGGCAGCATGGGATGGCAGGCATCGCCGAGCAGGCTGATGTTGCCACGGGTCCAGCTGGGCAGTGGGTCGCGATCGTACAGCGCCCAGCGGTAGGCTTCCTCCGTGGCCGCAATCAGCGTCTCCACCACCGGGTGCCAGCCGGCGAAGTCCGCAGCCAGGTCGGCGACGTCGCCGCGCTGGCTCCAGGATTCGTTGGTCCAGCGGTCGGTTTCGACCACGCCGACGAAGTTCACCAACTCCCCGCCGCGTACGTAGTAATGCACGAAGTGCCGGCCCGGCCCCAGCCAGACGGTGGCGTTGGGTGAGATCAGCCCCGTCGGCAGGTTCTTGGCGGGCACCAGGCCGC
>JBLRXD010000342.1:0-4505 GCA_047920935.1 Pseudomonadales bacterium | reverse complement strand
GCGGCTCGAAGCGGTGACGGCGACGCTGCGCGTGCTGGCCGGCGAGACCCTGCTGGCCGAGACCAGCGGCGGCTACCGGGTGCTGGAGACCGCCGGCGCGCCGACCTACTACTTCCCACCCGCAGACGTGGCGGTGGCGGAACTCACGGCGACCGGCAGTCAGACGTTGTGCGAGTGGAAGGGGGTGGCGCAGAGCTTCGCCTGGCGCCAGGTGAAGCCCGCCGCGTGGTGCTATGTGCGCACGTTCGCCGAGTTTTCGACCATTCGCGGCTGGTACGCATTCTATCCTGGTGCGCTGTCGTGTTACGTCGGCGGAGAAGCGGTTTCCCCGCAGCCTGGCGGCTACTACGGCGGCTGGGTGACCGCGGAGCAGTGCGGCCCCATCAAGGGCGGCCCCGGTAGCAGTCACTGGTGAGCGCCTTCCGTCCGCGCGACGTGCACATCTTCCGCCCCTACGCGGACGAGCTGCCGTGGGAGCTGCTGGCGTCCGTCGCGGCCGATGAGGAGGCTCTGGCGGGCGTGCTCGAGCTGAATCTGGTGCGGGTGGCCAAGTACGACGATCGGGTGCTCGGCGCCTATGGCATTCGCCCGCTGTCGACGACCCGCTTCGAACTGGTGGTGCTGGTGGTGGCCGAGGGGTATCGGCGCAAGGGGCTCGGCCGCTGGCTGTTGGGCCACGCCCTGGGCCTGGCCGAATCCAAGGGCGCCAGGGAGGTCGTCATGCGCGGGCACAACTATCAGCGGTTCCTCAGCCGGGTGGGGTTCGAGCCCGACGGTGCCGATCTGCTGCTGCGGCTGTCGCCGGAATAGCCCCTCCCCCTGTGGGAGCGATCCCCCGATCGCGATTGGGTTCTGATCCAGCGCCCGGTCGGGCGTCCGCTGTCCGGGTAAGACGTTCGGGGCAGCGGGCGTCAGCGCTTTGCCATTCGGTGGGAACCTGCGTGCCTTAACGCGTGCCTGCCGAGTTCAGGCACGGCCTCGAACGTCTTCCCCGGCCAACGTCCGCCCCCCACCGCTGTGCCAGTCTTCTGCTTCCGGGAGGCACACCGCCGTCGGCGGCGCACGCGAGCCGCCACGCTCTTGCCAAACGAGGCTGCCTACGTGCCGGGTTCCCGCTGTCGCCACGGAGGTCTCCGTGGAGCGTTTGATGCGATTGACACCCGAAACAAAATGTTGCACTTTGCTTGCCCGGTGAAGTACTGGAACAGCTCCGGCTGACCGGAAACCCAAGCTATGAGCCCAGAATAAATCGAAATCCCAGAGTAATAAAGTAGCCCAGGGGAGACACCACCATGATCATTTCCGGCCGAGCGCACTGCGCGCGAGTGCTTGTCGTCTGTATCGCTGCCGGCGCTCTCATCGGTACTGCCAGCGCTCAGACCATCGAAGAGATTGTCGTCACGGCGACAAAACGCGAAGCGTCCATTCAGGACATTCCTATTGCCGTCAGCGCCTTTACCGGCGAAGACCTGGCTGCCCGCGGCGTGCAGGATCTGTACGGCCTGCAGGAAATCGCGCCGAGCATCTCGGTGTACAGCTCGAACAGCACGTCCAACGGCGGTACCATCCGCATCCGCGGCGTCGGGACCACGGGCAACAATCCCGGGCTCGAAGCGGCGGTGGGCACCTTCATCGACGGCGTCTACCGCAGCCGGGCCGGAATCGCTTTCACCGATCTCATGGACATCGAACGCATCGAGGTGCTGCGCGGCCCGCAGGGCACGCTGTTTGGTAAGAACACCTCGGCGGGCGCGCTCAGCATCATCACCCGCGAGCCGCAGTTCGAGCAGGAGGGCACCTTGTCCGCCAGCCTGGGTAATCTCGACGCCGTGAAGGTGCAGGGTTCCTATTCCAACGCCCTGGTGGACGACGTGCTGGCATTTCGCATTGCCGGTCTCTACCACGAGCGCGACGGCCACATCAAGGACGAGGTACGCGATGAAAGATTCGACAGCCGCGACCGTTGGAGTGTGAAGGGCCAATTGCTGTGGACGCCCGCCGACAACGTCGAATCCCGCCTGATCGTCGACTACACCGAGCGCAACGAAGACTGCTGTCAGGCTCGATACACCTTCATCAACCGGGAATTCCAGGGGCAGAGCTCCACGAGCCGCGGCGCGCTCAACAACGGCGAACCGCCCGGGGTCATCATCGACGATCTGCTCACCCGCGAGGGCCTGCCCCTGCCAGACCCGTCCCGGAGTCGCGTGGTCGGCAGCAACTTCAATCCATTCGAGGAGGTGGAAGACTGGGGGGTGCAGAACGAGCTGCGCTGGGACATCAACGACAACGTGACCCTGACCTCCATCACCGCCTACCGGGAGTTCGACGTATTTCGCGGCCAGGACATCGACTTCTCCGCAGCCGACATCGCCGAGCCACAGTTCACCACCGAGAACTTCGAGAACTTTTCTCAAGAGCTCCAGCTGACCTTCACGGCAGGTAAATTCGACTTCCTGGTCGGCGCTTACGGTTACACAGAGGACATCCGCTCCGCCAGCTCCATCCGCCTGTCGTCCCAAGGGCCCGAATTTCTGGCGCGGCTGCAGACGGGGCTGCTCGATCAGCTGCTCGGTAACCCACCCGGCACGTTCCAGACCCAGCCCGGATTCATCAATCCGTTCTCCGGGGCACCGACGGGCACCGTGCGCGGCAGCGCGCTGGGCAGCTTCGATCCGGTGACCCGAACCCTGGTCCGCGATGGCACGCCACGCGCCAACCACGAGGTGGGCGACGGGTTCGCCGTCGACTTCGGCCAGGATACCGAAGGCTGGTCGGTCTTCACCGACAACGTCTGGCACCTCACCGAGCGCCTCGACCTCAATTTCGGCGCCCGCTACTCCTGGGAGAAGAAGAAGGCGACCACCCTTCTCAACGGGGCCGACCCCGTCGACGGGACGGAGCTGGACGTGGCGCTGGCCATGGTGAACGGCGCCTTCGACGAAGACCACTGCATCGGTACCCTCACGGCGGTGGGGTCGTTGTGCAACAACGCCAGCTGGCGCCGCAGCAACACCGAGAAAGAGTGGACAGGGACCTTGAAGTTGTCTTACGCCCTCACGGACGACATCAACGTCTACGGCGGCTACTCGCGCGGCTACAAGGCCGGCGGCTTCAACCTCAACCAGCAGGCGCTGCAAGTGGACGCGTTCGGCACCTTCCTGGCCACCGGCGGCCAGGCCGTGTTTCTCGGCGGGCGCTTCGGTCTGCCCAGCGACATTCCCCAGGACATCCTCGACGCCACCGGCGGCACCGGCCGTAATGGGTTGACTCAGTTCGAGTGCGGCAATCAGACCGGGGTGGTCAATCCGCTGCCCAGCGACGCCGAATGTCTGGTGTTCGTCGATACCACGTCATTCGACCCGGAGTTCGTGGATGCCTTCGAGCTCGGCCTGAAGGCGACGTTCCTCGATGGCACGCTGACCACTAACCTGGCGCTGTTCTACAGCGACTTCGAAGACTTCCAGCTCAACACCTTCACCGGTACCGGGTTCATCATCAGCAACACCCGCAAGATGGTCTCGCAAGGCGTGGAGCTGGAAACCGTCTGGATGCCGACCGCCGGCGTGCAGCTCACTTTCGGGGTCACCTACACCGACGCCCGCTACGACGACGACCTCAACGACCCGAACGAGACCGAGTCGAGCCTGTTCCTGAAGCAGGACTTCATCGCCCTGCAGGACTTCGGCGAGCTCGAGAAGATCGAGGGCAAGAAGATCACCCACGCACCCCTGTGGCAGGGCAGCTCGTCGCTGTTCGTCGAGCAACCCATCGGCCGGGTCATGGGTTATGGCAACCTGAACGTGAGCTACCGCGGCCGGCACAACACTGGTTCTAATCTCGCGCCGGAGAAGTACGTGGGCGGAGAGACGTTGGTCAACCTGCAGCTCGGGGTGCGCTCCGACAACGACCGCTGGGATGCCCAGCTCTGGGCCCGCAATCTGTTCGACAACCACATCGAGACGGTGATCTTCGACTCAGTATTCCAGGCCGGTAGCTTCAGCACGTTCTTCGCACCGCCGCGCACCTACGGGCTGACGGTCAGCACCAACTTCTGATCTGCGCCGGAGATCTGGTTCACGAAACCTGCGGCCCCGAAATGGGCCGCAGGTTCGGCGAGCTCACCGTAAACCCGGTTTTTCCCTGTCGACCTCTACACACGCGAGTACCCACCCCGCCACTACATTCTCGATCCGCTGATGATCTCCAAGAGCGCAGACCTGGGCGCAACAGGGCTGGCCTCTCTGAGGCCGCTTGCCGAAAAAGCAGCCCATGGCACCGACCACGAGCAGGGACGGCTTGCCGCCGAAGATCAGACCGGCGTCCAACGAATTAATCTGCGAGACAACCGCCGTGCTGCACGTTGCCGACCCGTGCGACCGAGCGGCTCTGGACGGCTTCTACGAACAACTCGGCCCCGGGCGACCCGATGGGTGTTCCGGCGCCTCGAGCCGCGCAAGCGCACGCTCCTTCATTGCGAGGTCCGCCTCGATGAAGTGGTGCGT
>JBLRXD010000341.1:0-4519 GCA_047920935.1 Pseudomonadales bacterium | reverse complement strand
CCTGCACGTCGACGCCATCGCTGCCCTTGAGCGCTGCCCGCCCACCGATGCCGGCAACCGGGTTGATCACCAGCCCGAAGGTCAGCATGACAGCCGCCCGGCGCCG
The DNA here is from genome assembly GCA_047920935.1 of Pseudomonadales bacterium. GTDB lineage: Bacteria > Pseudomonadota > Gammaproteobacteria > Pseudomonadales > Azotimanducaceae > UBA7803. Next base: position 4,413 of record JBLRXD010000341.1, on the reverse strand, counting down.
CGGACCTGCTCAACCACCGCCTCGGCGATGGCGAGCGAGGCGGTGAGACCGGGAGACTCGATGCCCAGCAGGTTGACGAGCCCCGGCACGCCGTGAGCCGGCGGCCCATCGATGCGGAAATCGGCGGCCGGCTCGCCGGGGCCGGAGATTTTCGGGCGGATGCCGGTATAACCGGGATGCAGACGGCGCGACTCCAGCGCCGGAAAGTAGCGGCGGATGGCAACCTCGAAGGCCTCGCGACGGCTGTCGTCGAAGCCGTAGTCGATGCTGTCGATCCATACCAGATCGGGGCCGAAGCGCACCTGCCCGCCCATGTCCACGGTCACGTGCACGCCCAGACCACCGGCCTCGGCGACCGGGTAAACCAGGCGCGAGAACGGCGCCGGGCCTTCGTAAGCGTAATAGTGGCCGATGGCATAATGGGCGCGGGGGGCATCGGCAACGAGCCACGCGGCGACTCCGGGGGCATGGAGCCCGGCAGCGTTCACCACCCAGCGCGCGTCGAGCTGAAAATCGGCAGTGCTGACCCTGAGGCCATGGGGCGCGGGGATCAGCCCGGTGACAGGCGTGCGAAAGGCGATCATGCCACCGGCGGCGTCCAGCTCCCCCTGCAGCGCCAGCATGTAGGCGTGGGAATCGATGATCCCGGTGGAGGCCGACAGCACCCCTGCCACCGCCTCCACCGCAGGCTCCAGAGCCGCAACGTCGGCGCCCGACAGCCAGGCGAGTCGGCCTGCGCCGTTGCGCTCGGCCTGTTGCTGATAGCCGCGCAGGGTCGCAAGCTGGCTCGGGTCGCTGGCGACGATGAGCTTACCGCAGCGGCGCACGGGCACGGCGTGATCGTCGCAGAACCGGTACAGCAGCGCCTTGCCGCGCACGCACAGCGCCGCTTTGCTGCTGCCGGTGGGGTAATAGATGCCGGCGTGGATCACCTCGGAGTTGCGCGAGCTGGTTTCGCTGCCGATATGGCCGTGCCGCTCGAGCACCACCACGTCGCGCCCCGCTCTGGCCAGCGCCTGGGCGCAGGCGAGCCCGACCACCCCGGCGCCGATCACCACCACGTCCGCCGATTCCGCCATCGCCCCCCTCAACCCGCCGCGGCAGCCATGCCCGCCGGTGCCGCCTGCAGCGCCTGTTGCCAGTTGGGATTCAACGTCTGCAGCACGCTCCGCGCCAGCTCGCTGGGGCCGCGGCAGCAAAGCTCGTGGGCAGCCTGCCGTACCCGCGCCTCGAAGTCGCTCCGGGCCGCGGGATCATCCACCCCCGGATTGTCGACGCTGCAATGGAAGTGCAGCCCGCAGGCTCCAGCCATGAGCATTTCCAGGGCCTGGACCGGCACCTCGGCGGCATAAAAGCGCGCCTGATCACGGGCCGACCGCGGCGGCGGCAGATACCACATGCCGTAGTCGACAAGAGCTCTGCGCTGTGGCGTCGCCAGGCACCAGTGGGCAATTTCGTGCAGCGCGCTCTGCGGGTAGTCGAGGGTATAGCGAATGATCGCCGGCCGCTGGCTGGTGGCGGGCAGATACAGGGGTTCAGCCGCGCCGCCGATGAGCACCGCGGCCCCACCGCCGTGGCGGCCTGCCGCAAAGTGGCTGTTGAATCGCGCGGCGATCTCGGCGTGCCCGAGGGCGGCCTGCAGCATGATCAATCGTCCTCGGCGCAGACCAGCGCCTGCAGTGCTGCGAAGTATCCGGCGGAGAGGTACGGCTTGCCCAGCAGCAGGTGGTTCAGGTAGCTGCGCGGCGGGCGCAACCCGGCTCGGCGCACTGCCGGATTCGCGAAGTACGTCCAGCAGGCGACCGCACCGGTGCCAGTCTGAACCTGCACCACGTCGCGCCCGTAATTCACCGGGGCGCGCTCGAATCGATCCATTTTGACAATCTCGTCAACGTCCGCCAGCCAGTACAGAACCCCCTCGACGACGCTGCCGGGAGCGTAGGCGATATTGGCATGACCAGCGCCTTCGTGGGGTGCCGAGTGTTTGTCGAACAGCAGCCGAAACCCCGGCAGCGAAGCCGACTCGATGTGGGCAACCGCCAGACCGCGCTCACGTACCCGCAACGCGTTCATGTTGGACCCGTAGGCGAAATACGTCCGCACCCCCTAGCCCTTGCGGATCCAGTACTCGAGCCGGGCCCCGCTCAACTCCTCGGCAACCATCTCGTGGCCCATGAAGCGGCAGAAATTGCGGAAGTCGCGGCCGGTGGAAGGGTCGGTGGCAAGCACGTGCAGCACCTGCCCGGAATGCATCTCGCGCACCCGGTTCCTCACCAGCATGAGCGGCTCGGGACAGACGAGCCCGGTGGTATCGAGTTGCTGATCGGCTTCGCGCATGGGTTGGTGGATTGCCCTTCATCAATGAGTTTCGTCGGATGAGAATCGCGGCGCCTGCAGCGCGCGGTCATATTATCCACAGGCGCGGTGCCGCTGTCCGGCCTCAGCGCCCGGTGGGCCAGCCCGTTGGGCGCCTTGACTTGCCCATTATCCACTTCCACACTCGAACGGTCGCCGTCGTTCGTGGTCCAATCAATCGCCAGTTTCAGTCGTTGTACTGCCCGAGGTTGGGTTACATGTTGCTCATCACATCATTTGCTGACACCTGGTCCCGCATTGGCAGCAGCCGAGGCCGCCACGCAACCCGGTTCCGGGGCTCAATTGGCCGCGCCGCCATACTCATCTGCCTGGGCGCAGGGCTACATGCGCCGATCCTCAGCGCGCAGGCCGATCCGCAGGAGCCGGCCGCAAACCAGGCGGCACCCGAGCCGGAGGGGGCTGCCGTAGACCCGGCGCTAACCGAGCCTGCAGAGGTCCCGGCGGCCGCCGCCCGCAATAGCGACCCGGCCGGTGATCCGGTCGGTGATCCGCTCGGCGATCCTGTCGGCGATCCGGTCGGTGATCCGCTCGGCGATCCTGTCGGCGATCCGGTCGGTGATCCGAATGGCGATCCTCCAGTCGACGGGATGGCCACCATCGGCGAGATCCTCGGTGATTCCGCCGATCCGCTTTCCGAGATCGAGCAGCAGATCGCCGCCCGCGAGTACGATGAAGCCGCGCGCTGGCTCGAGCGGCGGATCGACGAACTCGACACCGGCAGCCACCGCTTCGATGGCGAGCTGGTAAGGCCACTGACATTGCTGGGCGATGCCCACGCCGGCAAGGGCGAGTACGCCACTGCCCTCGAGCACTACGAGCGCGCATTTCATCTGGCACGGGTAAACGACGGCTTGAATGCGCCCAGCCAGGTGGAGATCGTTTATCGCGAAGCCGCCGTATTGAAAGCCCTGGGGGAATACCGGCAGGCCAACGATCGGGAAGAGTACGCCTACGAGGTGCTGGCCCGCGCCCACGGGTCGCTGGACCAGGACCTGCTTCCCGGCATCTATCACCTGGCGCGCTGGTACGAGCAAACTGGTAACGTGTTCGCCGCCAGGGGCTTGTACCAACACGCGCTGAAGATCCTCGAAGCCCACGACAAGCTGGAAGCCCCCCAGGCCATTCGCGCCTTCCGTGGTCTCGCCAGCAGTTACCGGATGGAGCGATTTCCCGTGTACCTCGTGGCAGACACCGGGCCGCAGTCGGGAACGCTGAGCTCAGCCGGCGGCATGGAGCAGGCTTTGAGCGTCAACAACTTCCCTGCCGGCGAAGCCGCGCTGCAGCAGATCATCCGCATCCACCAGATCCAGGAGCCCCTGGACAAGCCGGCCTTCGCCGAAGCCGTCCTCGACCTCGCCGACTGGTACATGCTTTTCGACCGGACCCAGCGCAGCGAGCCCCTGTACGCCCATGCCTGGGAACTGCTCGCCGAGGTCGAAGGCTTCGATGTGGTCAGCTACTTCGCCCAGCCGAGGCTGCTCTACTTCCCGGCACCTGGAACGCCAAGAGGAACGTCGGTCAGAACCGGGGGCGAGGAAGCCACCGGCTACGTGGAGGTCGCCTTCGACGTCACCGACACCGGCTATGTCAGAAGTCTGGCCACCGTGGCGTCGGTACCCGATGGCCTGATGGACTTCCGGGTGCGCAAGAGCCTGCGGGTCGCACGCTATCGACCCATGCTGGTGGATGGCGTGCCGGTGGCCAAGCAGGGGCATACTTATCGCCACGAGTTCCCCTACTTCGAGGAACGCGAAGAGGAGGACGTGGACCGGAGGGGCAGCGAGACTGCCGCGCGCGATTGACCGTGCCCCATGCGACCACCGAAGCAGCACGGGCCCACCCCGCGCGACCACCGCGAGGAACCAGCCGTATGTCAGCAACTTCACGAACACCGCTCAGGTTTGCAGCCGCCGCGATCTGCCTGCTGCTGATTGTGGGAGGTTGCGCCAGCAGCAGCTCGTCGCAGCCACCAAGCCCACCTATGCCCCCAAGCAGCTCGCCACCGCCATCCGGAGCGCCGAGCTCGCAACCGCCCAG
>JBLRXD010000340.1:0-4555 GCA_047920935.1 Pseudomonadales bacterium | reverse complement strand
GGGGAGGTGCCGGGCGACGACGTCCAGGAGTTGGTCGAGTTCGAAGGGTTTGCGCAGGGTCTCGAGGGGCGGGTCGAGCTGCTGACGGCTGGCGGTGACGAGCACCACGGGAATATCGGTGGCGCCGGGAATGCCGGCGTCGCCGAGGGTGGCGAGAAACGTCCGGCCGTCCATGACCGGCATCTGCAGATCCAGCAAAATCAACCCGGGCAGCGGCGTGCTCTCGCGCAGCACTTGCTGCGCCATCTCGCCGTGCTCGGCGGTGGCCACCTGGTAACCCTCGAATTCCAGAATCATGCGCATGGTCGCGCGCATGTCCGGGTTGTCTTCGACGATGAGCAGCTTACCGGGCACGACCAGCGTCATTCATCAGCGGGAAGTTCGACGACGAAGCGGGTGCCCTGGCGCTCGCCACCTTCGGCCCAGATGCGGCCGCCGTGGCCCTGCACGATCTGCCGGGTCACCGTCAGCCCCAGCCCCATGCCGGCGCCGTCGGCGGCGATTTCCGCCCGTTCGAAGCGCTCGAAAACGCGGTCGCGGTTTTGCTCGGCAAGCCCCGGCCCGCGGTCTTCCACCACCAGGTAAGCGACCCCACACTCACGGCGGACGCTGACGCTGGCCGGCTGCCCGGGAGCGTGCCGGATCACGTTCATCAGCAGGTTGGTCACCACCTGCTCGAGCCGCGCGCGATCCCACAATCCGACCACCGGGCCGCTGGATCGGTAATCGACGCTGCAGTTGGCACTGGCGAGCTGCGGCGCCAGCCGCTCGATCACCTCGCCGGTGAGTGCCGCGAGGTCGACCGGTTCCCGGTTCAGCATCAGTTGGCCCTGCTCGAAGCTGGCAACGTCGAGCATGCGCTCTACCAGCAGGGTCAAGCTGTCGACCCCGCGATCCATCTGCTTCGTGAAGGCTGTCAGCGCCTCGGTATCATGAGCCAATGGGTCGCCGGCGTTCAGGCGCCGCTTGAGTATCTGAGTCTGCAGCTTCAATACCGACAGCGGCGTGCGCAGCTCGTGGCTCGCCACCGCCAGGAACTCTTCCCGCGCCCGCACGGCCCGTTCGAGCTCAGCGGCGTGAGCGTGCAGCGCGTTCACCGTGCGCCGCGCCAACCGCGCTACCAGGGGGCTGACGACGATGTTCGCCAGCGCCAGCATGAGCAGGCTCCACCAGGCTATGTTGGTAGCCGCCAACGTACTCCGTGCGGCTTCGTTGAGCTGGGCGGTCTTGTACTCCACGAACTCGAGCAGGATGGCTTCCAGCCGCGTCGTAGCCGGCAGTACCTGAGTTTCGAAGAAGTCGTGCAACTCATCGAGACCTTCCTCGCCCACCCGCATCTCCAGAGCCTCGGCCACCGCCTCGCCATGCGCGCGCTTCACCGCCACGGCTGTCGCCAGCAGCTGCCGGCCCTCCGCAGATTCCAGAAGCCCATCGAGCGTGCGCGCCTGCTCATAGAAGGCGGCGTCCGCTTCTGCCACTTCCACGAGCATTCGCGAGCCGCCCGTCAGCAGGAAGCCGCGGTTGGCCGCGATCGACCGCTCGGCAACCACCCGCAGCTCCTGTGCCTGCCGGCGCTCGCTGGCATGATTGACGATGGTCTCCTGTGCCAGATTGCCAACCTGCCAGACGGCATAGAACGCCAGCACGCTGGTGAGGATCAACGCCACGTTGATCGCCAGCAGGCTGCGATTGACGCGCCGTGCAAGGTTCGGGTTTTGAGAGTCGATGGCAGATGTTCCTGCGGGACAGCCAGTTGGGCCACCCGAAGCTAGCTGCTTTTGAGGTCCGGGATCAAGGCTTCAGGTTAAGCACGACGCCAAGGCGTACCGATCGCGCCCTTGCGGTAACCTTGCCGCGCCGGCAGCCGTTCGAGGATCAGTAGGAATTCGTCATGACCATTGAGACTCGCGAGACGCGTCGCCGGTTCGCCATCGTCGCCATCGTCAAAAATGAAGCCGACTACCTGCTCGAGTGGATCGCCTACCACCGCTGTGCAGGTTTCGACCATTTCCACCTGGCCGACAACGGCAGTACCGATGGAACCGCCGCGCTGCTGCAGGCATTGGAGCGCGCCGGCGTGGTGAGCTACACCTGGTGGCCGGTGGCGCACAAGGCGCAGTTCCAATGGTACAACCATGCCATCGACAGCTTCGCCAGCACCGCCGACTATCTGACGTTCCTCGACGCGGACGAGTTCCTGGTGCCGAGGGTTGGGGTAAGGGCCACAGCCCACCTGGCTCGGTTGCTCGAGCCCAGCGACGTCGGCGCCATCGCCATCAACTGGCAGATCTACGGCTCCGCCGGCCAGCGGCAGAGGCAGCCGGGATTGGTGCTCGAGCGGTTCACGCATGCGTCCAATCCCGAGCGGTTGGTCAACACCCACGTGAAATCGGTGGTCAAGCCGGCCTGCGTGGCGCGCATGTGGTCGCACACGGCGGAACTGCGCGGCGCCGCCAGATACCTGGACGCGAATGGGGATGTGGCGGAGTTCGTCAACGGCGATTCGAGCTCGGGTCGCAGCCAGGCCGTTATCGCCTCGCCGCTGACGGTGCGCCACTACGCGGTGAAATCCGAGCAGGAGTTCGTGGAGAACAAGAGCCGCAGAGGCAGGGCCAACCTCGGCAGCGATGCCCGACGCGGCATGAGCTACTTCGACAACCATGACATCAACGATTACTGCGCGCCCCTTGATCAGTCGCTGCTGGATGGGGTTGGAGAGGAAATCGGCAGGCTTGGGGGGCTGATTGGGGGAAAGTGATCGCGCTCGGGAGAGCGCTCCTACAGGGTTTGGATCAGGGCTTGGGCGTATTCGCTGGTGGTGGCGCTGCCGCCGAGATCGCGGGTGAGGGTCTTGCCCTCGCCGATGACGCGGCGCACCGCGAGCCGCACCCGCTCGGCGTGGGGCGACAGGCCCAGGTAGTCGAGCATCATGGCCGCGCCGAGGATGAGCGCCGTGGGGTTGGCGATGCCCTTGCCGGCGATGTCCGGCGCGCTGCCGTGCACGGCCTCGAAGATGCCCTTGGTGTCGCCGATGTTGGCGCCCGGCGCCAGGCCGAGGCCGCCCACCAGCCCGGCGCAGAGATCCGAGAGGATGTCGCCGAACAGGTTGGTGGTGACGATCACGTCGAACTGCTGGGGGTTCATCACCAGTTGCATGGCGCAGTTGTCGACGATGAGTTCCTGGAAATCGAGGTCGGGATAATCTTTCGATACTTCCCGTGCCACTTCGAGGAACAGCCCCGAGGTGGTCTTCATGATGTTGGCCTTGTGCACCACGGTCACCTTTTTACGGCCCAGGGCGCGGGCCATGTTGAAGGCGTAGCGCAGCACCCGCGTCGACCCTTTGCGGGTGATGACGCTGCGCACTTCCGCGCGCTCGCGGTCAGGGGTCACCGTGTGGCCGACGCCCGAGTACAGGCCCTCCAGATTCTCGCGCACTAAAATCAGATCTACATCCTCGTAGCGCGAGGGAATGCCGGGGATCGACAGCGCCGGCCGCACGTTGGCGAACAGTTGGAAGTGCTGGCGCAGCGACACGTTCACCGAAGAAAAGCCGCGGCCGATGGGGGTGGTGAGCGGCCCTTTGAGGGTGGCCGGGTTTCTCTCGATCAGATCGAGGGTCTCCGGCGGGATGAGATCCTGGCCTTGCTCGAGGGCCGCGAGACCCGCGTTCGCGTAATCGAAGGCCAGCCCGCACTGCAGGTGCTCGAGCACGGCGATGGTGGCTGCCATGATGTCCGGCCCGATGCCGTCGCCGGGGATGACCGTAACTCGAGTTTCCGCCATGGTGCCTCCTTGGTGCAGGCCTAAGTATAGTGCCCGGCGCCGTCGGCGTATTCGAGAAGCTTGCAGGGTATGCGATAGGTCAACCGGTGTCGCTGAGGGACGATTGCCGCGCTCTCAGCTCGTCAATCCGATCGATTGCCGAGAACGCTTCGCTGCGCATCCTCTGGCCGGTACGTTTTGTCAGCTGAACGCCCTTCTCGGTCAGTGCCAGCAGCCGGGTGCGCTTATCAGTGTCGCTCATCGTCTGTTCGATGAGCTGCAATCCCGGGCGGGCGCCGTTGCCGCTCCCCAGGCTTGCCACCAGCCGTGAGGTAGCACGGCGATCGAGTCGGGTGCTGATCGACAAGTCGCGCATTTCGGTCTTTAGGCCCAAGGCTTCGTTACGCATGACCTGCAACAGCAGCACCGCCTGATTCAACGTCACCTCGCCGCCCAATTCTTGCCGAAGGAACGAAACGATCTCGGCGGTAGCTGTGAGCGCTGTCACATACTCCTTCAGCGCCTTCTTATACTGTCCGATATTCGACCCAATAGCCATTGCTAGAGCTCTATTGACGTGAGTTTCTGGTCATGTAGATTGTCTTTGAAACGAGACAATTCACTCCGGGTGCAAGGTTGCATCGAAGCTTTCGGGTTCAGAAATATCAGCAGGGAACCAATGTTGCATTGGCTGATCCCTAGCTGAATCTAAGCGCAACCGCTGTGAAGCGTGCGTGAAAGTTTGTTCAGGCCGCAAGTCGGCGGACTCCGCATGAGGGGGGAAGTATTG
>JBLRXD010000339.1:0-4582 GCA_047920935.1 Pseudomonadales bacterium | reverse complement strand
CGGTTCGGTCGAGGCGGCGCGCCATGCGATGGAGCTCACCTTCCTGCACTGGGGGTTGTCCGGCTGGGGGGTCTACACCCTCGATGGCATGGCGCTGGCGTTCTTCAGCTACCGTCGCGGTCTGCCGCTGACCATCCGTTCGGCGCTTTACCCGGTTCTCGGCCGGCGTATTCATGGCGGGCTCGGCCATGCGGTGGACATCGCGGCGGTTCTGGCCACCGTGTTCGGCATCGCCACCAGCCTGGGAATCGGCATCATCCAGCTCAACCATGGGTTGAACGATGTTTTTGGCGTTCCCGAGAGCGCTGCGGTACAGGGTCTGCTGGCGGTGCTCATCGTCGTCTCCGCTGCCGTCTCGGCGGCCCTGGGTGTGGCCCGAGGTATTCGTCGCCTGTCGGAATTCAACATGCTGCTGGCCCTGGGGTTTCTGCTGTTCGTGCTCCTGGCCGGCGACACCAAGGTTCTGCTGGAGTCGCTCATCGTGAACCTGAGGGACTACCTGGGCGAGTTCGTCGCCTTGTCGTTCAACAGGCATGCGTCTCCGCCAACGGCGGAATGGATGAACGCCTGGACGTTGTTCTTCTGGGCCTGGTGGATCGCCTGGGGACCGTTCGTCGGCATGTTCCTGGCGCGCATTTCCCGCGGCCGCACCATCCGCAGTTTCGTCGTCGGCACCCTGGCCCTGCCGATGGCATTCATGGCCGCATGGATGTCCGTCATGGGCAACAGCGCCATCGAGCTGGTGACCTCCGGCGCCGCGGATTTCGGTGAAGCGGCGGTGACCACCCCCGGATCCGCCCTGTACGGATTTCTCCACCAACTGCCGTTGACGGCCGTGACCACGGTGGTGGTGACGCTGCTGGCCGTGGTTTTCTTCGTCACCTCCGGCGACTCGGGATCGCTGGTGCTGGCCAACTACACCTCGAAGCGCACCTCGAAGCACACCTCGAAGCACACCTCCAAGCCCGGCGTCGCGGCGGCTGATGGGCCGGTGTGGCTGCGCGTGCTGTGGGCTGCGGTCATCGGCGCTCTGACCCTGGCGCTGCTTCTGGCCGGCGGGCTGCAGACCCTGCAGAGCGCCGTGGTGATCATGGGGCTGCCGTTTGCGGTGGTGCTGCTGCTGATGGCTTGGGGCCTGTTCCTCGGGCTGCGCGAGGAGATGAAGCGCATCGCATGAAGCCCCCATTCCCGCCGGAGGCCGATTTGCTACACTCGAAACCCGGGAGGAGAGCCACATGAGAGACGACGCGTACCTGTTGATCACCGCGGACACTCACGCGGGCGGCAGCCACGAGCAGTACCGGGAGTACCTCGATCCGCAGTATCGCGAGGCCTTCGATGCCTGGCGCGGCGGCTACCGCAACCCGTCCCAGGCGCATTATGGCAGCAAGAAAATGCGCAACTGGGACTACGACATCCGCACCCGGGATCAGAACAGCCAGGGGGTGGTGGGCGAGGTCGTCTTCCCCAACACGGTGCCGCCGTTCTTCCGCAAGAGCATCGTCACCGCCCGCCCGCCCCGGCCTCAGGACTACGAACTGACCCTGGCCGGCATACGCGCCCACAACCGCTGGCTGAAAGACTTCTGCGCGGAAGATCCCGACCGCCGCGCCGGCATCGGCCTGATCCTGCCGAACGATCTCGACGAAGCCGTCAAGGACATCGAGTTCATCGCCGAGGCGGGGCTGCGCGGCGGCGTGCTGCTGCCGTTGATTCCGCCCGATTGCGACTGGCTCAAGCCGCTCTACGATCCGGCTTGGGACAAGGTGTTCGCCGCCATCCAGGATCACGACCTGGTGATGAACCAGCACTCCGGGCAGGGCTCGCCCAGCTACGGTGAGGGCATGGTGGCCGAGGCGCTGTGGGTCACCGAGGTGACCTGGTACTGCCAGGCCGGCTTTCGCCATCTGATCATGAGCGGCGTGTTCGAGAAGTTTCCGCGGCTCAAGTACATTCTGACCGAGTCCGGGTGCGCCTGGGTGCCGGCGTTGCTGGCGCAGATGGACCGCATCCACATGGGCATGCAGGCGGGCGCCATCGGCGAGCTCGACTACGGCGACCAGACCTGGGTGCTGTCGCAGCCGCCGAGCCACTACGCCCGGCAGAACTGCTGGTACGGCGCCAGCTTCCCATCCAACGCCGACCTCGCCGGCATCGAGCAGATCGGCGTCGACCGGGTGCTGTGGGGCAACGATTACCCCCACTACGAAGGCACGTTTCCGTACAACCTCGAGTCGCTGCGCCTGACATTCAACAAGCTGACGGACGACACCCGCCGCAAGCTGCTGGGTCTGAACGCCGCCGCGCTGTACCGGTTCGACCTGGAGAAGCTGAAGCCACTGGCCGCCCGGTTCGGCCCCACCCCGGCGGAGATCGACGAGCCGCTGCCCCGCGCGCAGATTCCTCGCGACTCCATGTGCTACCTGTTCCAGAACGCGCTCCACGGTCTCTGACGCCATGGGCATGCCCCGGGACATCGGCATCGTCGACACCATGATCGGGTTTCCCGCCGACGATTTCGCCATGTACGATTTCATTCGCAAGCAGCTCAAGGACGGCTCGGCCAGCTTCGACTTTCCGGTCGAGTACATGTTCAAGCAGGTACCCAAGGCGCTGTACGGCTCCACTGAAGATCCGATCTCGCTGACCTTGAACGAGATGGACAAGTACGGCATCGAAATCGGCGTGATCGGTGTCGGCGGGGAAGTTTCGCGCAAGGCGCTGCAGCAGCACCCAGACCGCTTCGTCGGCCAGGGCAGCGTCGACCCGAACCAGGGTATGGAAGGCATTCGTGACATGGTGCGCCAGTACGAGGCGTTCGGCGTGCGCTCGTTCGGGGCGTTCAACGCCGGCTACCTGCCTCAGGTCGCCATCAACGACCCGCTCATGTACCCGATCTACGCCAAGTGCGTCGAGCTCGACGTGCCGATCTTCGCCTGCGCCGGGATGCCCGGCCCGCGCTTCCCCATGGAGCCGCAGAAGGTCGAGCACATCGACCGGGTGATGTACGACTTTCCGGAGCTGGTGTTCGTGACCCGCCACGGCTGCGAGCCCTGGCAAGACCTGGCGGTCAAGCTGATGTTGAAGTGGCCCAACCTCTATTACTCCACCACCGCGTTCGCACCCAAGCACTACCCGCAGGCCATCGTCGACTACGCCAATACCCGTGGCGCCGACAAGGTGATCTACGGCGGTTACTTTCCCATGGGCCTGTCGCTCGAGCGCATCATGACCGACATGCAGCAGCTGCCGCTCAAGGACGCGGTGTGGCCGAAGTTCCTGCGCGACAACGCGCGCAAGGTGTTGAAGCTGACCTAGCGTCGCGGCGGCCGGGCGCCCAAGCCTTCAACCGCCTGCCAATCGCTCAAACAGCAACTCGAGCGCGGCAGGCCACGCCAGGGCATGGCGTTCGGCGGCCGCGGCATCATCGAATCCGGCCTGGGTAAGCTGCACGCGCGTGCCGCCTGCCTGCGCCACGAACTCCACCGTCACCAAGGTCTCGGCGCCTTCAGTGCCGCCGGCGCCGGTGACCCAGGTGGTTTCCACCAGACGATCAGGAACCAGGTTCAGAAAACGCCCGTAGTGCGCGTGGCGCTGCACCAGCCGACCCGGCCCGGCGGAGAATTCCGTCTCGAAGAACCAGGGCACGTTGACCTGTGGCGTCACGCAGACGCTGCCCGGTGCCGCCAACCACCGGCCCAACTGCTCCGTCCAGCCGCGGTACAGCAGACTCGGCGACACCTTCGTCCACCGCTCGACGGTGCAGCGGTGCGGGCGCTCCGTCAGATCCGGGCGGCGCAACGCGGCGGCGAATCGGCTGACCACGGGCGCCCCGATGGCGGCCGGGGCATCGGCCGCGTTGACCCACCCGCCGACGAGCCCGGCGACGTAGCCACCGTCGACCAGCAACTCCACCCCGTTCAACCATGGGCAATCACCCAGCGCCAGAAACTCTATGACGGGCGCGAAGTCTTCCGGACGCCCGGCACGGCCCACCTGGCGCAGGCCCCACTCGTATAGATCGACCCCGACGAGTTGGCGAAACTCCGGTGACAGCCGGGTCTCGGTGGTGCCCGGATTGATGCAATTGACCCGGATGCCGCGCGTTTGGCCAAGCCCGGCGGCACGATAGGTCCAGGCCGCCGCGCATTGTTTGGAGAACTTGTATGGGTTGGTCGCCCACGCCTTCCGGTGCGCCGCAAGCCAGGCGAGCCCCGCGGCGTGGTCGGGCGTCGCGAGCAGCGCCTCGACATCCGCCGCACGCAGCTGCCAGTCTCGCGCGGCGCTGGAGGCCACGATCACCACGGCGCCACCATCGGCGATCCGCGGCAGCAGCGCCGTGGTCAGGTGCCGCAAGCCGAGGAAGTTGACCGCCACCACCGCCTCGGGCGGTTCGGCGCTGGCGATCCCGGCGACATGCACCAGCGCGTCGATGCGCGACGGCAGGCTGCGTACTGCCACGTCGATGGCATCGGCCCGCCCGACGTCACAAGCAACAAACTTGAGGTTTCCATCAGCCGGCGGACGAACGTCCAGCACGTGGACGTCGCAACCCGCACTCGCAAGACGCGCCGCCGCGGCC
>JBLRXD010000338.1:0-4586 GCA_047920935.1 Pseudomonadales bacterium | reverse complement strand
GCTCGGCTTCGGCTTTGCTCAAGGTGATCATGAAGTCGGCGATGATCTCGTTCAGCGCGGCGCGATTGGCCATCCGCCGGGCGTTGCTGGTGAACCGCTCGTCGATGGCGAGCTCCGGCCGGTCGACGAACAGCGTGCAGGCATCCCAGAAGTCGGGCACCACGTTGAGGTACGCCCAGCCGTCGCGCACGCGGTAGAGGTTGATGGGCGCCAGCGACCACAACTCGTTGCCGTGCCGCTCGCGGATTTCGCCCGCGCAATGCCAGCGCACGGTGGTGAACTGGCTCAGGGACATCACGGTTTCGAGCATGCCGATGTCGATGCTGCTGGCGGTGCCGGCGAGGCGGCAGGCGTTGGCGGCGATGTAGGCGTACTGGCCGGCCTGAAATTCCAGGTAGTGGCCGGGCAGCGACAGTGGCGCCCGATCCGCGTCCCCCATGATGTAGGTGTAGCCGCCCATGGCCAGCAGCACGTGGGGCGTCGCCTGCCAGTTGCGCTTCGGGCCGGTGCGGCCGAACGGGGTGATGGCGGCGCGCACCGGGCATGGCCAGCGGTCGAAGCCGAGGGCTTCGAGATCGGCGGCGGTGGCCGCCTCGGCGATGACCACGTCGGCCTTGGCAGCCAGGTCGGCGATCAGGCCGGCGTCGGCGGTGATCAGCCGCCGCTTGCCGGCGTGCAGGTAGCGATCGCTGGCCGCGGTGCTCACCCATCCCGGGGCGGGGCAGGGCGACTCGATGCGCACCACTTCGTGGCCGGCGTGCACGAACAGCCGGCCGCAGAAGCCGGCGGCGAAGTCGCCGATTTCGAGGATGCGCTCAGTCATGCCGGCGCGCGTGCAGCGTTCACTCCGATGCTCTGCCGAAGGCGGCCGCGAAAGCCGCTTCGCGCGCGCGGGTGGCGTGCTCGATCGCGGCGCTGGTCTGCTCCTCGGTGAACCCCAACTCGCCGAGCACCTGCTCGGTATCGGCGCCGAGCGCCGGCGGTGGGCCGCCGGTGGCGGCCGGGGTGGCGCTGAACGACATCAGGTTGCCCACCGTGGCGGTGGGGCCGAGCAGCGGCAGATCGAGGTCCTCGACGTAGCCGTTGGCCCGGCACTGGGGATCGTCGCGCACGTCGTGATAGTCGCGAATGCGCTCGTGGATGATGTCCGGCTGCTCGGCGAAGAACCCCTCCCATCCGGCGGTGGTGTGACGCTTGAAGGCAGCGCGCATCTTCTCCTGGACGGCGAGCGCTTCGGCGATCGTCGCGCCGTTGCCGAGACGCTTGCCGGGAGCGTCCCAGGCCGGGTTGATGGCTTCGATGGGGTCTTCGGCGAAGGCCCAGAAGGCATCCCAGGCCTCGTTGGTCTGGGCCACGGCGAACAGGAAGTGGCCGCCGTCGGCGGTCTGGTAGATGCCGTACGGCCCGGGAATGTTCGGATGGTGGGGGCCGCTGCGCCGCAGCAGCTGGCCGGTCATCCACACGTGGGTCAGCTCCCACTGCTGCAGCCACAGTTGCGCGCCCAGTGCCGAAGTCTGCACGTGCTGGCCCGCGCCGTGCTCTCCGCGTGCCACCAGGGCGGTGACGATGCCGAGGGCGAACTGCATGGCGCCCGCGGTATCGGCAATGGTGGCGCCGGGGGCCATGGGCCCATCGGCCTCGGTGCCGGTGACGCTGGCGATGCCGCCGCGGGCGATGGCGGCGCCGTCCAGCATGGACTTGCCGGCATCAGGGCCGAGGGGGCCGAAGCCGTTGACGGTGGCGTAGACCAGCCGCGGGTTCAGGGCGCGCACGCTGTCGTAGTCGAGGCCCATCTTCGCCAGCGCCGGCGCACGGTAGTTGCTGAGGAAAACGTCGGCGCGCTCGATCAGGCGTCGTACCGCCTGGCCGCCCAGGGGCGTGTGCACGTCGAGGCACACCGAGCGCTTGCCGCGGTTCATGGCGACGAACTGGGAGCCCTGGGCCTCCGGCGGCAGGGTGTTGTTGGCGCCGCGATGATAGCGGCTGCCGTCGCCGATCGGAGGCTCCACCTTGATCACCTCGGCGCCCATGTCCCGCAGGAACAGGCCCGCGCCGGGCCCCTGGATGGCGATGGTCATCTCGACCACCCGGATCTGGCTCAACGGACCACTCATGACTCCCCTCGATCTGCCCTGCCGCAAGCACACACAACTACCACAATACCCTGGCTGGGGTCATCACGCCGGGTGCTCGCCAGCCATGACGACTCAGCGATTCGGGTTTCGAGGGGGAAATTACCGCGCAGCCGCACTAGAATCGGTGGATCTTGAATGGGAGAGGTGGCAAATGGCTCAGTTGAAAACCGGCGCGCGGCTGAAGAGTGTGGTGTGCGACGGCGAAGTGATGGTGGTGGCGGCGCCGGCCGAGGCGGTGGAAATCACCTGCGGCGGCGCACCGATGGTTGCCGACGCGGCCGGCGGCGAGCGCCTGGCCGTGGATCCCGAGCATGGGGTGGGGATCCGTATCGGCAAGCGCTACGTCTCTGAGAGCGGCGACCTGGAGCTGTTGTGCGTCAAGTCGGGCGAGGGTGGGCTCGCCGCCAACGGCAGCTTGCTGCTGCAGAAAGACACGAAAAAACTGCCGAAGACGGACTGACCCGGCATGAACGTGATGATGCTGCTCGAAATGGCCAGTGCGACTTTCCCCGACCGGGTGGCGTTCATAGACAGCAGCGATGGCACCTCGCTGACCTATGAGCAGTTGTTCCGCGCCGCCGGGCAGCGGGCGGCCGGCCTGCAGACGGCCGGGCACAGCCGCATGGCCATGCTCGACGTCACCAGCCTGGCGACCCCGCTCGGCCTGTTCACCAGTGCCTGGGCCGGGTTGCCTTACGTGCCGCTCAACTATCGGCTCACCGGAGCGGAGATCCAGGCGCTGCTGCAGCGGGTCACTCCGGCCTACCTGGTGACCGATGTCGAGCGTCACGGCGAGTTCCATGGCTTGCCCGATGTGGTGGCAACCACCCGCAGCCACTTCCTCGACGACGCCCACCACGATGGCGCCCCCGGGGAGTGGCCCATGGACCCGGACGACATCGCCGTGCTGCTGTTCACCAGCGGCACCACCGGCGCGCCCAAGGCCGCCGTGCTGCGGCACAAGCACCTGGTTTCCTACATTCTCGGCTCGGTCGAGTTTGCCTCCGCCGACGAGCACGAAGCGGCGTTGGTCACGGTGCCGCCGTACCACGTTGCCGGCATCGCCGCGATTCTGAGCTCGGTCTATGCGGGTCGCCGGGTGGTGCAACTTTCCGCTTTCACGCCCCAGGCGTGGCTCGACGTGGCCCGCCGGGAGGCCGTCACCAGCGCGTTTCTGGTGCCCACCATGCTGGCCCGCATCATCGAGGCGCTGGAGGGGCAGCAGACGGCCGACCTGCCGGCGTTGGCGAGCGTGTCCTATGGCGGCGGCAAGATGCCGCTACCCGTGATCGAGCGGGCTATGGCGTTGTTTCCCGATACCGATTTCACCAATGCCTACGGGCTGACGGAAACCAGTTCCACCATCAGCCTGTTGGGGCCCGATGAGCATCGCGCCGCGGCCGCCAGCCGCGATCCGGCGTTGCGGCGACGGCTGGCGTCGGTAGGGCAGGCATTGCCCGGGGTGGAGATTCAGATCCGCGACGACGAGGGTCGAGTGCTGGGCCCGAACCAGCGGGGGGAGATCTACGTCCGCGGTGAGCAGGTCTCCGGCGAGTACGAAGGCCGTGGCCATACGACCGATGCCGAAGGCTGGTTCCCGACCCGGGACGCGGGCAGCGTCGACGCCGAGGGCTATCTGTTCCTCGAGGGCCGTGCCGACGACGTCATCGTCCGCGGCGGCGAGAACATGTCCCCCGGTGAGATCGAGGACACGCTGATCGGGCATCCGGCGGTGCGCGATGCCGCCGTGGTGGGCGTCGCGGACGAGCAGTGGGGCGAGGCGGTCGCCGCGGTGGTGGTGCTGACCCCTGGTAGAACGGCGGATGCCGCGGAGCTGCAGGCCTGGGTCAAGACGCACATGCGCTCGTCGCGGGTGCCGCAGACGGTGGTGTTCGTCGACGAGTTGCCTTACACCGAGACCGGCAAGTTGTTGCGCCGCGTGGTGCGGGAGTGGTTGGCGGTTCCTGATGGCGGTTGACGCCCTGTGGTGGTGTCGGGCGGCATCCCGGGTCGCTCAACCCGCCGCGATTTCGTCCACCAGCCCCCACGCCCGCGCCGTGGGCGCATCGATGGGCCGGTTCGAGAGCGCCAGGTAAGCGGTGCGCAGGCGGCCGATGCGCCGCAGCACGCTGACGGTGCCGCCGGCGCCCGGAATCAGCCCCATGGCCACTTCCGGCAACTGGAACAGCGCATCCGCGGTGGCCACCACCCGACAGGCGAATGCGGGCAGCTCGATGCCGGCGCCGATGCAGGCACCGTGCACGCGGCATTCCAGCCGATCGCGCAGTTGATCGAGCAGCACCGCGGCGCTGCGCGAGGTGCGGATCAGATGCGCGGCGGCGGCGTCCCGGTTTCCCGTCCGCGCGGAAAGTTCAGCGAGCCGGCCAAAGGCCAAAACCTTCTCCCGTCCGGAGGCCGCCATCGCCGCCGCCCGCGCGGCCGCGGCCAATC
>JBLRXD010000337.1:0-4601 GCA_047920935.1 Pseudomonadales bacterium | reverse complement strand
CCTGCTCCGCCGAGAGGCTGCGGCGCAGCGCCAGCGGATCGCCGCTCAGCGAGCTGCTGATCACCGCCTCGGCGGTGGCTTCGGCGTGGCGGGTGAGGCTGCGGCGCGGCTCCCACGGCTCGCCGGTGATCATGCGGTGCACCCGGGGGCGCATCTTGCTGAACCAGTTCTGCAGCATCTGCACCGTGGCGCTGGAGTCGTCGGCCGGCGGCGGCGCGACGTTGCTGCCGGTTTCCGCTCGTACCCGTTTCTGCGGGTCGATGACCAGAATGCGCGCGCCGGAGTAGCCCAGCCCCTGAATGATGTTGAGCACCTCGGGTGAGCGCAGCACCACCAGGTTGAAGCTCTCCTTGCCCGCGGTGGGCAGGGTCTGAGTGGTGCGCCGGATGGCCCGCGTGGTGGGGTCATCGACGTCGACGAAGGCGATGCCGAAATATCGGGACGAGCCCAGCATCGACAGCGGCATGCGGAATTCCAGACGAAAACCCTGCTGCGTCGGCTCCATGAAGCCTTGCACCGCATTGCTTGGCACGCCGACCTGGGCGAAACGCCAATCCTCGTCCATTTCGTAGGCGGTGATCACGCCGGGCTCGGTGAACGTGATGCTGATGCGCCCGTCATCGCCGTCGGCGCGGATGTAGCGCAGCCGCACGTGGTCGGCGTTGTCCAGGCGCAGGTGCTCGGTGCTGCGATACACCAGGCGCTCGTCGATGACGTTCATGTAAACGTACAACTGGCCGCCGCGCTCACCGAGCAGCAGCTGGAAATCGCCGTTCTGATCGCCGCTGCCGCTGCCGAACGACAACGCCCGCTCGCGCATGCCGTCGCCCCAGTCTTCGACGCGGCCGTCCAGGCGCACGGCGTTCTGCAGCGGGTGGGCGTAGAGGCTTTCGAAATCCTCGATGGTCACGGGCAGGTCGTTGAACAGGTCTTCGCGGCCGTTGAACAGGGTGGAGATACCCTCCGCCGTGAGCAGCTGCGCGTTCGATTGACCCTGGATGAGCAAGCGCTCCATTTCCACCAGCTGGCGATAGCTGAACCAGGGCACCATCAGCAGCGTCAGGCCGAGCAGCATGATCTTGGTGCCCAGGCGCGGCCCGCGGAAACGCCGGAAGAACTTCACAACCGCCCCGCCCCCCCGATGTAGGAGCGATCTCCAGACCGCGATCTGGAGATCGCTCCTACATCGGGGGATCTAGCTTTCAGCGGACCACCGATACCCATACCCGTACTCGCTCTTGATGGCGGCAAAGTCGCTGTCGATCTTCTCGAATTTCTTGCGGATGTTGCGCATGTGGGTGTTGATGGTGTTGTTGGTCACCAAGCTCTGCATGGTGGCGTTCATCAGGGTTTCGTAGCTCACCGCGTGGCCGGGCACCCGCACCAGCTTGGCGAGCATGCGGAACTCGGTGCCCGAGAGGTCGATGCGGTGGCCCTTCCATGACGCGATCAGGGCGTCCTGGTCGAGCATCAGATCGCCGATGCGCTTGGCGGTGGGGCTGACGTGGGCGCCGTCCTGCTCGGCGCGCACTTCGTTGATGCGCAGCAGCGAGGAGATCCGCTCGGCCAGGTAGTCGAGGCTGATCGGCTTGGGCAGGTAGTCCCAGGCGCCCAGGCGCAGCCCAGAGATCTTGTCGATCTCGTTGATGCGTTCGGTGAGGAAGATCACCGGCAGGCTCGGCGCCCGTGCGAGCACGTCCCGGCACAGCTGGAATCCGGCGTCCACCTCCTCGCCGAGAATGATGTCGAGAATGACCAGGTCGGGCAGCGCTTCGTTGAAGCCGGCCAGAGCCTCTTCGCGGCTGCCGTAGGAGGTTACGAGATAGCCTTTCTTGGTGATGGCAACCGCGTAGTTGGCTCGCTGATCGGGATCGTCCTCGACGATGGCGATGGTTTTGGCCATCCGCGTTTACCTGCTGTGGGTCCGGGGGGATTCTACCGGGTCTCGGCCCGGGCCGTTAATAGCTGTTGCCGCAGCTGTCGCGGTCAGTCTGCGCGGTTTTTCACGCTTTCTCCATGATCTGCCTGATGCCGCTCCACGATTCGTCCAGCGTCTCCTCAGGGTGATGGGTTCTAATGGTCCCCATGAAAGTATTCATACCCCATTCAGAATCGTTCAGCGGCGAGTTCATCGAAGAATTAGGCCTCAACCTGGGCGATCTGGTTCCCTTTCAGCTCGACTACGAGTGCCTGCGCCAGGGGGAGGATTTCTGCGACGCAGAAATTCACGGGCCGCGGGAAGCTTGGGAAGGCCTGGAAGAGTAGAACCACCCTTTCACGGCCGCTGGCGTCGTGACAAAGGGCCCCTCTGGCTGGTAATACTGGCTGCAGGTTCTCATTGTCGATGGTAGCGTTAGTGGAAGAAGATCAGTCGGGCATCGTGCTGTGCGTCACCGGCGCGGAATGCACGGGCAAAACCACCTTGGCCGCATCTCTGGCGGAGGCGTTCCACGCGCCTCTGGTCAGTGAGGTTGCGCGCGTTTACCTCGAGGGCCGCTCCGGCTACACCAGCAACGACGTCATCGGTATCGCCAAAGCCCAACTCGAGGCGGAGCAACGGGCGCTCGCCGATGGCGCCCGGGTGGTTATCGCCGATACCGACCTCACCGTGATTCAGGTCTGGTGGGAAGAAAAGTACGGCGAGCTCGACCCATGGCTGGTCGAAGCCCTGCAGAACCGCACCCCGCGGCGCTACCTGATCACCCGCCCGGACATCCCCTGGGAGGCCGACCCGCTGCGCGAGTCGCCTCACGACCGCGAGCGCCTGCACCAGCGCTACCTGGAGATCCTCGACGCGGCGCCATTTCCGTACTTCGAAGTGACCGGCAACGGCCGAGAGCGGTTTACCCGCGCCTACTACCAGGTGGGCCGCTGGATGGCCGGTTAGCCGGCCGGCTGGCCGTTGGGCTGCAGTGCCTGCAGCCGCTCCATTCCCAACTGCTGCTGGGCGAGGATTTCCGGCCGGCCGTTGCCGCTGGCGGCCTCTGCCAGCGCCCAGGTGGTTTCCCGCAGCCAGAAGGCGGTGAGGCAGGCGTGCAGCCGGCTCGCCGGCACCGCCCGGCCGAGGTAGCGTTCCGCCAGGGCCGGCAGCAGCGCCTGATCCAGATCGGCCCCCTGATGCAGATTCACCAGGTCGAACAGCGGGTCGTTGCGCCCCACGGTCTCCCAGTCGAGGGTCACCCAATCGCCCGCCGGGCTGCGGATCACGTTCCACGGATTCAGGTCGTTGTGGCAGACGACGAGTTCGTCAGGCGACCAGCGCCGGTCGGCAAGGGCTTCGAGCCAGCCGGGCCCCGGCGCCTGGCGCAGATGCTCGCGCGCCTGGGCCAGCGGGTCGTAACAGCGCTCGGTGGGCGGCATGTCGGCGTGCAGGCAGCGCAGGTACTCCACCAACTGCTCGCCATCGAGGTGCAGGTCGGCCAGCAGCCGGCCGCTCACCCAGCGGGAGATCATGTCGCCGCTGGCCGGATCGAAGGCCACGACCTCGGGCAGGTTGCGCTGCCGCCCATTGGTGTAGCCGTCGGTGGCGTAGATGCGGCGCTCGAGTTCCCGGTCGCCCCCCGGCCGCCGCGGCACGCGCAGCACGTAGCGCTCGCCCAGGTACTCGAAGCGGAAGTTGTCGTTGCTGTAGCCGCCTTCCAGATAGATGAAGCTCGACACCCGCTGGTGCTCCCAGTCGGGCCGCAGCCGGCAAACGCGGTGGATGAGGTCTTGTATCGGGATGCGCATCAGTGGCGAGGCTAGCGGCGCGCGGGCCGGCGCGCAACCACCCACCCGCGGCGCCGATGGGCGGCGCGGCCACGCGCCCGCCGGCGCGCTCGCGCAGGCCGGGCAGGGTGCCTAGAATGGCGCCATGGAGATGACCCTGGCCCGATTCGTCCATGCGCTGCGCAGCGCCGAGGTGCCGGTGTCTCCCGCGGAAACCCTGGATGCGTTCGAGGTGGTGCAGGCGGTGGGCATTCACGACCCCGCACTGCTGCGCGACGCCCTGGGCCTGACGCTCGCCAAGACCCGGGAAGAAAAAGCCCGCTTCGTCGATTGCTTCGAGCGCTTCTTCCACCAGCTCGCTTTTCAGCAGCCGGCGAAGCGCTCGCTGCTGCGCGATGTCGACCCCGAAGACGTGATGGGGCCGCTGGAAGCCGCAGCCAGCCCGGAGCTGCGCGAGGTGCTCGGCAGCATCCTGCGCCGCGATCACAGCCAGCTGGCCTGGCTGGTGCAGCAGCAGGCCCAGCAACTCGATTTCTCCCGCATGGGCACGCTGCGCGACAAGGGCGTCTACGCGGCCCGGCTCGGCCAGGCACTACGGCTGGATGAGCTGACCCGGCTGCTCGAGCGCGGCGAGCTCGGCGACCAGCGCGAGATCCTCACGGTGCTGCGCTACCTGCGGCAGTACGTGCAAGAGCAGGTGCGCGACTACGTGGATCAGCAGTACCAGCTGGTGGTGGACGCCACCGGCAAACGCGCCATCATCCAGGCGGCCCTGTCGGGCAACCTCGATCAGTTGCCGCCCGATTACTACCAGGAGGTCGACCGGGTGGTGGCCAAGCTCGCCGCCAGGCTGGCCCAGAACCATCGCCGCCGCCGGCGCCGTGCCCAGCGCG
>JBLRXD010000336.1:0-4615 GCA_047920935.1 Pseudomonadales bacterium | reverse complement strand
CGAAGTTGCGCTGCTGTATTTCGCAAGGAAAATGCATGACAACCAAGTCGCTGCTTCGATGGTTCCCGGCGTTGCTGATGCTGCTGTGCATGAGCGGCGTACGGGCCGATGTGCCGTTCGATCTGCTCGCGGCAACACCGCCCGGCAGTTGGCAACGCCAGGAATCCGTGTCCACCGACGACGCGGGGCGCCAGGTACTCGCCGTCATCGAGACGGCCCTGCTCGCCGAAGAGCAGCGCAACGGCGTCGACTTCGTCTGGGTGCAGACCGAGATACAGCCGTATCGCCTCACCACGGCCGGCGAACGTGAGCCCTACGGCGATCGAACCGTCATGCAGACGCTGCTGCAGCGCCGGGTGCTCGCTGCCGGAACCTTCGGCGGCCTCGACAACCTGCGGCGATTCGGCAGCGAAGTCATTTACCAGGTGGGGGAAGCGACACCCATGCGCGTGGTCGGTGCCGGCCAGATCGCAGCCACCATCGCCGGGCTCACCGGCGCCAACACCACACCCGTGCTTACCCCCCTCGGCAGCGAATCTCTGAAGACCGCCGCCGGTCGTTTCGACACCACGCGGCTGGGGTCACAGTTCCGCAGCCAAGGCCAGTTGCTGGGGCAGAGCCTGAGCGTCGACGTGCAAGGCTCCGTGTGGCTGTCGCCGGTGGTTCCGTTCGGGTTGGTGCAGAGCCACTCCACCGAAGTGACCAACGGTATCGCCTCATCGACCCGTACGGAGCTCGTGGCCTACGGCAGCGCCGGCGCGGTGTCGAAAATCTCCGGCGCCCCCACCCACTTCGAGATACCCGCGGAGCTGCGCGGCCTGTTCGGTGGCCTGCAAGGCTGGTTCGGCGGCGGCTGATCGAGATCCGCCCCATTAATTAAAACCTGTTTCAATACGAGCTCGGATGCCGGTTGTATTCGGCTGTTGATCCCGCCATAGTTCCAGCAGCACGTCGTGGGGAGCGTGTGCCACGAAGCTGGGGGGATCATGAAGTTTTCGGTATTTCTCATCGGCCCGACGCAAGGTCAGGGGACCGAGCGCGAGGTGCTGGCCGCCATGCTGAGAGAGGCGCAGCTGGCGGAGGAACTCGGTTTCGATACCGTCTGGGTCGCCGAACACCACTTCGATTCGAAGTTCAGTACCGTGCCGTCACCCAATCTGCTGCTGGCAGCCATGGCCCAGACCACCCAGCGGATCAAGCTCGGCTGCGGCATCAATGTGCTGCCGTTTCACAACCCGCTGCGCCTGGCGGAAGAAGGAGCCATGCTCGACCTGCTCTCCCAGGGCCGTTTCCAGTGGGGCATCGGTCGCGGCATCACCGGCCACGAGTTCGAGTCTTTTCGGCTCAGCCCCGCGCAGTCGCGCACGCTTTTCAACGAGATTCACGACGCCGTGATCGCAGCCTGGCGCACCGGCCGCATGCACTACGAGGGTGAACTGGTACAGGTACCGCCGACCGATATCGCTCCAGCCGTGCTGCAGCGCCCTCATCCACCGGTGTGGGTTACCGCGCAGAGCCCGGAGTCCGTGGCTTGGGCGGCACGGCACGATTACCCCGCCATGCAGATTGGCGAGTCGCTCGAAGCGGGGCGTGGCCAGCTCGAGCGCTACCGCGCCGCCGCCGCGGAGGCTGGGGTGAGCGTGCGTCGCGGCGGCATCGTGCCGCTGCGCATGGTGTACGTCGCGCCCACGGATGAGCAGGCTCGGGAAGAGGCGGCCGCCCCGGTGCTGGAGTTCTGGGATCACTCTGCCCGAACCACCGCGCCCGACTACAAATCTCCCGGCCCGGCGAGGGACGCCGCCGGCTACGAATACTGGCTGCAAAACAATCCGGCACGCCACGGCAGCCTGACCTACGAGGCTCTGGTGGACGCCGGCCTGGTGATCTCGGGCTCCCCAGATACCGTCGTCCGCGGCATCGAACGGCAGATCGACGCGCTCGAGTGCGATCACCTGATGTGTGACTTCTGGCGCCCCAGCAGCATGGCGAAACGACAACAGGCCATGCGCCTGTTCGCCGAAGAAGTGATGCCCGCGTTTCGCGGCAAGGAGACGACACATGGCTAAGCTCGACGGAAAAGTAGCGATTGTGACCGGAGCGGCACGCGGGCTCGGCCGCGGCTATGCCCTGCATCTGGCAAGCCTGGGGGCCAAGGTCGCGGTCAGCGATCTGGATCTGAAGTCGTATCAGGAGTTCCAGGCCGAAGCCGCCGCCATGACCGGCGAGACAACGGTCGACGAAATCCGTGCCCGCGGCGGCGACGCCCTGGGGTTCGAGTTCGACATCGCCGATCGCGATGCGGTGTTCGGCATGGTCGACGACGTCGGGCGCGCCTGGGGACGCGTCGACGTGCTGGTGGCCAACGCCGGCGGCGGGCGCGGCAAACCGGCGGCGACGACGGCGAGCCTGGTGGAGCCGGATCTGCTGGAGCTGGTGCTGCAGATGAACCTGTACGGCACGGTGCACAGCTGCAGCGCGGTGGCGCCGCTGATGAAGGAGCAACGCAGCGGCAAGATCGTCACCGTCGCATCCTACGCCGGCCTGGTAGCCGGCATCGGCGGCGGCTACGCCCATTACGGCGCGGCTAAGGCCGCCATCGCCCACTACACCCGTTATCTGGCCCAGGAACTGGGGCCCTACGGCATCAACGCCAACTGCATTGCGCCCGGCGTGATCGCCACCGCGCGGATCGTCGATCTGGTGGGTGGCGGGCCGACGGGCAACAGCGCGGCGCAAGACATCGCGCTGCGGCGTTACGGTACCGTCGACGACTGCGCCCGCGTCATCGAGTTTCTGACGACCGAACTCTCCGACTACGTCACCGGAGCGGTTATCCCCATCGACGGTGGCTGGAACCGGGCGGGATGATCCGCGAAAGAGGGAGATCCACATGCCGGTAGAACCATTAATCAACGAAACGACCAGGACGGCCGACGCCATCCTGCAGGTGCTTGCGGAGGCCGGCATCGACATGGTGTTCGGCATCGCCGGCGGCCATACCGGGCGCCTGTTCAGCGCGCTGGCGGGGCATCAGAACAGCATCCGTACCTTCACGGTGCGGGAAGAGTCCCTGGCGGGTGTCATGGCAGAAGTCTACGGCCGCCTTACCGGCCGTCCTGGCGTGCTCATCGGTCAAGGGCCATGGGTGCTCGGCAACGGTCTGATCGGCACGATGGAGGCGTTGTTGTCGTCTTCGCCGATGCTGCTGCTCACCGACTTCAGCGACAACCCGGGCTTCAACCTGCACGGCCCTTACCAGGCAGGCACCGGTGACTACGGCGTCTGGAACGCGCGCCAGAGCTTCGCCGGTGTCACCAAGCAGGTGTTCGAGGCAAACGACCCGGTGACCGGGGTTCAGGCAACGCAACTGGCCATCAAGCACGCCCTCTCAGGGCAGCCGGGCCCGGTTGCCGTGCTCTACGGCGCAGCGGGGCTGGCCGGCAAGGTGGAGCCCGACAGCTCGCCCAAGCTCTACAGCACGCGCCATTATCTGCCGCGAGCGCTGCCGCCCGCGGCCATGGAGCAGGTCAGCGCGGCAGCGCAGGCAATTCGGGCAGCTCAGCGGCCGGTGCTGATCGCCGGCAACGGGGTGCGCATCGCCAGGGCCTATGATGCGCTGGCGCGTTTTGCCGAACACGCCGACATCCCGGTGGTGACGACGGCGTCGGGCAAGGGCTGCTTTGCCGAGACCCATCCGCTGGCTCTGGGGGTGTTAGGCACCTTCGGCTTCCCGGCCGCCAACGCCTGCGTAGCAGACGCCGACGTGGTCATCGTGGTGGGCTCGAAGCTCGGCGCGTCAGATACCGCCCGGGAAAATCCGGCGCTGCTCGACAGCGGCCGCCAGACCTTCATTCAGATCGATGTGGAGCCGCGCAACGCCTCCTGGACGTTCCCGGCAGAACACACGTTGATCGGCGA
Organism: Pseudomonadales bacterium; assembly: GCA_047920935.1. GTDB lineage: Bacteria > Pseudomonadota > Gammaproteobacteria > Pseudomonadales > Azotimanducaceae > UBA7803. The sequence continues at coordinate 697 of JBLRXD010000336.1, read as the reverse complement.
CGCCGGCGCGGTGCTGGCGCAACTCGCAGCGGCACTCGAGCACACCGCGACCAGCCCGCCAACGGCTGGCGACGGCGCCGCGCGGGTGGCGCGCCTGCGGCAGGAGCAGGGTTACTTCGATACCCCGGCGTACCAGGCGCCGCAAGCGCCCATCCTGCCCCAGCGGGTCATCGCCGCATTGAACCGGCACCTGCCGGAAGACGCCATCGTCACCTGCGACGCCGGCGAGAATCGCATTCTCATGACCCATTTCTATCAGACCCGCCGTGCCGGCGGGTTTCTCCAGGCCGCTGGCGCGGGGCCGATGGGCTTTGCCATACCCGCGGCACTGGCGGCCAAGCTGATTCACCCGGACCGCGCGGTGGTAGCCGTCTGCGGCGACGGCGGCTTCGCCATGACCATGAACGGCCTCATGACCGCCCTCGAGCACGACATTCCGATCATCACCGTGGTGTTCAACAATTCCGCCCTCGGCTGGGTGCTTCACGGCGGTGGTCCGTTCGCTGCCGAGTTCCGCGACTTCGATCACGCCGCCATCGCCCGCAGCATGGGCTGCCGCGGCATCCGCGTCACCGAGCCGGATCAGCTCGAACAGGCGTTGCAGCAGGCTGTCGCAGCGGAACTGCCCACCGTGATCGATGTGGTGACCTCTCTGGAGGTTTCATTTCGCGACGTCACCTCACCCTTGGCCCGCTAG
>JBLRXD010000335.1:0-4642 GCA_047920935.1 Pseudomonadales bacterium | reverse complement strand
TCGTGGACGTCGAGCAGGTTCACCCCCGTGAGCAGACTGCCGGTGCTGTCCATGTGCACGTGGGCGTCGTTGAAGCCCGGGGTGACGAAGGCGCCCTGCAGATCGATGACCCGGGTGTCGGCTTCACGGTGCGCCAGCACCTCGGCGCCGCTGCCCACGGCGACGATGCGGTCTCCGGCAATGGCCAGCGCTTCGGCCCAGGGCCGCTGGGCATCCGCCGTGTAGATCCGGGCGTTGCTGAGAATCAGATCGGCCGCCAGTGCGGAACCGAACGGAACGGCGCTGCCGAGCAGCGCCAGGGTGAGCACGGTGACGGACCGTACCAGAGTAATCGTCATGGCTGCTCCTGGCTTCGCGGGGCCAGCCGATACGGTGCCGGGGCCGGCAGGTTATTTCAATATGTTTCTCGGCAGCTGGGCGCCGGGCAGCCGCTCAATTTGCTCTTCTGACCCGAATCGAACGGCCCTTACCGTCGCTGGCGCGCATCTGCCAGGCGTTGAGCATTCCGGGCCGCACGTCGACCCGATCGCCCTCCCGCAGGTCGACACGCCGGGTTTCGACCTGCTCCCACAACTCGCCATTGTCGAGCATGAACTGGTACCGGCCAATGGAAGTGGTCAGCGCCTGAATGATGACGGCGCCCGTCAGGGGCTGATCTTCTTGCAACACCTCGCGCCGCCCGCGCGACGAACCCGCCGCGGCTGCTTCGCGCTCCTGCGCGGCTGCTTCGCGCTCCTGCGCGGCTGCTTCGCGCTCCTGCGCGGCGTGCGCCAGGCCTGCCGGTGGTGCGTGGTCGGCGTTATCTCTGGTCGCCGCGGTCGGAGCGGGTGGATTCGCTGCCGGAGCGGCGTCCGGCGCCGGCGTGGTGCGCGCAGTCACCTGATCGTAGCAGGCGAGTCGCGCCTCGCGGTCTGCGACGCCATGGCACTGCGCGGCCTCGTCTGCAGCGGCGGCGGCCGCCGTTAGCAGCAGCGCAACGCAAGTGGCTCGCCAAAAGCCGGGCCGTTGCAGGCGCGGCTGGGTGGTACGAGCGAACGGAGGGCGTAGGTTGCTGGAGAAGCTCAAGGATTACCTCGCATGTATTTTGCTCAACAAATCGGAAAATTGGGACACAGTACAAATTGACACTGTTGTGTTTCGAAACGTATCCTGCGTGCCCCGAGGGTTAAGAGGGCTCGCGCAAGGGGCGCGACGCCAGCAGTTTACAACAACCCTCGGTCAATCCAGCCAGTCAAAGAGGGGTTCCATGAGGTCACGCAAGACGTTCGGCAGCCTGTGGGTGCCGATCTGCGCCAGCACGCTGCTGGCCACATCGGCCGCTGCACAACAGCAATCCGGTCCCATCGAAGAAATCGTGGTGACCGGCTCATTCATCAAGCGATCGACCTTTGACTCGTCGTCGCCGATCGATTTCATCGGCCAGGAGGATTTCACCAAGGCCGGCGCTATCACGATCAGAGACGTGGTGCAGAATCTGCCCTACAACATCGGGGCGGAGAACTTTCCCGACACCGCACGTTCCGGCGCCACCACCGGTATGGAAAGCATCAACCTGCGCGGCCTGGGCCTGAACTCGACGCTCGTGCTCGTCAACGGCCGGCGCCAGGCGGAAGCGCCGAATCTCAACAACGACGGTGTCGCGTTCGTCGATACCGCCTCGATCATCCCCACCATCGCCATCGAGCGGGTGGAGGTGCTGAAGGACGGCGCGGCGGCATTGTACGGCTCCGACGCGATCTCCGGCGTGGTGAACTTCATCACCCGCGACCGTTTCGAAGGGTTCGAGCTGTCCTACGACTACCAGACCCTCACCGAATACGACGTCGATCGCCCACGGGATACCGTGCTGCAGGGCATCGCCGGCTTCGGTAACGAGCGTGGCCACGCTGTCATGGCGGTGAGCTGGCTGCAGCGCAACCGCATGCCGTTCCACGAGCGCGATTTCACAACCGGCACCGGCATCTCGGCCACGGGATCTCCCGGCACGTTCCGCGCGACGCAAGCCCCGGGCGAGTCGCGGGAGGCTTTCGCCACACGCCAAGCGGCATTCCAGGCGACAACGTTCGATCCCGCCTCGGTCCAGGGCGCCGATCTGGATTGCACCAACGTGCCGCACGCCAGTGGGCGGACGCCGACCAGCTTCCTGCGGCCCAGCCCGTTGCTGCCGACGGGCGCTGAAACCTGCTTCTTCGACTTTTTTCCGACTCAGTCGATGATCGACGAGGAGCGCCGTCTGCAGATGTGGGCGCACTTCGACTATGTGCTATCGGTCGAGCACGACGTCAATTTGTACGGCGATTTCCAGATCGCCACCAACTCCATCGATCGCGGCAACTCCACCTCCTATGGCTTCGTGGTGCAACCGACGGTGCCGGTGGCAAACCCCGGCCTGCGCAACGACGCCTTCCGTCGCGGCCTGGGCGGCGAAGAGCTGATCAACGATGCGGCAGCGCAGGCGCTGGGTTTCGCCAGTGCCATCGCGGCTGCAGAGGCCAATCCGCTGGTCGGCCCGATGCTGTTCCAGGGTCGCCCGTTCACCGACATTCCCGAGGTGTACACCAAGGGCCGGTCGAACTTCGACAACACCGGAGCCATGAACCGCGATAAGACCCACATCGTGCTCGGCGTCAACGGCGCGCTGCCGTTCCTCGGTGACAGCTGGACGTTCGACCTCGCCAACACCTGGAGCGAGCACAAGTTCGACGGCTATTCCGCGTACGACACCAATGAGAACAACATGCAACTGGCCCTGCAGGGTTTTGGCGGTCGTGAGTGTAATCCTGCCATCGGTCAGCCCGGCGTAGGCCCCTGCCTGTTCTTCAACCCCTACGGCAGTCAATACCTGAGCGACCCCAGCAGCCTGGGGCCGAACGGTCTGTACAACGCAACTGCCCTGTGGGACGACATGTTCGACCCGCTGATCGGCAACAGCGCCCAGGAACTCTGGGTGGTGGAAGGCGTGATCACGGGCAACGCGTTCGATCTGCCCGCGGGCCCTCTGGGGGTGGCGTTGGGTGCACAGTACCGTGAGCAGAAGTTCCGCTCCGAGCCCTCCGGCACCGCGCAGAACTTCGACTTTTCGTTCACCGTCGGCGGTGAGGCATTCCGGGTCGAGCGCGACGTCTACGCCGTGTTTGGTGAGATCAGGGTTCCTCTGAGCGAAGCGGGTTCGACCCTGGGCATGATGGAGCTGAGCGCAGCCGTGCGCTACGAGGATTACGGCGGCGGCACCGGAGACACCACCGATCCCAAGATCGCCATGCTGTGGATGCCCAACGACAGCCTGAGCCTGCGCGGCTCGTTCCAGACGTCGTTCAAGGCTCCGGGCCTGGCGCAGTTGGGCGGCTCCAGCACCTCGCTGAACAACGTTCGCTCGAATCCTTTCGATCCTACGTCGCCGAACCAGTTCGTGCCCGGCATCGCCGCCGGCAACCCGAACCTGCAGCCGGAAACGGCCGACGTCTGGAACCTGGGCTTCAGCTGGGAGCCCCAGGACTTCCTCGACGGTCTGCGGGTGAACGCCGACTACTGGTCGTTCGAGTTCGAAGATGCAATTCGCAAGGAGGCCAACACCTCTGTGGTGGACGCCTACGTGGCGGAGGTCAACGCCGGCATCGTCGACGGTCCGGCATCGCGCAAGCTGACGCTGAACTCCGATGGTACGGTGGCAGTGATCCGCTCCGAGTTCATCAATGCCGCATCGGTGGACTCTCAGGGTGTGGATCTGTCGGTGCGCTACCTGGTCGAATCCGACCGGCTGGGCCGATTCGACCTGTTCTGGAACTCTACGCACATCACCAACTACGAGTTCCAGGAGTCGCCGACGTCGCCCAAGCGCGACGGCCTCGGCCGACGTAACTTCCAGACCATCGGTGCACCGGCGCCGAAGATGCGTGCCAACGTGGGCACCGACTGGATGCTCGGCAACCATTCGGCGACGGTGACGCTGCGTTACACCCACAGCTATTCGCTGGACGGGGCGCCGAACGCGTTCATCGCCCTGTTGAACAACCGGACGCCTTCCACCGAGGTCGAAGAGCATCTGACGGTCGACGTTCAGTACAGCTTCCAGATGACCGAACTGCTGGGATTGCCGGGCCCGACGCTGTCGTTCGGCATGATCAACCTGTTCGACGAGAATCCGCCGCGGATCGACGACGGCCCGGGGTACGACACCAAGATTCACGACCCGCGCGGTCGGATCGCCTACGGCCGGATTTCCATGCAGTTCTGATCCGTCAGCTGCAGCCTGCCGCAGTGAAAGGGCGCCTTCGGGCGCCCTTTTTTTTCGGCGGATTAACCCGAAGTTCTTCCGAGTTGTCTTCATTCGTTAACTAGTTTTCGACGGTGAATCAGTGGCTTGAAGAGCTTATTGTGCTGTAGCTGGACGAATATGGTAACCATGTACATGGTTGCGTTATGCCCAAATGAGCGTACAGGACGCGCATGCACATCGATGTCATACCCAACGAAAGTCCCGCCCGGCTTACCTGCTTCGCGAGACATTTCGTGAGGGAAACAAGCTCAGGAAGCGGACGATCGCCAACCTCCTGCCGGCCCTGACATGTGTTTCAACGTGTTGCATATCGTATCCATTGGTGTTACTCATGGAAAACCAGGTTCCACACTGGAGTGGTGGAGT
>JBLRXD010000334.1:4573-4655 GCA_047920935.1 Pseudomonadales bacterium | reverse complement strand
GGCGGACGTTGGCCGGGGAAGACCTTCGGGGGCGTTCAGGCACGCAGGTTCTCGCAGCCCGGGAACGCGCCGACGCCCGCTG
>JBLRXD010000334.1:0-4473 GCA_047920935.1 Pseudomonadales bacterium | reverse complement strand
CCCCCGAAGGTCTTACCCGGACGGCGGCCGCCGACAGGGCGCTCGACCAGAACCCAGTCGCGATCCGAGCCGGCCGAGGTGTCGCTTCGCGAGCAGAATCGCGATCAGGAGATCGCTCCCACGGCAGGGATGTGTGCGGCCGGTACTGGCACAGCGGCGGGCGGCGGACGTTGGCCGGGGAAGACCTTCGGGGGCGTTCAGGCACGCAGGGTCTCGCAGCCCGGGAACGCGCCGACGCCCGCTGCCCCCGAAGGTCTTACCCGGACGGCGGCCGCCGACAGGGCGCTCGACCAGAACCCTGCTCAGGCGGCCTGGCGCATGGCGCTCTCGGGGTGGTGCTCGAGGTGCCTGGCGTTCATCCGCTCCCACATCAACCGCGTCGCCTCGTCCACCGTGGTGCCGGGGGCGAACCGCAGTGGCGGCAGAATTTCCACGCCCGCTGGACCGGGGGTGACCTCGAGCTGGCCCTTGGGCCGCATGTTCTTCAGGCCCGAGAGATAGATGGGCACCACCGGCACGCCGTGCTCGAGCGCGAGCAGCGCAACCCCGGCGCGGAATTGGCCGAGGGCGTCGCTGGTGGCCCGGGTGCCTTCCGGAAAGATACAGATGTGCCGGCGCTGCCCCAGCAGCCAGCGGGCATAATCGAGGGCCGCGGAGCCGCCGCCTCGCTTGATGGGAAAGTTGCCGAGCACCAGCGACTGATACCAGGGTTGCAGCACCAGCTTTTTCTTGCCCTTGACGAACCAGCGGTCCTCGGCGGCGCCGAAGTACAGATCGCGCTTGATGCGCTCCGGCAGCGCCGTATAGAGCACCAGGGTGTCCATATGGCTCTGATGATTGGCGATCACGATGCAGGGCCCGTCGATGGCGTCGAAATGCTCGCTGCCGCTGATCGTCAGCGGGTCGCAGGCGGCTTCGACCCAGCGGGTGTAAGCGCGCCGGCGCATGGCGCGCCGGACCCAGCGCGCCCAGGTACGAATCTGCCAGGGATGGGGGCCGCCGTACTCCGGCTCCGGGATCTGCGTGGCGACGTTGGATCTCATGTCATGCCTCCTTTGCGGAATGTCTGGATCTGGCGTTTGAGCGGCTGGTGCGCTGGTTGCGGAGGCTGTGATGCAAACGTCGAGCCAATAGTAAAAATCGTTATTTATCGGATAGTTAGATAGCTTCTCCAAGCCGCCGAAGGAGATGCTGCCATTCGTCGGTGCGCCGCAGAGCAGCGCTCGCACGAAGACGGTGCACCCTTCGCGGCGGCCCGTTGGCCGGGACGTTTCGCCCTGACCACTCGCCGTTGGCATTCGCCGGGTTCGCCACGCTTTGCTACGCTGCCCTGCGAGTGACTTGCCCCGCAGCCATTACTGAGGACAGCCCGAGCATGAACCCCCTCGACGAGCGCATGCATCCGGTGGGCGACCATGCCGCCTGGAGCGAAAGCTACTATTTCAACTTCGTCGATCCGCAGAGCGGCGTCGGCATGTTCACGCGCATGGGTTTCAGGCCCGGCGACGGCTGGGCCGATGGCCTGCATGCGGTGTTCCTAGGCGGCGATCGCGTGGCCTTCACCTACGGTCGGCGAACCATCGAGAGCGACCTCACCCGGTACGACGGCGACTTGCGCGCCGGCGACCTGGAACTGGTGTGCGTCGTGCCTTTTCAGAGCTGGGAGGTGCGCTACGACGGCCCGTGCCAGGACGTGGGCGACGCCGCCGTGATGATGGAGCGTCGCAAGGCGCGGCCGGAGGGTTGGTACCGCCCCGCCACATTGCGCATGAACCTGGACTTCGACGCCACCAGCGAACCGCACTACGCCGCCGCGGGCGAGCGCGGCCACTTCGAGCAGACCGGCAGAGTGCGCGGGCGCATCGAGCTGTTGGGAGACGGCTACGAGGAGAGCTTTCCGGTCAATGGCTTCGGCGTCCGCGACAAGTCCTGGGGCCCGCGGGATTGGGGCGCGTCAGGCGGCAGCGGTGCCGGTGGCGCCGAACGCGGCTGGACGCCAGGCGCGCCGCCAGCTCCGTTCGTCAACTGGTTCTCGATGAATTTCGGCGAGGATCTGGCTCTGGGGGGATCCTGCTTCCGCCAGCCCGACGGCTCGCTGCGAGGCGCTGGCTGGATCCATCATGATGGGGCCACCGAGGACTTGCTCGAGGTGCGGATGGAGAGCGAGTACGCTCCGAACTCCCTGTGGCACACTGAGGTGCGCCTGACCGCGCGCAGCGCCGCGGGTGTGCCGGTCAACGTCACGGGCAGAATCATGACCATCTGCCCCACCAAGATTCCCAGCAGCAGCGGCGCCACCTTCGTCAACGAGGGACTGGCCGAATTCCGGATGAACGACAGAACGGGCTACGGCATCAGCGAGCACTGGCACCGCGTGCACAAGCCGAGCTGATACGACCATCGCAGTGGCGCATAATGCCCAGCGCGACCACACATTCGGAGGTCATCCGCGTCATGAAGGACCAGCGCCACACGCGCCGGGAGTACGTGTCTGCGCCGCTGCGGCGCGCCAGCCTGGCCGCAGATCCGCTGGTGCAGTTCCAGCAGTGGTTCAGCGATGCCCTGGAAGCCGATGCCGAGGACGTCACCGCCATGGCGCTGGCCACCGCCAGCAGCGACGCCGTGCCATCGGTGCGCATCGTCCTGCTCAAGCACTTCGACGAACAAGGCTTCTGCTGGTACACCGACTATCGCAGCCAGAAAGGCAGCGACCTGGCAGACAACCCACGCGCCGCATGCCTGTTCCACTGGCGTGAGCTGCATCGTCAGGTGCGCATCGAAGGCAGCGTCGTCAAAGTCGACGCCGCGGACGCCTCTGCTTACTTCGCCAGCCGTCCGGAAGACAGCCGCTTTTCGGCCGCGGCATCGCAACAGTCAGCGCCGGTCGATCGGCGCGAGACCCTGGAGGCTCGCGTGGCCGAGCTGCGCAGCCGCTATGCCGACGGCGCCGTGCCCAAGCCCGCAGACTGGGGCGGCTACTGCCTGCGCCCCGAGGTCTACGAGTTCTGGCAAGGCCGCGAAGGCCGGCTGCACGACCGCTTTCGATTCAGCCGCAGCGATGAGGGGTGGAACGTGGAGCGGTTGCAGCCTTAGGCGGGTCTGGAAGAATCGTGACTCTTCCGATCGCTTTCATGAAAAACTCCGCTTTTCCTCAAGCGACCGCGGCGGCCGCAGACCGCTTGGTCGCGCCTACGGAGGGAGTTTATGAGTCGCTGGGGCCCAGGGGTACGTATTTGACGACCTGGCGGGGGCCGACCTCGGCACCATAAACGTTGCCGTGGGCATCGACGGCAACGCCCTCGGCGCCGCTGGTGCCGGAGTTGTCCTGATCCGGCTCGGGATCGGGAATGAAAGCGGTGACAAAGCCGTCGACGGCGCTGCCGATGCGGATGCCGCGCTTCCAGCCGGGGTTGCGGCGCGCATTGGATTCAGAATCGGCCACGTAGAGCACGTCGTTGGCGTCGATGTACAAGCCGCTCGGGCGGCCGAACTGAGTCCAGGTGGCCAGATGGTTGCCTTGCTGATCGAACAGCAGAATGCGGCTATTGCCGCGGTCGCCGACGAACAGGCGGCCTTGGGAATCGATGGCGATGGCATGGGGCTCGTCGATCTCCCCCTTGCCCGCTCCCGGGATGCCGAACTCCATCTGGTAGGTACCGTCGGCGGAATATCTGACGATGCGATTATTGACCGGCTCGCCGGGGGCGGAGCCGTGCCCGTCGGCGACGAAGATGTCGCCGTTGGCCGCCACCACCAGGTCGTTGGGTTTGCGTAGCGTATGCTCATCGTCGCCGGCCACGCCGCGCTGGCCCAGGGTCAGGAGCAGTTCGCCCTCGGGGCTGAACTTGTAGACCACATGGCCCCAGCCCTCCGGAACCGGCACGTAGCCCACCGCATCAGTGATCCAGACGTTGTCCTGCTGATCGACGAAGATGCCATGGGGCCAGGCGATGAGCCCGGCGCCGAAACTGCGCACCAGCTTGCCGTCGAGATCGAACAGCAGCACCGGATCGGCATCGCTGCCCACACACAGATTGGCGCCGCAGCGTTCGGCCACCCAGATGTGCTTGCCGTCGCGGGTGGGATACAGAGCGCTGGTGGCGCCCCATTCACGGCCTTGTGGCAACTCACCCCAACCGGGCTCGGCACGGTAACCGGGCTCGCCACACAACCCGGCCGACGCCGCCCCCGGCAGGCCGAGCAGCCCCAACAACATCGCCACACCGCACGCGCGGCCGGTCGTACCCTGCCAAGTTATCAGCATCGGCCTGTCTCCCTCTCGTGCCCCGAAGAACTCGATCATAGCCCAGGTGCGGACCCCTCGACACGCATCCAGCGCCGATAACCCAGGTTCAGCAGCCACAGCGCATTCAGGTGTTCAACGACGGCACCTTCGTGGTGGAGGCGTTCGTCGCGCCGGAGACCCTGTCTACGTGACGCGCCACGGTTGCCGCGGTCGAAGCGCGCGCTCTG
>JBLRXD010000333.1:0-4662 GCA_047920935.1 Pseudomonadales bacterium | reverse complement strand
CGGCGCGCTCATCGATACGATAGGTGCCGTTGCCGAAGCTGTTCAGGTCGTCGTACTGCTTCGGGTACAGGTGCAGACGTGTGGTGAGGGCAGAGAAGTCGTGAAACGTGGCCCGGTTGGTCAGAAACGCGCCGCCGCCGGTGAGCAGGCTTTCGGAGACGTTTTTCTGCAGAAAGCCCCGCAGATCGAACTGGTTGTTCCTGATCGGGCCCAGGTTCGCCTGGGTGAAAATCAGAGAACTGCGCAGCCGGTAATGATCGTTGCGCTGCAGGAAGCCAAGATCGTTGATGTCGAAGGTCTCGTCGAAGTACTCGAAGCCGAAGCGCTGCTGCAGACCGCGACGGATGGTGTACTCCACATCGACGAAGCCGCCGTAGCCTTTACCCACACCGTCGATGTCCGAGGCCATGGCCTGACCGTCCAGCTTGATCTTGCCGTCTGCGGTGAGGTAGTGCCAGTCTACGCCATGGGCAAACGCGTCGCGTTCGTCGTTGACCACCGCCGTAGACAACACACCGATGGCTCGGTAAGCGCCGTCGACGTTGTCCTCGTAGAGCAGCCGCGCGATGCCGTAGTCGTTGCCCTGCTGCTCCAGCCTGATCGGCTGGCCGTTCTGCAACCCGCCGAACCGGACGTCGTCTTCGAACGCGCCGAGCACGCCGTAACGGAAGCCGCCGATCTGCCCGGTAACCTTGGCCGCGCCGAGCAGATCCGTGGGCTGAATGAGTTCACGCTTGGGCACGGTGACCCCGGCCGGCATTGCGGGTGCCCTTGGCTTGCCACCGATGCGCCGAGTGTTGACCATGGTATAGGGAGCCCCGGCGTTGCCTACACCGGCGCCACGGGTATCCGCCCGGGGCGACGCGAAGAAGATCTCCTGGCCTTCGAGGAAAAACAGTCGCTTCTCGGGGAAGAACGTTTCGGTGGCAGATAGGTTGATGACCACGTCGTCGGATTCGACGTTGCCGAAATCCGGATTCAGCGTGGCGTTGAGCTGAAAGTTCGACGACGGCCGCCAGAACACGTCGGCGCCCACCCGATAACGGACTTCGCCGTCCACCCGATCGTCGGTGACGGCAACGAACGGATAGAAGTTGTACTGCTGCCGTGGAGAGACGTTGGACATCTCGATGGCCTGCAGTGCCGACATGAACTTCGGTACGGTGTCCGGCAGCGCCGGCCATCCCCAGCGCTCATCCAGATAGGCCACCTTGCGCGACATGTACAAACCCATGCGGCGGATGTCGCCGGCGCTGGGCATGGACAGGGTGCTCCACGGGATGAAGAACTCGGCCGTCCAGCCGGCGTCGGTCTTCTGGCTGCGGCCCCGCCACGGCCCGTCCCACTCGTTGCTGAACTGCCGCTCCGGCAGCACCGTGCCGTCCATGAGCGAGTCGCCGAGATTGATGCCGAACCAGAAGCCGTAGCGACCTTCGCCCGAGGTATCCAGAGTGAGGTTGATGCTGTCGCGGTTGATGTTGCGCTGATCACGCCCGGACAGCCGTTGGATCAGGGTTGCGGGCGGCTGGCGCATGTCGGCGCCCACGTAAAGGCCGCGATCGTCGTAAGCCAGGCGAATGAGGGTCTGATGGCTGGTACCGCCGAGGGTGTCGGGCTCGATGATGACGAACTGATCGTAAGCCGGCAGCGACTGCCAGATGGCTTCATCCAGATGACCGTCGATGGTGATCGCATCGCCGGCATCTACCCAGGTGAGCCGAATGACTTCTCCCGGCGCCAGATCGACATTGATGTCCGCCCAGGCGATTGCTCCGGCCAGAACTCCGGCCAGAACCACCCCAAGCAGCCATACTCCCCCTCTCATGCCGACTTTTTACCATTGCGGCGGCGGCTAAGGAAAGCGTTGAATCACGTTTCCCGCGACAGCGGCAGCGCCAGCACCTGATCGACCTGCGCCAGCAATCGGCGCCGCAGATCCGCGTCCGCGCGGTCGTTCAGCAGCGCCTTGAAGCAGCCGGCCAGGCCGCGGCGCAATGCATCGGGCAGCTGATCCATAAGATGCTCGTCTTCGCTCATGGCCAACGACATGGCTTCGCGGCGGGCGTGGTTGCGCTCCGCCACCAGGTGGTGATGAACCCAGCTGCGGCCGAGCATCACCCAGGGAAAGTTGGGCGCCTTTACCGGCCCCACCTGCAGGATCGGCCCACCCAGGGGTTGGCCGAGCAGCTTCACCCGCGCCAGCTCGGCGCCGCCGAACCAGGCCCCGGCGCCGCCCACCACGGCGCCGATGCCGGCGCCGAGAAACAGCGACGCGCCGCCGAGCAGGGCATCGACCCCGCCCCCGGCCACCGCACCGGACAGCGCGCCGGAGAGCAGCAGCTGGGTGCGCGACAAGCCGAACAGCTCCCAACCTTCCTGGGTGAAGATATCCGCACCGAGCAGTTCCGTCGAAGCCTCTTCGAGTTGCAGGCTCTGATGCCGATAGAGGCTCTGCACCCGCTGCCGAGTGGCGCGCTCGCGCTTGCGGATCTGCTCCCGCAACCGCTCCAGCAGCCGGGTGCTGTGCTCGCGCCGCCGCTCGACAGACTCGGCGTCCGCCTCGCTGAGGGCAACCCGCTCTACCATGGTCATGGTCTCCACCAGCAGATCGGCAACTTCCGCGGCGCTGCGCCGGCGGCGGCGGTCGCGGTCGGCGGTCAGCGCCGCCACCGCGCGGTCGATGGCCGGCCGCCACGCCTCATCCAGCTCGGCGAACGCCTTCAGCAGCGCCAGTCGCTTGGAGAAATCGGCTCGCACCGCATCGAACACCCGGACGATGGAAAAATACTGCCCCAGACCCTGGCGCCACTGTTCCACGTAGTCGCCAGCACCGATCAGGTTGATCAGCGCCATGCGCGGCCGGCCGGTCCATTGCAGCACCTGCATCTCGAGTTCGTACTCGGGCCCGTAGGGCTTGGTGCCGTCCACCACGTAGAGAATGCCGGCCCCCCCGATGATGGGGTCGAGCAACGCCACCTCGTCGTGAAAGCGCGGATCTTCGCGATGCTCGCGGACAAAGTTCGCCACCACCGCCGGCCGCTCCTGGGCGCTGGCGGCGCGGGATTCCAGCCAGTCCAGCACCGCCCGGGCGCGCTGGAAACCGGGGGTATCCACCAGCACGTACTGCGGCTCGTCGTCGATGCTGAGGGTGTAGCGGTGGGCGGCCATGGTGGTGCCTGGCCTGGGCGAAATGAAGATGCGTTCGTTCTCGGCCAGGGTGGCGACGATGCTGCTCTTGCCCTTGTTGGGATGACCGACGACGGCAAAGGTGGGGATCATACCGCCGCCTCCATCACGTACAGGCGCGGATCCCGCAGCCTCGCCAGCGCCCGCGCCCAGACCTCGCGCTCGTCGTCGTGCACCTGGTCGCCGCTGAGCGCCAGCGGCACCACGGTAACCGACGCCTCGCCCGACAGGGTTTCGCGCACCAGACCGAGGAAATCCATGAACTCGAGCAGCGGCGGCTCCCAGCCCTTGGTCACCACCAGCACCCGCCGCACCGCGGGCTTCACCTGCTGCTGCAGGGCCGCCAGTATCGCCCGTTGCTGGTCTTCGCTCTGCAGAATGCCGAGCTCGGCGTGCGCGGCCGGCTCCACCCCCATGGCCTCGACCAGCCAGGCACGCGCCCGGTCGGCGGAAACCGCCCGATTCCAGATCATCAGCACCAGACCTTCGGCGGCCACCGGCTCTCGCGGGCCGGCCAAGCCCTCCCGATCCGCCTGCAACTGTTCTTCGTCGGCACTGCCCGACTGCGCCACCAGCGGTGCGTCGAGACGATCACGCAGCGCGGTGACCTCCGGGTCGTCGAGCAGCAGCGCCCGCGTGGCGCGACGCAGCCGCCAGACGCCAATCAACAGCAGCAGCAGCCGGGGCAAGGCGCCGTACACCAGCATGGTCATCAGCACGAACGGCCACCACCGGCCGAGCAGCTGCACTCGCTCCGGAGGCAAGCGGGCTTCCTCCAGCCGGTAGATGCGCGAGGCTTCCACCAGCGCGGCATCGGGAACCGCTTGGGGCAACCACGGCGCCCAGGGGGCGGATGCGGCATTCACCCAGGCGTGCACCGTCGACGGCTCCATGCGCAGGGTCGTGCCCCAGCCGAACGCCAGGTCGGTGAACGTCACCCGCAGCAGCGCCACCGTCAGCGCCCCCGCGAAGAAGCCCAGCGCCAGCCATTGGGAAAACACCACCAGCTGCCAGCGGGAAAACGTGCTGGCGCTGCCGGAACTGAGCAGCTGCGGCGCAAACAGCTCGGCGCCGAGCAGACGATCCATCCAGGCGCCGATCCAGCGCCCCAGGTTCATGCCGGCGGCCACCGACTGCACCGCCCCAAGCCCAGGCAGCCTGCCCGGCAGGAGCAGCAGCGTGAATGCCAGCAGCAACAGCGGCAGCCCCACCAGCACGCCCAGCAGGGCGAACAGATTCACCGGAGAGCGGCCGTCATACGCAAATGCGACGCCCGCCACCAGGCCGCCCAGCAGCAGGCCGAACACGACCAGCGCGACGCCCCCCAGGCGCCGTGCCGCTTCCACGCGCGCCCCCAACGTCGGTGAGGGCGCGGGGCTGCTGGCACGCACGCACCGCCACCAGCCGAGCACCCGCGCCAGATCGTCGCCGGCGGCAAGCTCACGGCCGATGGCGCGGTCGCGCTCGAGCCGCTCC
>JBLRXD010000332.1:0-4683 GCA_047920935.1 Pseudomonadales bacterium | reverse complement strand
CACCTCGCCCTGGAAATCGATGGCACCCGGCCAATCCTCCACGAACACCCCGGGATCCAGCCCGCGGCCCTGCAAGCGCGCGGCAGCCTGCAACTCCGGAACCCAGGCCACCGTGGCATCACCGCCAAGTCGACCCGACGCGACCTGGGCGTTGAGGTTGACGGCCACGCTGTCGCGGTCACCTTCCCCGGAGAGGCGAATTTCCAGGGGCGGCTGGTCGCGGGGTTCCACCCGTGCCTCGAGCAACAGCCGGTAGTCATCGGGCGGGCCGACGAAGCGCAGGCTGCCCCAGGGGCTGCCCACCGTCGGCTCACCTGTCAGCGGCCACTGCAGCGCTTCCCAGGTCACCGCGAGATCGCCGGAAACCGCATCTGTCAGGTCAATGTGGCCTTCGCCGCGAAGCACGCCCGGCCGCCCCGGCTGGGTCACCTGCAGGTGCCTCAGAACCACCTCCTCCGGGCCGATCAGCGCCCCGATTGCTGCCTCGAAGCGTCGCTGCTCGGGATCGGTGCCGCTCGCCTCGGCGTCGAGTTCCAGGCCATCCAGAGGGCCGGCAACGTTGGCCGTCGCCGACAGCGTCGCCTCCGGCAACCCCTCGGCCACCGCCGCCAGCTGCAGTTCCGCCACCGCAATGGTTGCCGCGATCACCGGGATCACGTCTTCGGTCAGCAGGTGATCGACGCTGGCGCTCATGCTGAGGTGATAGGGAGCGGCGAGCTCCTGGCGTAGCTGCAGCGCGTTCAGGCTGCCTGCGAGCACGGTCTCCCCCACCAGCGCCGCGTAATCGGGCAGCTCGACGCGCCACACCGCGCGCGCCGCCAGAGGGTAGTCGCCGGCGGCGGTGAGATCCGCCTGGCCCTGCAAAGCCAGGTCCGGGCCCCGGACCTCGAGCGTGGTCAGCTCGAGCTGGGAGTCGGCGAAGCGGCCGGACAGCAGGATCTCGTCGAACGCCAGCGGTTGCTCCTGGTCCGGCGTGGCCAGCACCTCGACGTCGCGAATCAGCAGCCGCTCGACGGCGATCGATACCGGCAGCTCGACCTCATCCGGCAGCGGCAGCGGTTCGTCGACCTCCGGCTCTTCGGGCGCCTCCTGCGCCTGATAGCGAACCCCGTCGACCAGCAGCTCGTGCACCTGCACATGACCTTGGAGCAGCTGCATCGGCGACCAGTGCAGCGCGGCGCGAGCCAGCGTCAGCTGCAGCGTCTCGGTGCGCACCGAGACCTGGTGCAGCACCAGCCGATCCGCCAGCCGGCCCTGGTACCCGGCGATCGCAACGCCCTCGGGCAGCAGCGGCTCGATCCCGCGCAGCGCCAGGCGGGTGCCAGTCTGCGTCCACAAGACCAGCGCTGCGACCAGCAACACCAGCAACAGCAGCAGGCCGAGGACGCCCAAGCTGATCTTCAGCGCCCGCATCAGATGTCCGCACCGATGGTGATGTGCAGCCGGAAGTCGTTGTCCGGATCGTCGAACGGGTGGGCCACATCGACCCGAACGACGCCGATGGGAGAACGCCATCGCAAGCCCACGCCGGCCCCGACGTTGAGGTCGGGGGAGCTGTCGAACGCGTCGCCGGCATCGACGAACACCGCTGCCCCGAAGTTTCCGTAGAACAGCCGCTCCAGTTCGACGCTCCCCGCCAGCAGCCGCTCGGCGCCGATGACGTCACCGAAGACGTTGCGCGGCCCGAGATCGCGGAACCCATAGCCCCGCACACTGCGATCGCCGCCGGCGAAAAACCGCTGCGATGGAGGCAGCAGCGGAAACTGATCCGACCACAGGGCGCCAGCCTCCGCCCGGACCAGCACCCGGGTGTCCTCGCCGATGCCGCGAACCCAGCTGCCGCTGATTTCCAGCCGGGTGAAGGAGACGTCGGAGATCAGCGCATCCAGTCCAGCCCGAAAGTCGGCCCAGATCCGGTAGCCGCGGGTGGGATACACCAGGTCGTTGGCACGCTCCCGGGACAGGGTGACCCCCGGCATCAGCAGATTCACCCCCTCCTGGGGCTCGTCGCCAAACTCGAACAGCTCGCGCTGGCCCTGCAGGTACAGATGCCGCCGAAAGCCCTGCCAGGTAACGACGTGACTGATGCCGACGGCGAACTGGTCGATGTCCGCGTCACCGACCTCTTCCTGTCGGGCGGTGGCGGAGAAGCTGACGCGATCGGCGGCTATATTGCGAATCGGGATGTCGTAGCGTAGGCCGATGGATCGTTCGATCTCGGAGAGCCGCAGATCTCCGGCCAGGCGGTGACCGCGCTCGTTGAGACGGCGCACCAGCACGCCGATGTTACCCCGGACTCCGGTATCCGATCCGAAGCCGAGGCCAAAGGTGTAACGCTGTGACGGTGCGGGCTCTACCAGCACCGTCACCGGCACGTGATGATCCTCATCCGCCATTTCCGGTGGTGCTTGAATCTGCACCCGGCGAAAGTACTCCGATTCGCTGAGCTGGCGTTGCAGCGTCAACAGCTTCTGCACATCGTAGCGGTCGCCAGGCTCGAACTCGACGAACCTTTGGACGAAGCGCGGATTCAGCACATCCTGCTCGAACGTGACCTCACCGAAGCGGAACTGCGGGCCGGTGTCGAGCACCAGATGAATGTCGGCATGCAGGCGATCCTCCTGCACGCGGATCTCGCTCGTCTTCCAGGCCGCAGCGAGGAATCCGTGGTCGAAGGCTGCATCGAACAGCGCGCTTTTCGCCTCCTGGTAGCGCCGATGCACCAGGCGCTGCTCCTCGGCGAGACCGATGCCGCGCAGCGCGTCGCGTACCGGGCGAGCGTCCCGACCTTCCCCCAGCACCTGCACGTTCAGCTCGCGGATGCGGGTCGGCGGCCCGCGATCGACCTCATAGCGGGCGAGGTAAGCGTCTTCTGCCTCGACCAGCTCGGCGCTGATCTCAGGAAGATAGTACCCGAACGGCATCAGCGCCTCGCGGATCTGCCCCGGTGCCGCCCGATGGCGGCGCCGCACCTCCGCAAGGGTCACCGCTGGAAGCTCGGCTTGCTGATCCACTTCCTCGCGGCTCAGGACGATCTCGCGGCCTTCGTCATCCAGTCGCGCGATCGAGAGCAGCAACCGGACGTTTTCCAGCAGCCGTCCCTCGATGCCCTCGATGCGCACGTCCAGCTCTGCACCAGCACATGGCCAGGGCAGAAACATCAACGACAGTAGGACAGCGAAGGCCGCCCGGAAGCTGCTGCTGGGCACGACGGCGCTACCGGCGGTAGCGCCCTCGCTGCATGCCATTGCCCCGCACGCTTCCCGCGGCAGGGGGCTCATCGGCAGCGATGGCACAGGACCACGCCCGGACACACCGCTGCAGCCGCCCCATCCTGGAATCGCCTCGGAGCAGGCCCCGCAGCGCCGGCTGCCGCATAGCCGTGCGCGAGCGGCGAACGCCCGACGCTCGTTCTGTCGCCGCTGACCGCCGCTCGGTCGATGACTGGGTCATTGCATCATGTCCTGCTGGCGATCGGCTCCTTCACCTTCCATGAAGTACTCGCGGAACTCCTCGCGCGTGACGACCCCGTCACCATCCTGATCCACCTCGTCGAACTGCACACCGCCGACCGCCTCCGGCACCCATTGCTCCTCGGTCAGCTCGCCGCTGGCGTCGGTATCGAGAGCGGCGAACTCGGTCATATCTACATCTTGTTGTTGACCTTCCGGCTGAGCTCCAGGCCCCATGGCAGTCTGATCGTTCCGTTGCTCCATACCGTCGGCTTCGGCGTCATACTCCCAGGTCTGCTCCGCCCGGTCGGCGGGAGCCGTGGGTTCGGTGCGCGTCTGCGGCTGAGGCTGGGTCTGGGGCTCGGGTTGCTGTTCCCAGCGGTCCGCGGGCGCCGGCTCGGTCTCCCAGGTATCGTCCTCGGTCTCGCACCCGGCCAACGCCACCATCGCGGCAAACAGACCGGCCGCAGTCAGAAATTTGATGTTCATGAAATACTCCACAGTTGCTGTCCACTTCAGGGACCGCCAGCGCGGCGATCCGATTCGTTCCGATTTACGGAATAGCAAGCGGCGTGCCAGCCGCCTGTGGAGCAAAGCCGCCGAGGGCTCAGCCGAGCAGTTCGTTGGCTCGCTCGATGAGCGGCGTCATGGAGAGCTTGGTCACCTCCCACAGCGGATCGTGGCGTTTGCCGCGACGGTGCAGGCTGAGATTGAAGCCGGTGATGATCGCGAATTTGTACGCCGCCAGCGCACGAAACCAGTTGAGGTCGGGCAGCGGCGCGCCCCAGGCCTCCCGGTACAGGCCGATCAGCGTCTCGGGGTCGAGGAACTGGGCCCGAGAGCCATCTTTGGGCCAGGCGTCGCGATCGCTGAAGGTGACGATCCAGCCGACGTCGTTGAGGGTGGCGCCAATCCCGGTGAGCTCCCAGTCGATGACGGCGCGCAGGTCGCCATCTTTCGAGCAGAACAGATTCGCGGTCTGAAAATCGCCATGGAAAATCCCTACCGGCGCGTTCGCAGGCAGTTTGTCGAGGAGTTTGCGCCGCACCGTCGGCGCCTCACGAAGCCGCTCGGGATCGGCGGCTCGCTCGTAGAACCTGTCCCAGCGGGTGACGTCTTCCTCGAACGGCAGCGGATCGCCGAGATAGCTGGCTTTGGCGGGATCGACTTTGTGGACGCTGGCCAGCGCGGACATGGCCTGGCGGCCGAGCTCGAGCAGCTGCCCCTCACC
>JBLRXD010000331.1:0-4683 GCA_047920935.1 Pseudomonadales bacterium | reverse complement strand
GCGTCGCTGGCGCGGGCGGCGCGCGTTGGGTGGCCGCCCACCTGCGGCGTGACTGGCAGCCTGGCGAATTCGCCAGGCGCGTAGTGGAACTGCTGCGCAGTCGCGGTGATCTCTTCACCCAGATCGCGTTACGGGTGCTGCCGGGGTTTCCGCATTCCGTGGTCAACTTTGCCGGCGGTGTGTTGCACCTGCCGTTGCCGGGGTTTCTGCTTGCTGCTGTCATCGGTTTGAGTGTGAAGTGGGCTGTTTACGCGAGCGCCGCCTACGGGATCAGCGACAGTCTGGCGGCCGGCACGGCGATGCGATTCGAGACGCTGCTGCCGCTGGTCATCCTCACCGGCCTGCTGCTGCTCGGCGGCTGGTATCGCCGGCGGCTGGTCAAGCATCTTTGAGCGAGTCCGTGTCCCTGGACGCCGGCCGCTCGGGCGATATAGTATTACGTCCCTTCGGCGCCCACCCACCGTGGGCGCGTTGAGATTTTGGTCGGCGTAGAGCGTATGAAGGTAGATCTGATGGGGCTGGCGCTGTCTGGCGCCTGCCTGTTGCACTGTCTGATGCTACCGGTGGCGGTGCTTGCTGCGCCGTCGGCCAGTGCGTGGCTGGGCGCCACCGAGAATACCATTCACTGGTTGCTGGTGCTGATCGCGCTGGGGGTGTCGGGCTGGGCGCTGTACGCGGGCTTCAAACGCCACGCGGCGGCGGCCGTGGTGGTGCTCGGAGGCGTGGGCCTGGTGGTGATGCTGGTGGGCGCGGCGCACCTGTTCGGCAGGGCGGCGGAGACCATCCTCACGCTCTCGGGCGCGGCCATCGTTGCTCTTGCCCATGTCATCAATGTGCGGCTGTGCGCAAGCCACACCCACCCGGCGCAGGCACGGCGCTAGCCGCCAGCTGCTCTCAGGCTCGGCGTTCTTCAGGCACGACAGTCGGAGCAGGTGCCGACCACTTCAACCGGTTCGTCTCGGGTTTCGAAGGATCGATCAGCCGCCGAACGCCGGATGGAGTTCTCCACCTTGCTGTCCTCCAGCTCGATCACGTGCAGGCACTTGCTGCAGATCAGCATCAGCCCCTTGTGGGACTGGTCGCTGCCGCGGCAGGCGGTGAAGGCGTTCAACGCGTTGATCTTGTGGGCAAGGCCCGCTTCGAGCAGAAAATCCAGGGCACGATAGACGGTGACGGGCGCTGCCCGTGGGCGCGTCGCCTTCAGTTCGTCGAGCAGTTCGTAGGCGCCAACGGGGCGGTCGTGGCGGCACAGCAGTTCGAAAACCTCACGGCGAATGGGCGTGAACGACACGCCGCGATCTCGGCAGACCTCTTCGGCGTGCTCAAGCAGCGGGTCTGCGCCGGTAGATGTCGCGTTCTGCGGGGTCGAGGCCATGAGCATCCGGTGCTGGGTAAGCTTGGCGGCAGTATATACCCCCCAAAGAATACGAGAGAAGCGATCAGCGCGCGGCGAGCCTGCCCCGGAATCGGGGCGGGCTGACGGACGATGATCAGAAGCGGGCGCGGATGCCGGCCTCCACCGTGCGCCCGGGTTGCGGCGCGAAGTCCTTGATGAAGGACGAGTGCTGCCGCTGGTCGTCGTTGGTCAGGTTGCTGCCCTGCACGAATACCGTGAGCGCGGCATCGGCTCCCAGTCCGAAGTCGGCAGCCACGTAGGCCCGCAGATCACGATAGCTGCGGGTCGGCAGCTCGAAGTCGGCGACGTCGCTCTGCCGCTCCACCCACAGGTGGTCGACGGATGCCCGAACGATGCCCCAGTGCCCGCCGAGGCCGAGGCCGTAGCGGGTCGGCGGCAGGCGCGGCACGTTGTCGTTGCCGGCGATGTCGAGTTCCGCCGCGACGGTGTCGAACTGGGCGCTGATCTCGAGCGCAGCGTGGTCCCAGGTCGCTACGGTGCCGCGCACCTCCACGTCGAGGCCGATGAAGTCCGCGTCTGCCTGCCTGAACACGAACACCGGCAAGCCGTCCTCTACCTCGCCGGTGGGCGTTTCGTAGATGAAGTCCGAGAAACGGTTGTAGTAGACGGTGCTGTTGAACAGCCAGTCATCGCCAGCGTAGCGCAGATTGGCCGACAGGCTCAGCGCCTTCTCCTCGTCGAGATCCGGATTGCCGATTTCGAATGCGCCGGTGGCCAGGTGGGGCCCGTCGGAAAACAGCTCCTCGGCGATGGGCGCTCGCGCCGAGTAGTCGCTGAGCAGGCCCAGCGACCAGCGCTCGGCCAGCGGCATGACGATGCCGAGAGACGCGGCGTAGCTGGTGAAGCTCTTGCTGCCGCCGGTGCTGGAGTCGACCTCCACCCCTTCCAGACGCAGCCCGGCCTCCAACTCGAAGCGCTCGAAGTTGCGCTCGCCCACCCAGAACGCGCCCAGCGCCTGGGTCTGCACCGGAGCGATGAACGCCTCTTCCCCTACCGCGGAGAAGTCCCGATCGGTGTACTGGACGCCAACCGCGCCCTCCCAGCCGGCGATGGCCTGATGGATGAGTTCGACCCGGGCCTCCCAGGCGTCGTTCTCGAACAGGGTAGCCACCTCACCATCGGGCTCGATCTCCTGGTGCTCGTAGTCGTTGATGCCGATGCGCACGTTCAGGCTTTCGAAGCCGCGGAAAGGGTTGGCGATGCCGGCTTCCAGGTCGATGCGCGTCTGTTTCAGGTCGAGCGTCGGGTTGCCTTCGTCATCCTCGTCTTCCTCTTCTTCGTCCCCGTGCTCGTGTTCGTGAGCGCCGGGCAGCCCGTATTTGGCGTCGAGCCTGCTGATGGCGATACCGGCAAAACCGCGGTCGGTCACGTAGGAGAAGCCTGCCGCTCCGCCCTGGATGTCCAGGTCACTGCCGGGTAGCCGGCGGCGAACCTCGTCGTCGTCATCGTGCTCGCCCTCTTCCTCCTCCAAGGCCCGCAGCGCCCGGGATTCTGCGAAACCGGGGATGCGATATTCGTCAGCCTGCCGGGTGAAGCCGTCCAGGTGCCAGGCGAAGTCACCGCCACCGCCATCGAGGCGCGCCACCACGGTGTCGCGATCACCGTTGTTGTTGCGCCGTGCTTCGACGCGCCCGGAAACGGGCTCGGCGGCGCGCTCGTGAGGAATCCTGCCGGTATGTACGTCCACCACGCCGCCGATGGCGCCGGTGCCGTAGAGCAGGGTGCTGGGCCCTTTGAGGATCTCGATGCGGTCGGCAAGGAACGGCTCGATCGTCACCGCGTGATCGGCGCTGGTCACCGACACGTCGAGCGAGTCGATGCGGTCTTCCATGATGCGTACGCGCGGGCCCGAAACACCGTGGATGACCGGACGGCTGGCCGCTTGACCGTAATTCGCCGCGTGCACGCCGGGCTGGTAGCCCACGGTTTCGCCGATGCTGCTCGCCAGCTTGCGGGCCAGTTCCTGCCCCTCGAGCACGTCCGCGGACAACGCCAGCCCCTCGGCGGAAAGCGGATGCGCGACGACGACGACGGATTCGATGGTGGGTATGCGCGTTTGTTGTTGCGAGGCCGCGGCCTGCGCAACGGCTGCTGAGGGAATGGCGCAGCACAGCGCCATCGCCAATGGTGTTCTGATGAACATGGTGGACTCCGGTACCTGAAGTTAGGGTGCCCGGCCGCGCGCGACCGAGCGTAGCATCGTGGCTCTGGTGGGCTCAGGCTGCCGGAGGAGCGCGCGCCTCGAACGCGAGGGAAGATTCACCGGCAACCGCAGCGACTCGGGGCGCCGCGGGCGCCGCTGCCCGATGCGCGAGCCATGGCTCAGGTGGGGGGTGATCCCCGATGGCGGTCAGCTGCGTCAGCGTGCAGACGCCGCACTCGAGCCCCTGAACCTCGCCTGCATCGATGTGTGTATGCGCAAACGCCAACGATTGCGCGAACAGCATGAGCACAGCGCACATCACGGCCAGGGCAGGTTGTCGATGCTTGAAAGGCAAAGCCGCGCTTCAGGTTGCAGGACGGGCGTGATGATATGTAGCAATATCCTGGCCCGACAAGGGTTTTGTTCGCAGCGCAATGTCGGCGATGGCGGTATCGACCCATCCGCTCGTAACGAAACGGCGCTCGCTGCGTCCCCTCATGGCAAGCCAGGTAATCAGGAGGCCATGCCATGTTGCCCAATCTGAAACTGCAGCTGCAGCTGCAGCTGCAGCTGCTACTGCTGGCTGGCGTCGCAGCGTTCGCCGTAGCCGTCGAGGCCCGAACCATGAACGGCTTCGATCTCAGCGATGCTTTGATCCCAGTCCGGGCGATCGAATCCGGCGGCCCGCCGCGCGACGGAATTCCCGCCATCAACCAGCCGAAGTTCGTCGCTGCGCCGGAGGCGGGCTTTCTCGACGATGACGATCGCATCCTCGGCGTGGCGATCAACGGCCAGCCGAAGGCGTACCCGATCTCGATTCTGAACTGGCACGAGGTGGTGAACGACAGCAGCGGCAGCCAGTACTTCGTCGTCACCTATTGCCCGCTGTGCGGCACCGGCATGGTGTTCGCGTCGAACGCGGGCGATGGCGCGCTGATCTTCGGCGTCTCCGGGCTGCTCTACAACAGCGACGTGCTGCTGTTCGACCGCAATACCGAATCGTTGTGGTCGCAGATCCTGGGGAAGGCCGTATCCGGCCCGCTGCGGGGCGAGCCGCTGCCGCAACTGCCAGCCTTCCATACCACCTGGGCGGACTGGCGCGAGCGGCACCCGCAGACTCTGG
>JBLRXD010000330.1:0-4697 GCA_047920935.1 Pseudomonadales bacterium | reverse complement strand
AGACCATGAGGGTGGTGATGTCGCCGAACGGGCTGAAGGCGCCGCCGGCATTGGCGGCCACCACGATGTTGACGCAGCCGAGGCTGATGAACCTGGGGGCGTCGCGGCCCACGGCGAGAATCACCGCGCACATCAGCAGCGCCGTGGTGAGGTTGTCGAACGCGGCCGAGAAGAAGAAGCTCAGCACCCCGGTGATCCAGAACAGGCTGCGATAGCCGAAGCGCCGGCGCACCAGCCAGGAGCGCAGCGCGTCGAAGATGCGTCGCTCGCTCATGCTGTTGACATAGGTCATGGCCGCGAGCAGGAACAGGAACAGCTCGGCGAACTCCAGCAGGAACTCCCTGACGGCCGCCTCGACCACATGGGTGTCGCCAACCTGGGCGTACTGAAAGCCGATGATGGCCCAGATCACGCCGGCGGCGAGCATCACCGGCTTGGATTTGCGCAGCTGGGTGAACTCTTCGGCGACCACCACCAGGTAGGCGACGACGAAAATGCCCAGGCTGGCCAGGCCGACCCAGTGACCGGTGAGATCCATTTGCCTACCCGGGGTGTTGTTGCGTTGGAACGTTGCTCATCATCGACTCAGGGTGACGGTGGGTCATGCGTCGCGATCGCGAATGGGTTAGCCTCCCTGGCACAGGGTGGAAAGGAGAACGGAGCGTCATGGATACTCTTGCTCGAGGCTACGGTCTGGTCGAAGGCCCGCTGTGGGTGCCGGGCCGCGGCCTCATGTTCAGCGACGTCCTCAATGGCGGCGTGTTCTGCCTCGGCCCGGACGGCGACGTCAGCCCGGTGTTCGAACATCGGCGCGGCATCGGTGGCATGGCCTTGCACGAGGCCGGCGGCCTGATCGTCAGCGGCCGCAACATCTCTTACAAACCGTTCGACGGTGGCGAGACGCTGCTGGTGCTGGATCGCGATCCCGCCACCGGCAACGTCGGCTACAACGATCTCACCACCGACGCCGCGGGGCGCATCTACGCAGGTTCCCTGGGCAGCAGCCCGGTGTTCGCCAATGAAGCCGGTGAGCAACCGGCTCCCGGTGATCTGTGGCTCATCGACCTGGACGGCAGCAGCCGCAGGGTCGGCCGGGAAATCTGGCTCACCAACGGTCTGGGTTTTTCCCCCGACGGCACGACGCTGTATCACTCCGACTCTTCCGAGCACACGGTGTGGCGTTATCAGGTGCACGGCAACGGCGACCTGGGCCCCAAGGAGGTGTTCGCCAAGACCGAAGAGGGGGTGCCGGATGGGCTGGCCGTGGCCGAAGACGGCTCCATCTGGGTGGCGCTGGCTGGGGGCGGTCACGGCGTCGCGGTGTTCGACGACCAGGGCGCGCGGGTCGATTTCGTGCGGATTCCCGAACCCATGTGCACCTCGGTGTGCTTCGGCGGCGACGATCTGCGCGATCTGTACGTGGTCTCCGGCTCCATCGGCTCGGGCAGCGAGGCCGGCGGCGCGGTGCATCGGGTGCGGGTGCCGGTGGCCGGCTGCGCGGTGGCGCCGGCCCGGCTGCGACTGGGGTAGGAACCCCGGTCGCCGGCCCAGGCGCATCATCGCTTGCGCCAGCTGAACACCTTCAACGGCGGGATGTTGTACAACTCCTGCTCCACCAGCGGTTCGCCGAACACCGGCCGGGCGTAGCTGGCGACCCGATCCTTGAACTGGTAGGCGACGAAGCGCCCGCCGGGTCGGAGCGCGGCGTGTACCTGACGGACGATGTTCTCGGCCAACTCCACGGGCAGGGTCGAAAACGGAATGCCGGAAATCACCGCGTCGGCACCATCCAGACCGTGGCGCTCGAGCTCCAGCCCGATGCTGCTGGCGCAGCCGTAAATCACGCTGAGCCGGGGGTCGTCGATCTCGTTCAGCGCTTCGGCAAACTCGACGGTGCGCTCGATGGCCAGCAGCCGTGCCTGGGGCGGCAGCGCCGCCAGCAACGCCCGGGTGGTGCCCCCGGTGCCCGAACCCAACTCCACCGCAACCTCGGCCCGCGACAACTCTGCCGCCCGAACCAACCGCCGCTCGAGAAATGGCGAACTCGGTATGAGTGACCCCACCACCCTGGGCGAACGCAGAAATGCTTGAAAGAACTTCCAGTTAGCGCTGCTCATGAGCCTCATCTTGCCCGTGGCCGCCTGGCCGTGCATTGACCCTGTACCCGCTCAGCCTGTAGGAGCGCTCTCCAGAGCGCGATTGCCGCGGCTGGTCGCGCTCTGGAGAGCGCTCCTACAGAGAACGGTGCCGGCCCTTGGGCGGGCCTTCATCGTCGATGGCATCGGCGGCATCCGTACCCAGGGGGTCGATGGGCGGCGCGCGGCCGGCGGCCAGATCGTCGAGCGAGTAGCCCAGGTAGTCGGCGTGCAGCGCTCGGGTCAGGGACACGGCCATGAACACCAGCAGCACGCAGAAAGGGAACCCGAGGGTGGTGATCACGTTCTGCAGCGCGCCGAGGCCGCCGCCGAGCAGCAGCGTGGCGGCGATGGCGCCGAGCAGTAACGTCCAGAACACCCGCTGCCCGGTGTGGGACGGCCGGTCGGCCTGGCGCGACAGCAGGTCGATGACCAGGGCGGCGGAATCCGCCGATGTGGTCAGGAAGACAATGATGATCACCACGCTGAGCAGCGACGTGAGCGTCGCCAGCGGGTAGTTGGCCAGGAATGAAAACAGCGCCACCGACACATCGGCCTGAACCTGATCGGCGAGGCCGACGCCGTTGGTCAGTTCGAGGTCGACGGCGGCCAGGCCGAACACCGAGAACCACACCACCGTGAACAGCAGCGGTGCCCCCAGGGCGCCGCCGACGAACTGGCGAATGGTGCGGCCCTTGGAGATTCGGGCAATGAAGATACCGACGTAAGGCGCCCAGGAAATGGTCCAGGCCCAGTAGAACACCGTCCAGCTGCGCTGCCAGTCGGTGCCCTGGTAGGTCTCTGTCCAGAACGCGAGCCACGGCAGGTTCTGCAGATAGCCGCCGAAGTTCTGCACGATGCCGGAGGTAACGAACAGCGTCGGCCCGGCGATCCACACGAACAGCAGAATCGCCAGCGCGAGGACGATGTTGATCTGCGACAGTCGCTTGATGCCCCGATCCAGCCCCAGCGCCACCGATACCGTTGCCACCACGGTGATGACCAGAACGATGCCGATCTGCGAGGCGACGTTGACGGGCATCCCCACCAGGTGATTCAAGCCGCTGGCCAGCTGCAGCGTGCCCAGGCCCACCGACACGGCCACGCCGAACAGCGTGCCGAGCACGGCGATGATGTCGATGGCCCAGCCCCAGGGCCCGTAGATGCGCTGGCCGAGCACGGAATAGAAAATGCTGCTGATGCGCATCGGCAGCCCCTGGCGGTAGGTGAAATAGCCGATGGCCAGCGCCGGCAGGGTGAAGATCGTCCAGGTGTGCAGACCGAAATGGTACAGGGCGATGGTCATCGCCAGCCGGGCGGCCTCCGGCGAGCGCGCGGCCACGTCTTCGAGTGGCGGATTGGCGAAGTGGGACATGGGCTCGGCGACGCCCCAGAACATCAGGATGGTGCCGATGCCGGCGGCGAACAGCATGGAGAACCAGGTCAGCGTGCCGTACTCGGGTTCTTCGTGATCGGCGCTCAGGCGGATGTGGCCATAGCGCGACAGTGCCACCCAAACGAGGAACAGCAGCAGACCGGTGACGCTGAGGATGTAGAACCAGCCGAAATAAGCCACCGTGAAGGTGGTGAGCATGCCGAAAAAGTCGGCGAACGCGGCGCTGAAGGGCAGCGCGAATGCAACGAACAGCACCGCCAGCCCGGCGGAAAGAAAGAAGATCTGCGGAATGGCATTGAGGCCAAGTTGGTTCGCGAGTCGTTCGAACATCCAACACTCCATCCCAGGGAAGGCGCAGCATAACCCGAGCGGAAATATTCTTCAGCGGCAGCCCAACGCCCGCCGCCGGCGCTGGCTGGCCTCCGGCGCTGGTGGTGGTTATAGTCCGCGGCTCCCGATGATCCCTCCGCCCCGAATTTTTTACGAGGAAGCACCCGATGAAATCCAAAGTCTGCGAAACGCTGGGAATCGAGTTTCCGCTGTTTGCCTTCAGTCATTGCCGCGACGTGGTGGCAGAGGTGAGCAAGGCGGGGGGCTTCGGGGTGCTCGGTGCCGCCGGGCACACGCCGGAGAGCCTGGAAATCGAGCTGAAATGGCTGGACGAGCACGTCGATGGCGCGCCCTACGGTGTCGACCTGATCGTGCCCACCAGCATGGCCGACAAAGAAGGGACGTTGACGCCCGAGGAGATCGAAGCGCGCATTCCCCCGGAGCACAAAGCGTACGTGGATCAGATTCTCGCTCAACACGGCATCGCCACCGACGACGTATGGTCGCGCCGCGTGGGCGACGGCTTCGCCAGCAGCATGCGCGAGAAGGGCGCGGCGGCCATCCTGGATGTGGCGTTCGCGCACCCCATCAAGCTGATCGTCAACGCCCTGGGCGTTCCCCCCCAGATCATGCTCGACCGGGCGCGCGAAGCCGGCGTGGCGGTGGGCGCGCTCACCGGCTCCCGCGAGCACGCGGTGAAGCACGCGGAAGCGGGCGTCGACATTCTCATCGTTTCCGGCACCGAAGCAGGCGGCCACTGCGGTGAGATCTCGACCCTGGTGCTGGTGCCCGAGGTGCTCGAGGCGCTGGCGCCTTACGGCGACATTCCGGTACTG
>JBLRXD010000329.1:0-4765 GCA_047920935.1 Pseudomonadales bacterium | reverse complement strand
CTATGCCACGCCGGCCCAGATGATCCTGTTCATCAACGGCCTGCAGTGGAGCGGCTATCGCAAGCTCGAATGGGGCTGCGTCGGAGAATCGTCCTGCGCCGATTCCTGGGGCCGAGCACTGGCCACCGGCGAGCCGAGCCTGTCGATACCGTGCTTCGCAGAGCGCCGATACGGCGGCGTCATGGAAGACGAATTGCTGATGGCGCTGCCGCCCCGATTCCTGCCGAAGACCTTGGCCGGCCTGGAGGCGCTGTCGAGCAACGGCCTGCGCTACCCGATCGCGCCCTACGGCGTGAACAACGACGTACGGGCCGGCATGGGCGTGAGCTACGACAGCTGAAGCGGGAACGAGAGCGCCGCGGCTAAGCGTCCGGCAGCAGACCGGCGGCCCGCCGCATGGGCGTGAGGTCGCCCGCCTGACTCCAGGCAGCCACCCGCTGCCAGTGCAGCTCGATCAGCGTCGGCGCGCCTGAAAACGGCGCCACGTGACGATATTGGGGGTATTTTTCGCGCAGCGCCGTCGCCACCCATTGGAATGAAGCGGCGACGCTGTCGGCATCCCCAGCCACTGCGGCGCCGACCGTGACCACGCGAGCCGGCCCGTCCAGCCGCAACCACCACAGCTGCGACCAGTCGTCATCGTAGGCATCGAGAAGCAGGCTTGCGTAGCCTCGGGCGCGCACGTGGACCACGCGCGCGAGCGTTCCGGGGCGCCCATCCATCAGCTTGCGCTTGCCATCCACCGGCGTGTAAAGGCGTTCGGCATCGGCGACGAACACCACCGGCACCTGATGCGGCCGCCCGTCCGCGGCCACCGTGGCCAGCCGCCCCACCGGCCAGCGCGCCAGCAGCGCTTCGAGGGTGGCGGCATCAACCTGCAAACGAACTCCGATCAGCCGGCTGATGCTTCGGCTTCGACGTCGAGGTCGGCCGGGGACACATCGGACAGCGCATCGAACTCGGCCAGCACCTCGCCGCCCTGGGGATGGGCGAGGATCTGGGGTTTCAGCAGCTGATATTGCGCCTGAGCCGCCAACCGCGGCTGCTCCACGGTCGCCCAGCGCACCAGCCCGTCCCAGAACGGATCGATGAGTTCGGCGCCCGCCACCGTGCTGCCGTCCAGGGTGCGCAGATCCAGTTGCCGCAGCTCGCCGAGATAGAGCCGCAGCGAGCGCACGTGAATCTCCTCGTCGGTGCGGATGCGCTCGACGATCTGGGCGGCCTCCTCGGCCTCGGCACGCCGCCCACGGAACAGATCCGGCGTGCGGAAAATGTCCTGGGTGTTGGCGAAGCCGATCTCGGCGCGGAACTCGATCAGCAGCAGGTTCATCAGAAAGCTCAGCAACCCCTCGAACTCGGGGCCGATACCGGGCATCCAGCGGCGCCCCGCTTCCGGGCGGGAAATGCTCTCCGGCGGCTCGACGTCGGGATACGCGTCCGCGCCGAACACCAGATCCCGGGCCACGAACCACATGACGTCGTGCCCGCCGATGCCCCGCTCGGGTTCCCCGCCTTCGTCGATGCCATGGGCCGACAGCAGGCCGCGGTTGAGGTGGCCGATGGCCATCTCGGAGATGTCCTGGGTGACGATGTTCTGCAGATCGGGGAAGGTCATCTCGGCAAGCACCCGACCGCGCCCCTCGATCTTCCCGGTGATCGTCAGGCTGTTCCAGAAGGGCGCGCCGATACCGCGCCGCAACAGCAGCCGCTGCTGCTCCACGTTCGGCATGCGCGGCCCGGTGAGCAGCGATGCGTCTGCCGCGAACAGCGCGCCGCCGCGAGCTTCGAGCCCCTCGATCCAGGCGGCAAGGGCTGCATTGCGCCCCTTCGCCCGCGGCGGCAGGTAATGCCCAGCCGCATCGAAGCCCCCATGCAGACGTTGCCCCGCCACCTGGTGCGGGCGGGCGAACTCCAACTCGCTGTAGAGCTCTGCTTCGCTGTAGATTCGCCGCGCCATCGTTGTCTCCCCTTCGACTTCAAATCTCAGTTTACCCCCTTGAAAGCATGGCCACAGCCCATAATTTCCGCCTTACGATGGTCTGCTAATTGCGTGGTAGCAGCGCAGATCAATCGCAACCCGCGAGCTTTCACTGAGGAGGTACTCACCAATGTTCGGCATGACGACTCCCTTGGACAACCTGCTGGCCCAGCTCGGCCGCTGGGACTCGGATTGGGACAGCTTCGTCGCAGGCTCCCCCTGGCAGTCCGGCGTCCGCTCGGTACGCCAGGGCACCTACCCACCGCTGAACGTGGGCTCGAGCCCCGACAGCATCGACGTTTACCTGTTCGCCGGCGGGCTCGATGCCAAGAGCCTGGATCTGTCGTTGCAGCAGAACCTGCTGACGATCTCGGGCGAGCGAACGGAAAAGAACGAGGAAGATGGCCAGAAGGACGTCACCTACTACCGCCGCGAACGCTTCAACGGCACCTTTCAGCGCGTGCTGACTCTGCCCGAGGACGTGGATCCCGACAAAGTCGACGCCTCGTACAAAGACGGCGTGCTGCACGTGCGCATGGGGCGACGCGAAGAGGTCAAACCGAAGCGAATCGAGGTCAAGTGACAACTGTTCCGAACGGAAAACGGAGACAACCATGAGCGACGTAACCGAAAGAAAGCAATCCACCCAGCCCCAGGCCCGGCAGGGCGGCGAAGTCGAACGCCGCTCGGAGACCGCCATCCGCCCCGCCGGCGACATCTTCGAGCACGCCGACGGCATCACCATCCTGCTGGACATGCCGGGCGTGTCGAAGGAGCGCCTGGACATCAACACCGACCGTAACAGCCTGGTGGTGGAAGGCGAGATTCAGATCGACTTGCCCAAGGAGATGGAGTCGCTGTACGCCGACGTGCGCAACACCCATTATCGGCGGGCGTTCTCGCTGTCCGGCGAGCAACTCGACACCAATGGGGTGGAGGCGACGTTGAAGAACGGCGTGCTGCGCATCAACATCCCGAAGCGCGAGGAGGTGCGCCCCCGCAAGATCGAAGTGAAGGCGTCCTGAGCCCGTAGGAGCGGCCCAGCGGCCTTGCGGCCACCGCGGTCGCTTGAGGAGAACAAGGTTCTCCATAAGAGCGATCTCCAGATCGCGATCTGGAGATCGCTCCCACAAATCCCGCCTCTCTACCGCAGCGAGGCGCCGAGGATGTCGCGGGCGATGATGTGACGTTGCACCTCGCTCGGGCCTTCGCCGATGCGGCGAATGCGCATTTCCCGGTACCAGCGCTCGAACGGAAAATCCTTGGTGACGCCGTAGCCGCCGAACATCTGCATGCAGCGGTCGACAACCCGGCCGCCGGCTTCGGTAGCCACCAGCTTCGCCATCGCCGCCTCCTTGCGAAACGCTTCACCGCGCTCCGCCCGATGGGCTGCCTCGAGGGTCAGCCAGCGCGCCTGCTTGATGTCGATCTCGTTGTCCACCAGCATCCATTGAACGGCCTGCCGGCTCGCCAACGGCGCACCGAAGGTCGAGCGCTGGGGCACATACTCCAGCGCCATCTCGTGGGCTTTGATCGCCACGCCGATACAGCCGGCGGCATAGGGAATCCGTTGGCGCGACAAGCGATCGTTGGCGATGGCGAAGCCGCCGTTCACCTCACCGAGCACGTTGACGTGCGGCACTCGCAGATCTTCGAACGACAGCTCCGTGGCGTAGCGGGCGGCCCGCAGGGTGTGCACGATACGGCGCACGTGGAATCCGGGCGTATCGGTATCGACGATGAAGCAGGTGACGCCGTTTCTGCCCTTGTCGGTATCGGTGCGGGCGAAAACCAGACCGAACTGAGCCTTGTCGGCACCGCTGATGAAGATTTTGCTGCCGTTGATGATCCAGTCGTCGCCGTCGCGCACCGCGCGCGTCTGGATGGCGCGAGCGGGATCGCTGCCGCCGGAGGCTTCGGTAAGCCCGAAGAAACCCTTCTTCTCACCGCGCAGCATGGGAAACAGATAACGTTCCTGCTGGAATGGTGTCGCTTCGAACAGCTGCGCGAGGCCGGCACCGCCGAACACCCCGTAACAGGGCGCGTACAGACCGGCGCGGTGTTGGGACATCTCCATGGCGAGCAGCGTACGGGTGACGAGATCCAACTCCGGCCCACCGAACTCCGGGGGGATGTCGAGGCCGTACAGCCCCATGTCGCGAGTTTTCCCCACCAGGCGCTGGTGATCCTGCGGTTCCAGCTCGTCGGCATCGGGATCGAGGTTCTGCTCGAGCGGCACGATCTCGTCGCGGACGAAGCGCCTGACCGTGGCCACCAGCAGCTGCTGCTCTTCGGTGAGGGAGAGATCCATAACGCGCTATCCGGGTGACAGCCGGCCGAGCCGGGGCATGGGCGCGTTGTGGCGCGGCAGCACGCCGCTCGCTGCCTGGTGCGCCATCAGCAACTCCTGGTAACGGGTGAGATAGGCCGTGGTCACCTCGTAGCGATAACCAGCGGCGTCGACGCAGCGGGCAGCGGCGGCCTCGACTTCGCCGCGCAAGCCGAAACGGCTGCGGCCGCCGGCGTAGCCGACGTAGATCACCGAGCCCTCGGCATCGCCGAGTTCGAACACGCCCATGTGCCCAGGCAGCGCGTGGAGCCCATCGCAAGGGCGCCACGGCTTGTTCAGCCGCACTGCCATCAGCGGCTGCGCTGCTTCGGCATGATGGAAATTTCCATGGGGGCGAACTCTTCCATGTCGATGTCGATGAGGTACGGGCCCGGCGCCGCCATGCCCGCGTCCAACGCCTCCTCGAGCTCTGCGACGCTGGCGACCCGGCGGCCGCT
>JBLRXD010000328.1:0-4767 GCA_047920935.1 Pseudomonadales bacterium | reverse complement strand
GTGGGATGGCGAGGACGAAGCCAGCAGCCATTTTCTGGCACTCAACGCAGCCGGTCAGCCGCTGGGCTGCGCACGGCTGCTGCCCAGCGGGCAGATCGGCCGCATGGCCGTGCTTCGTGAGCATCGCGGCGGCGGGCTCGGCACGCGGCTGTTGCAGGAAGCCATCGAAGCAGCCAAACGCCAGGGCATGCCTCGAGTATCGCTGCACGCCCAGATCCAGGCCGAGGGCTTCTACCGCAAGGCCGGCTTCCTGCCGCTGGGTGAGGTCTTCATGGAGGCCGGCATCCCGCACCGGGAAATGGAGCTGGCGCTGCCCATTCCGTTCGAGCCGCCCGAGGTGCTGAGCAAGCCACAGTTGCGCGACGCCCCGGTGGCAACCCCGACGCCGACGCCGGGCCCGCAGCAGCACCACGGTGAGCGCGAATGCCGTCAGGCGCTGCTGCGTTGCCTCGATCTGCCGGTGCGCAAGCTCGACATCTTCGCCCCGCAACTGGACCATGCGTTGTTCGACGATGCCGACGTGGTGGCGACGGTGTCGCGTTTTGCCCGCAGCAGCCCGTCGGCTCAGGTGCGGATCATCATCTGCGACGCCAGCGCCATCGTCAGCCGCGGCCATCAGCTGGCGGAGCTCGCCCGACGCCTGGAGAGCAAGGTGAGCATTCGCAAGGTCGTCGAGGAACTCACACCGGGCGCCAACAGCTTCGTCACCTGGGATGACGTCGGCTTCTTTCTGCTGCCGGATTTCCGCGAGTACGCTGCCGTGGTCGACGGCTACGATCGGGTGCAGGCGCAGCGGTTCTCGGAGCGCTTCGGCTACCTGTGGGAGCGCAGCTCGCCCGACCCGGAACTGCGCACCCTGGCGGTGTAGGCAGGCCGCGGGCTAGAGCAGACTCACGGGCGCCACGACGACGCCGTTGCGGTCGCAGTAGACGTACTGATCCGGCACGAAGCGCAGGCCGGCGAAATCCACCACCACGTCGCGCTGGCCTTCGCCGCGCTTGATGCTGCGCAGCGGGTTGGCCGCCAGCGCCTGAATGCCGAGGTCGATGCCCTCCAGGGCATCGACGTCACGCACGCAGCCGTACACGAGAATGCCCGACCAGCCGTTGTCGCGGGCCAGGGCGGCCAGGTTGTCGCCCACCAGCGCGCAGCGCCGTGACCCGCCACCGTCAACCACCAGCACGGCGCCGTCACCGGGCTCACGCACCCGCTCGGCTACCAGGGCGTTATCCTCGAAGCACTTGATGGTGCGGATCGGGCCGCCGAATGCCGGCCGGCCGCCAAAGCTGGCAAACATCGGCTCGGCGACACGCACCACATCGGCATGCAGATCGCACAGGTCGGGGAGCACGAACGCCGGCAGCCGGTTCATGCCCGCTCCAGCAGCAACTTCAGGCCGGCGTAGTCGTCGGCATAGGGATACCCGGGGAACTCGGCGCGGACGTTGTCCGGAGCGCAGAAGAAGAATCCGGCATCGGCCTCCTCGAGCATGGAAACGTCGTTGTACGAATCTCCCGCGGCCAGCACCCGATAGTTGAGCGAGCGGAACGCCTGCACCGTGCGGCGCTTGGGATCGGGCTGGCGAATGCGGTAGTCGATGATCCGGTCGTTCTCGACCACGAGGGTGTGGCACAACAGCGTCGGCCAACCCAGTTTGGCCATCAACGGCATGGCGAACTGATAGAAGGTGTCGGAGACGATGGCCACCTGGAAGCGCTGCCGCGCCCAGCCGAGAAACTCCGGGGCGCCGGGCAGCGGTTCGAGGCCGTCGATGACCTCCTGGATCAGGGTCAGCGGCAGATCGTTGGCGTCGAGCACGCCGAGCCGCAATTGCATGAGATCGTCGTAAACCGGCACATCGCGGGTGGTCTTGCGCAGTTCGGCAATGCCGGTGCGCTCTGCGACGGCGGGCCAGATCTCCGGTATCAGAACCCCTTCCAGATCGAGACAGAGAACGTCCAACCCTTCCTCCTTTAATGATCAGCTGATGATCAGCGGTGAATAGACCAGCGGAAAAATCATCGAACGGGCAGTTCCAGGCCGGCGAACAGCGCTTCGCGCTGGGCGCGGGTCTGGCAGGCCACAGCGGCCTCCACCTGCTGGCGATGCAGGTGCGGCGCGAACCGCTCGATGAAGTCGTACATGTAGCGGCGCAGAAACGTGCCGCGCCGGAAGCCGATGTGCGTGACGCTGGGCTCGAACAGATGCGATGCGTCCAGCGGCACCAGGTCGTCGTCTTTCAGCGGATCGAGCGCCATGCGGGCGATGATGCCGACGCCCAGACCAAGGCGCACGTAGGTCTTGATCACGTCGGTGTCGGTGGCGGTCAGCACCACCTGAGGCGAGAGCCCGGCGGCGGCGAACGCAGCGTCGAGCCGCGACCTGCCGGTAAAGCCGAACACGTAGGTGACGATGGGCTCCGCCGCCACGTCGGCCAGCTGCAGCTTGCGCCCGGCGGCGGCGGCCGACTCGGCCACCCCGATGAGCCGGTGCCCCTTCGGTACCACCACGCAGCGGTTCCACGCATAGCACGGCATCATCACCAGATCCTGGAAGTGCTCGAGCCCCTCGGTGGCGATGGCAAAATCCACGCTGCCGGTGGCGGCGAGCTCCGCGATCTGGATGGGCGAGCCCTGGTTCATGTGCAGCGCCACGTCCGGATAACGGCTACGAAACGCCCTGATGACTTCGGGCAGTGCGTAGCGAGCCTGGGTGTGGGTGGTGGCGATCGACAGGCTGCCCTGCTTTTCGTCGCTGAATTCCTGGGCCACCTGCTTGATGGCGTCGACCTCACGCAGTATCTGACCAGCCATGTCGATGATGGATTGCCCGACGGTGGTGACGTGGGTGAGGTGCTTGCCGCTGCGGGCGAAGATCTCCACCCCCAACTCGTCCTCCAGCAGGCGGATCTGCTTGCTGATCCCCGGTTGCGACGTGAACAGGCTCTGCGCGGTCGCTGAAACGTTCAGTTCATGATGCGCAACTTCCCAGATGTACCGAAGTTGTTGGAGCTTCATAGCAGGCGTCCGCGGTAGCGATGGGTGATGGGTTATAAGAGCGGCGCGAAGTATAACTTATTTGTCGCGATTGACGATTCCGTGCGGCACGTGCCCGGTCGTCAGGTGAGCACTGGCGCGCTCGCAATGCTGGGTCTGGTCGTCGAAGAACACGTCGGCCTCGAAGGCGCGCAAGAACTCGGTCTTTTCCATGCCGCCGAGAAACAGTGACTCGTCGAGGCGCACGTCCCAGGCTCGCAGGGTGCGAATCACCCGCTCGTGGGCGGGGGCGCTGCGGGCGGTAACCAGCGCGGTGCGAATCGGGCAGTGCTGGCCGGCAAACTCCTGCTGCAGGCTGTGCAGAGCAGCCAGGAACGGCTTGAATGGCCCCCCCTCCAACGGCCTGTTCGCCGACGCCGCCTCCATCTGGCTGAAGGCGTCGAGCCCTTGCGCCTGATAGATCTGCTCTGCCTCATCGGAGAACAGCACCGAGTCGCCATCGAAAGCCAGCCGCAGATCGTCGCCTGCGCCTCGCGGCCCGGCGCTTTTGCCGAGCAGCGTCGCCGCCGCCACGCCGTGCTCGAGCGCGTGCCCCACGTCGTCGGCCTGGGTCGACAGGAACAGGCTGCAGCCGAACGCCCGCACGTACCGGTATGGCGACTCGCCGCCGCAGAATGCGGCCCGGGCGATGGCCAGATCGTAGGCTTTGATGGAGTTGAAGATGCGCAGCCCGGTATCTGCCGAATTGCGCGAGAGCAGGATCACCTCGACACGAGGTTTCTCGAGCAACTTATTGATATTGAGAAGTTTTTTTACAAAGTGGAACGCTTCTCCGGGCTCGAGCACGTCGTCTTCGTGGGCGATCTGATATTGCCGGTAGGCTTCCAGCCCTTGCAGGTCGAAAACGCTGTTGCTCTCGCCGAGGTCGAACAGGGCGCGAGAGCTGATGGCCACGGTCAGCGGCCGCACCTGCACCGTCATGCGTCCAGATCCGGAATGAGCCCACTCTCCAGCTTCGAGATCATGTCCTTGAGCTTGAGCTTGCGCTTCTTCAGACGCTGCATGCGCATGCTGTCGCTGTGGCGCGTCTCGACCAGGTGACGAATGACCTCGTCGAGATCGCGGTGCTCGATGCGCAGCTCATCCAACCACTTTTCGGCATCGTCGCGATGCATTTGCCTCCCGGAGACCGCCCGCATGCTCAGCATACGCGCAAATCGTGGCATGATAAGTGTGTTGCCGTTCCGTTCAAAGCGCTCGAAGGCCCAGATGCTCATTGTTCTCTCGACTTTGCTGTCCGTGGTGGCATTCGTGGTGCTGTTCAGGCTGTTGTGGCTGTCTGGCGGGCCGGGCCGCTACAGTTCCATGATCACCATCGCAGCGGTGATTCTGGTGATGGGGCTGCTCGTCCTCATCGCCACCGGCCGGCTGCACTGGCTGGCCGCGGTGGCCGCGGCAGCATTCCCTTTCATGCGCCGGGGCCTTGGGCTGCTGCCACTGTTCCGCTCTTTCCTGGGAGGCCGGCAGGGGCCGTCCGGAGCAGCAGGGGGCGGGGGCCAGCAGCATCGTCGCAGCGGCTTCCGGTCGAGCAACATGAGCCGCAGTGAGGCGCTGGAGATTCTCGGGTTGGGCAGCCAGCCGACCCGGGAGGAAATCCTCGCCGCACACCGACGACTCATCCAGAAGCTGCATCCCGACCGGGGTGGGTCGAATTACCTTACGCAGCAGCTCAATGAGGCCAAGCAGCGGCTGCTGGAAGACGTCTGAGCTG
>JBLRXD010000327.1:0-4768 GCA_047920935.1 Pseudomonadales bacterium | reverse complement strand
CGACACCGAGTTCGGCAGCACCGGTCTTAGCACCTACTCGCTCGGCATCGGTGGGTACCTCCCGCTGGGGCAACTGTTCGGCAACATGCAGCAGGCGTTCGATTTTACCGGCGAGGTTTCCTACGAGCGGCTTCACTTCCTCGATGAAACCGATGGCTGGGGCATCAAGGTGGGCGCACGCTGGCAGCCCTTCGATCAGTTGGAGATCAACGGCAACGTTGGCTGGCGCGATTACGGCACGTTCCTGGGTGAAGACCTGGAGGATTGGATCTATCAGGTAGGCCTGGTGTTCAATCTGACCGAGCAGATAGCGCTCACCGGCGACTGGGAGCTGTGGGATCTCGATCTCGGTGACGGCGATTTCGAGCTCAACACCTTCAGGGTCGGAGCGCGCTGGAACTTCTGACACCTCGCTCGCGGTGCGTTCGTCTCCTCGTGCGGAGCCGGACGCACCGACTTCACAGCCGACTCCACGACGGTATTTTTTACCGAATCCGCCGATCCCCTTGCACTGTCGGGTGCGAGGCGGGGGCGGGCTCATAGCAAGATGCCTGACGGTTTCACGGCGCCGTTCGTCCCGGCGCAGGTCAGTTGAGAGCCAGCACCCCGTCGACGAGGGGAATCTGCTCACCAGGATCGCGATTCATGCGCACCTGACCCTGTTCGTCGCCGATGCGGTAGGTGACATCGTACCCCACCACCTTCTCCACCGATTCGCTGACGGTGGCGCACTGCCTCTCCGTGGTGGTGTAAGTGTTATTGGCCTGAATCTGCCCTTGAACCCGGTTGCCCGCGTATCCGCCGGCCGCGGCGCCGGCGACGGTGGCCACCTTCTTCCCACTGCCACCGCCAATCTGGTTGCCCAACACACCGCCGATGACTGCGCCAGCCACCGTTCCGACCACTTTGTGCTCATCCTGAACCGGCTGCTGCCGAGTAACTTCGACGTCCCTGCAGACCTCTCGAGGGGTGCTGACCAGTTGAGTCGCCGCCACCACGTTGAGCACCTCGGCGTGGGTGGGATAGGCGACCGTGGAGCCGCCGACCATGTTGTACCCGGCGATGGCGCCGCCAGCGGTGGCTATCACCGCGCC
Organism: Pseudomonadales bacterium; assembly: GCA_047920935.1. GTDB lineage: Bacteria > Pseudomonadota > Gammaproteobacteria > Pseudomonadales > Azotimanducaceae > UBA7803. The sequence goes on along the minus strand of JBLRXD010000327.1, from coordinate 3,674 downwards.
TACGACCAGACCTTTGACCATCGAACTGTTCATCTGCTTCTCCTCGGGTTATTGGCGGAAAACGCCCATGATGTCTGCCGCCGAACCCAGGAAACCTCTACTGGGTCACGATACCGCACATTCCCCGGCACTCTGGCCGGCGCGTTGGCGGGCAACCCCTGGCGGCCGCCAGGGGCTTGCGCGGTCACTTCTTGGCCTTCTTGGCCTCGCGCTTCTCCTTCAGCGTTTTCGCCGCTGGTTTCTTCACGTTCTTTTTCTTGTCCATGCCTTTACTCATGACAACCTCTGCTGACTGATTGGGATGGGGAGCGCGGCCCCGAACGGGGCCGCGCCCGCAGCAGTGTAGGCCTACCGAGGAGGCAACACGACTCGGGCGCGGAAATATAAATGGCCGCCGGCTTCAGTCGCCTTCACCAGCGCCTTCACCAGCGCCTTCTTCGGGGCCATCCGTGGGGCAGAACTTCGGTTCGAGATCCAGCACTTTGAGCAGGCGGCCAAACCCGATGTACTGACCGGCCATCATGCCCAACTCGACGATCTCGGCGTCGTCGAAACTGCTGCGAAGGCGTTCGAAGAAGGCGTCATCGATGCTGTGATGATCCACCGCGAGCTTCTCCGCGTAGGCAAGGGCCAGGCGCTCCCGCTGCGAGAAGTCGTTGTCCGCAGCATCCAGCTGGTTGATTTTCGCTTCCGTCAGACCGTTTTCCATCGCCGATGGAAATCTGGCCACGCGTCACGTGAAGCAGTCGTTGAGGCGGGCGATCTTCAGCCGCACCAGCTCTTTCAGCTGCGGCTCGATGCGACCGCTCTGGTGAGCGGGATAATAAAACGCGAAATAACGATCGAACATATCCTGACGGTGCCCCAACGCTCGCAGCACCGATGCATCGACGCCCGTCGCCTCCACCGCCTGCACCCGAGCGCGCGCCTCGGGCTCGAGCTCGCCATCTTCCAGTAAGCGAATTCGACTCATGGTATGCCTCCTATGATGGATCCCGGCAGCATATCACGCACCTCGGGCGCCCTCTCAGGGTGCCGGGCCACTTCGCAAACCTCGCCGCTTTCTCGCACAATGCGCAACTCACAGATTGCCAGGGAAGCAGATGCCGGCGCTCTCAGTTCTCGATCTCGCCACGGTTCCTAGCGGCTCCACGCCCGCCACCGCGCTGCGCAACAGCCTCGACCTGGCGCAGCACGCCGAGCGCTGGGGCTACCGACGCTTCTGGCTCGCCGAGCACCACAACATGGTCGGTATCGCCAGCGCCGCCACCGCCGTGGTCATCGGCCACGTGGCCAGCGGCACCAGCAGCATTCGCGTGGGCTCCGGCGGCATCATGCTGCCGAACCACTCACCGCTGGTCATCGCCGAGCAGTTCGGTACGCTCGAAACGCTGTTTCCGGGGCGCATCGACCTGGGGCTCGGACGGGCGCCGGGTACCGACCAGCTCACCCTGCGGGCCCTGCGGCGCAGCCCCGGCAGCGCCGAATCCTTCCCCCAGGACGTGGTGGAACTGCGCGCCCTGCTCGGGCCGCTGCAGCCGGGTCAGAAGATCCAGGCGGTACCCGGCACCGGGCTGCAGATCCCGCTGTGGATCCTCGGCTCGAGCCTGTTCGGCGCGCAACTCGCCGCGGTGCTGGGGCTGCCCTACGCGTTCGCTTCGCACTTCGCGCCGGATGCGCTGCTGCAGGCGCTCGACGTCTACCGCAGCCACTTCCGCCCGTCGCCGCAACTCGAGCGACCCTACGTCATGGTGGGCGCCAACGTGATTGCTGCCGATAGTGACGCCGAAGCGCGGCGGCTGTTCACCTCCATCCAGCAAAGCTTCACCAATCTGGTTCGCGGCACCCGCGGCCAACTGCCTCCGCCGATCGGCGACATCGACAGCCACTGGTCAGCGTCGGAGCGAGCCCAGGCCGGGCGGATGCTTGCCTGCGCCTTCGTCGGCTCAGCCGCCACCGTGCGCCAGGGTGTGACCGGCTTCCTCGAGCGAACGGGGGCAGACGAGGTGATCGTCGCTGCAGCGGTCCACGACCATGCCGCGCGGTTGCACTCGTACGAAATCCTCGCCGAGTGCATGGCTGCCTGAGCCGTAGGCACACCATGACCCGACCCGATCGTCGTCAGGACTGGATGAGGACGGCGCCATGCTCCGCCAGAAAGGCGTCGAAGGCTGCGACGATGTGCTCGAACTCCGCCTCGCCCATGGGCAGCGACAGATTCAGCATGTTGCGGCGCGACAGGTAGATGCCCTGCTCGAGCATTTCGAACTGGCACAGCGCCCGAGCCTCCGGTCGTATCCGGGCGGTGTCCTGAGGCCGCTGGTAACCGCCGTCGGCCAGCTGCACCATCATCATCGACCCGTAACCGGTGACGGTGCCGGGCACGCCCCGCGCCGCCAGGCACTGCTGCAGCCGCAGCCGCAGCCGGTCGCCGGCGGCGTTGATGCGCCGCGATGCCTCGGCGGTCAGCACGTCGCGCAGGCCGGCGATACCGGCCGCCATGCTCAGCACGTTGTTGTTGAAGGTGCCCGCATGGCCGAAGGCATCGGCTCGCGCAGGATCGAACCGCGCCATGATATCGGCGCGCCCGCCGAAGGCCCCGAAGCTCAAACCGCCCCCCAGGTACTTGCCCATGGTCAGCAGATCGGGGGCGACCCCGAGCACAGAGTGCAGACCGCCAGGCGCAAGCCGGGAGGTCATGACTTCATCGAAGATCAGGGTAATGCCGTGCCGCGTGGTCGCCTCGCGCACCGCCGCAACGAACTCGTCGGTGGCGCGGATGCAGCCGCCGCTGCCCACCATCGGCTCCATGATCACTGCGGCCAGATCGGCGGCGTTGGCTTCGATCAGCGCCAGCGTGCGTTCGACATCGTTGTACGGCGCCATCACGTACGGAAACGGCACGTTCATGGCGTTCCCATAGCCGCCGAAGCTCAGCACGCCACCATGATAGCTGCCTTCAAACGCCAGCACCGTGGGCCTGCCCGTCACCGCCCGAGCGGTGCACAAGGCGTAGAGGTTGGCCTCGGTGCCGGAGTTGGTGAAGCGCACCAGTTCCAGCGCAGGGAACCGGGCGCAGAGCAAGTCGGCGAGCTCGGCCTCACGGGTGGTGGGGCCGCCCAGCATGATGCCCTGCTGCAACGCGGCGATCACTGCCGCCTCGATGGCCGGATTGGAATGTCCGTACATACCCGCCGTCTGCTCGGAAATCGTATCGATGTACCGATGGCCATCGAGGTCGGTGACGTAGCAGCCGTCGCCCCCGGCGAGAGCCAGCGGAAACGGTGAGTAATACAGCACCGTGCGCGTGTTGCCGCCGGGCATGTGGCGCTGCGCGGCAGCGAACGCAGCAGCGCTGCGCGGGTTGGCCTCGGCATAACGCGCCTCGGCGTTGCGCACGGCGGTGGCGAGATCGAGATTGCTCTTTGCTGCGTCCATTACCTTGGCCCTGCTGTTCTGCGGATGGGTACCGAAACGTATACTAGCGCAACGCTGTCGCTCACTTCTGCCGCACCAGCAGGTGGCTAACCTGGCGGCCGAACCAATCGGGAAATGCGGCCGCCTCGTCTGCATCGAGGCCGATCAGCGCCGGCAGCGCAGCGCCGCCCACCCCATAGCCAATGGCGCCGGTGGCAATGAGCAGAATCATCCGCCGCGCCTCCTGCTCCGGATCC
>JBLRXD010000326.1:0-4785 GCA_047920935.1 Pseudomonadales bacterium | reverse complement strand
CTGGATCAGAACCCGATCGCGATCAGAGCCGGCCTGGCAGGCATCGCTCCCACAGCAGGGGGGTCACTCACACAGACGGCGAGATCGCTGCCGCCGAGGTGTGTGCGGCGGGTAGTGGCAGAGCGGTCGGGGGCGGACGTTGGCCGGGGAAGACGTTCGGGGCGTTCAGGCGCGCAGGTTCCCACCGAATGGGAAAGCGCTGACGCCCGCTGCCCCGAACGTCTTCCCCGGGCGGCGGCCGCCGACAGGGCGCTGGATCAGAACCCGATCGCGATCAGAGCCGGCCTGGCAGGCATCGCTCCCACAGAGGGGGGATCGCTACCGCGACGCTGGTCGGGTTGTGGTAGCGTTAGAGTGAGGGTGTGCAACGCCGAAGGAGTGACCGTGTCTGAACTGGATCGCCAGTTCGAGGAGTTGGCCGAGCGGGTGTCGCAACTCATCGGGCTGCTCGAAGAGTCCGAGGATCCTTTCTGGATTCCGTATCTGAAACGCGGCCTGACGCAGATCCGCGAGAACCGGCTCTCCGGGGCCACCTTCATCCTCGGATGCTACGGCGGCGAAGAGACGTTCTCCGACCTGGTCATAGGGCGACGCTTCGAAGGGTCGGACCCGTTGCGCTTCCGCAATCTCAACGCCCGGCTTTCCCATCTGCGCACCCAGACCTTCGAATCGGCCAACGCCATCACTTCGCGCAGGGCCTGGTAGGCGGGCGTTCAGCAACCGGCGTTCAGCCGGCCTCGGTCTGCGTCCGGGATGGTCGCAACTTGGGGAACGGCAGATGCTTGCGGAATCGCAGCGCGTAGATGAATTTCTTGTGCCAGGGCTGCGCTTCGCTGGTCCAGTAGCGGCGCCGGGGTTTGAAGCCGGATGGGTCATCCAGGCTGCCGACCTTCACAGCGTAGTGATCGGCCTGCCCGTCGCTGAAGACGTAGAGATGCGTGCCGCAGCGGCCGCAGAAGGCTCGTGTAACCAGGCTCCCGGATTCCGACAGCGTGACGTAGTCGACCACGCGCCCCTTGGTCACCCGGAACTGCTCTTTGTCGACGCCGACGACATAGGCCGGCCCGCCGCCGGAACTGTATTGGCAGGACCGGCAATGGCACGCGCCTTGAAACAGGCTTGGCCCGTAGAAACCGAAGCGGACGTCACCGCAGGCGCACCCGCCGGTGATCTTGACCCGCTCCTCCTGGTTCGCTGGCATCCGCCCTCCGGGCCCCAAACTACTTGCTCATTCTGCCATCCATTGCCCTCGGGGCGAAGACGGCGACTTCAGGGTGGCGGCGTGCGTCGATGCGCCAGCACCAGCACGACGACGAACACGATCTCCAGCAGGAACGCGGGCAGGTTGTTGCCGGCGAAACCGTCGATGACGAAACCCAGAAAGCGACCCAGGGCGATGGAGCCCATCAGCACCGCCACCGCCAGAAACCACACCTGCTGCCCGCGGGCGAGGCCCACCGCGAGCATCATGGCGCTGGCCAGGAACAACCCGCCGAGATCACCGCGGATGGTGTTGAGGCCGACGATGCCGTCGGGAACCAGCGCGAACTGGGCAGCCATGGTGACCGGGTTGAACATGAAGTTCAGCCCCAGCCCAAGCATCACCAGAGCGATGAGGGCGACGAGCGCCGTCAGCAGCTTCTGCAATCTAGCGCCCTCAGTCTTTGTCGCACAGGGCGGCAATCACCTGATCGATCACTCCGTCGGCCTTGGCGCGCATCTCGTCATCGGTGGCATCCTGAATCGGATGCGGCACGAACACGCGACGCGCACCTTCCATTCCCAGCGCCTTGGCCTGAGTCTCCGCCGCATCCCAGAACTCGCTGGACGCGATGGACACCGCCGGCTTGCCCTGAATCTCGAACCATACCGTGTCATGCAAACTGCACGTGGTACAGGAGCCTCAGTCGGCCAGACCTTCGACGACGAAGTCGCTCTCTTCGAAGATCTGCCGCCGCAGCGCTTCCGGAGCCGGCTTGGTGAACGTGGGCTTGGCGTAGCGCTTGACGACGATGCCGGGGGCGCGCTCGCCGAGCAGCGCCTCCAGCCGATCGAGCAGCACGTTGCCGCGCGGCTTCGAGATGTCGAGCAATGCGACCGTGCCCGTGAGTTCCGCCGGACGAGAGGCGATCTGCCGGGTAACCGGCACCCGCTCGTCCGTGGGGTCGAGAATGGTAGTCATCAGGATAACTCCTCGATTTTCTTCGAGACCGGCTGGGAGCCGATCTCACCCGTTGCCCAGCCGTGAAAGGCGCCGGAAAACTTTCCGGCTTCCGATCCGGCCACCATGATGTGAATGTCGCTGTCGTGACGGAACTTCGGCAGCCGTCGGTCGAGCTGTTCGGCGGTCATGCTCTGCGCCGCGCTCTTGCGGAAGCCCACCGCCGAGATGTCGTTTTCCAGCAGATCCCGGATTGGCCGGCTGGTGACATCCTGGATGCGGCGGCGGATGTCCGCCTTGCTCCAGCCATCGCGCTGCAGGGTATCGACGTGCTCGGGCGTAATCACCACCAGGACGTCGGTGCCGTAGTGACTCTTGGGATTGAAGGCCGACTCCAGGCACAGGCCGAACGAGCCGGCGAGCTGGCTCGCGGTGCGCGAATCCTGATCCACCATCTGCACCGGGCCACTGGTCATCGCGAACACGGTCACCACGGAATCCTCGGCGCGAAAACCGCGCTCGACGTGCATCGGCTCCCAGGGGCTGCGCTCTTCCCACTCGGGAAAGCACATGGTGAACTTCATGGGATTCCCCAGGGTCGAGCGCTCGGTGCCGCCCGGGCGGGCGCCGCCGACGTTGCGCACCACCAGGCGAACGGCCCGCCCCATGGTGGCGTTGGCCCGATTGCCCTGGCCGAGAGCGCCGAGCTTCATGTTCATGCCCAGGCGATGCCGCACCGGGCCGTTCACCACCATTACCGGGCTTGCTCCCATGGTGGTCGCCATGACCCCGTGAATGTTGAAGGCGTCGGTGCAGATGGCCTCCACCGCCGTCAGCACCACCGGCAGGTACTCGGGTCTGCAGCCGGCCATCACCGCATTGATGGCGATCTTCTCGACCGTTGCCTCCCCCATGTTCGGGGGAATCACCGCCACCACCTCCTGGGGATCGCGGCGGGTGCCAGCCAGCATCCGCAGCACCCGCTCGGGTGTCGGCGGCACCAGCGGCAGGCCGTCGCCCATGCCCTGGTCGAACATGAACTCGAACTCGTCGTCGTGGGAAGCGATCTCGATCCGGCGGGCGCGCAGCGGGCTGTTCTCGGATTCGGCCTGCAACCGCTCGGCAATCAGCGGATCCACCGACATGGAACCGCAACCCGGCCGCCAGGCCGGCAGCGCATCCCAGTCGATCGACGGCGCCGGCACTTCCAGGGTGGCGGCCAGATGCTCGGCCAGCGACTGCCACTCATCGCGGACGAAACCCACCAGGGTGCGCTCGGCCGCCCCGTCGCTGCCGCAGAGCACCAGGGTCGGCACCGTATCGATGTCCCAGGCGAACGAGACGATCAACGCAGAGTCGTCGAGGATGGGGAAGCCCGGCTGATGCTTTTCTGCCAGGGCGCGATTGCCTTCTTGCGTCTGACCTACCACCAGAAACGGCAGCTGCTCGCCGAACGCTCGGTGCAATGCCACCAGCACCGGCATCACCTCGTTGCAGGTGGGGCAATCTTCCTTGACGAAGCACACCATGCTGGGCGCCTCGCCATTGAAGTGATGCGCCTGGCCTTCGGCATCGGCCAGCATGAATGCAGGTAGCTGACTCAACGTGTCTCCCCAGAACTCTGATCCGGCTCTGACGTTAGCGCATCCCGGTGCGGCCGCACAACTGCGCGGCCTGTGGAACCGCAATCTTATGGAAGCGCTCGGCAGAGCGCGATCGACCCGCGCTGGCCCGCCGCCACCGCCGCGTGTACCTTCTATCCATCGCTGGATCCGCAGGAGACCACCATGATTCTCGACGACCTGAACATCGACCGCGCCGCCTTCGAGGCCGGCACCGGCTGGCAGTTGAAGCCCGAAGGTGCCTGCAAGGGTGACGTCTGCATCCCGCTGGAGCAGCCTCCGGGCGAGCGTGTCGACGTGCGTGACGTTGCCCGCGCCATGGGCCTGCCGCTGGTTGAAGACCCGGAGAACGGCATCTGGGCCCTGGGGCCGGAGTCGATCGGCGGCCGAGCCCTGACCACCGCCGAGGCACCCGATCTGCGGCTGCCCGACCTCAACGGGCAGGAATTCCGCCTGTCGAGCCTGCGCGGCCAGAAGGTGCTGGTTTACGCCTGGGCGCCTTACTGAGGCTGCTCTGGCGACCTGCCCGTGTGGCAGGCATTACGCGCAGAGCTGCATCCCCAGGGGTTCGAGCTGGTCACCGTGGGCCTCGATGCGCTGGGCGCCGAAGGCTGCCGGGCGTTCATCGAGGCGGCAAAGCCCGAGCATCCATCGCTGATCGACGCGCACCACGTCATGGCTGAGCTGTTCGGCGTCACCAACATCCCCCAGAGCATCTGGATCGACGAGCAGGGCATGATCGTGCGCCCCGCAGAGACAGCGCCGGCTCCGCCGACCAGGCCCCGCGCCGCCCGTTTCGATGCCAACGCCGAGATGCCGCAGCGCTTCAAGGAGATCATGAGCGAAGCGGTGAAGATCACCCAGGATCCGCAGAGCTACCACGATGCGCTGCGCGACTGGGTGCAGAAAGGCTCCGCCAGCGCCTTTGCGCTGACGCCCGAGCAGGTGATCGCCCGATCGCGGCCGGGCAACGCCGACATCTCCCTCGGGCACGCTCACTTC
>JBLRXD010000325.1:0-4835 GCA_047920935.1 Pseudomonadales bacterium | reverse complement strand
GGGTAGCGAGTTCGTGATCTGGATTCCGGCGCATGCCGCCATGGCAAGCAACTAGCCTCTCGGCGAAACGTGCCAGAGCCGCAATTGTTCGGCGATGAGCGGCGGCTCATGGCCGAAAGCGGGATTAGCCAGAGCGCCACAGAACATCCGCAGTACCGACCACAGCGGACGTTCCGTGAGACTGCCACGGGCCATGTCTGATACCGATAGTTGTTCGTGATAGCCCGAGGTGGGGGAGCTGTCCCCTGATACCCTGAAGTCGGTTTCTCTAACACCCGAAGTGTTTTTGGGTGATACCCCGATAGTTTATGTGGCTCCAAAAAGGTGGAGACGGTCTCGTAGTCTATCGGCGTCGCACTCCCGGATCCGCGCAAGAATTGCGGTTCCTAACCCTGCCGTCCCGACCAAATTCCAGCGGATAACCTCATGCGCCTGATCACTCCACCACCGGAGGATGTCGATCTAGGTAGTCCAAAACCGCGTAAAAATCTGGCTTTCTCCCGGTTCCGTGTTCGTTCCTGTTTGTAGATACTGTATGCTTATACAGCATCTTTGCGCGCCAGGAGCACACGTTATGCCGACGAATGCCATCGACTCCATCGACGACCTCGATACCGAGATCCGCCTTCTCTGCAGCACCATCAACGCTGCCGACTACCGGCTCATGCTGCTCATCCGCCAGTTCGACGACCGCATGGGCTGGGCGAGATGGAACTGCCGCAATTGCTCCGACTGGCTGGCCTGGCGCGGCGGCATCACCATTTCGGCCGCGCGCGAGCGGGTGCGCACCGCCCAGGCGCTTCGCGACCTGCCGCAGATCTCCATTGCCTTCGCCGACGGTCGCCTGTCCTATTCCAAGGTGCGGGCGCTGACCCGCGCCGCCGATCGCGCCAACGAAGAGGAGCTCATCCGCTACGCGTGCAACGCTACGGCGACGCAGGTGGAAGAGCGCTGCCGGCAGATCCGCAACGTGCGGCCGGGGTCGGTGCACGAAGCGCAGCGCACCTGGGAGCGACGGCGCCTGTCGGCCTTCCGCAACGTGGCGCGGGGCACCATGACCTTGAGCGTCGAGTTGCCGCTCGAAGCCGGCGAGCTGATCGCGCAGGCGCTCGATCGGGCCATCGAAGCTGGCGAAACGGCATCGGGGCCGGAGTTCGACGAAGCCAGCTGGCAGACCCAGCAGGCCGACGCGCTGGTGGCGCTGGCGAAAGCGTATCTGGCCGGGAACAACGGCAAGACGGGCACCGGCGGTGATGGTGCCGAGCGGATATCCAGTGCCGATCAGTATCAGGTGGTGGTGCACGTCGACGAGTCAGCCCTCCGCGGAGGGGCAGGGCGCTCTGATCTGCCGCTCGAGACGGTAAAGCGGCTCACCTGCGACGGCAGTGTGATCGAGGTGGTGGAGTCGGTGGAGGGTCAGCCGCTTTCGGTCGGCCGCAAGCAGCGCACGGTGCCGACTGCGTTGAAGCGGGCGCTGTGGGCGCGCGATCGCGGCTGTGCGTTTCCGGGATGCCGGAACACGCGCTTCGTCGATGCCCACCACGTCAAGCACTGGGCGGCGGGCGGCGACACCAGCCTCGACAATCTCATTCTGCTGTGCAGCCACCACCACCGGCTGGCGCACGAGGGCGGCTATGAGCTCCGGCGCGATCATCAGGGCGGTTTCTACTTCCGGCGCGCCGATGGGCGGGTGATTCCATCCTGCGGCTATAGCGCCGAAGATGCGCAGCCCGATCCCGAGGAGCTCGCCTTCACCAACACCTCCGCGGAGGCGTTTCTGGCGGCGGCGGTGCAGCATAAAAAGCCCTCCGCGGAGGTGCGGGAAGCGGTGGCGCGATATTGCTGAGTTGGCGCGTTTTCGTTGAGCTTCATCATGCCGACGCTGCTCCTGGGTTGCGATATTGCTCGAGCTGGTTCACCCCTCACCCCGCCCTCAGTCGCCGTTCGGCCCACCACACCCGCGGGCCCGCCCGGGCCACCTGCGGCATGCGTGGCAGCACCCGGCGGATCGTCCGGTGGGCGATACCCCAGGCGCGTTCCCGACGATCGCTCCAGCGCAGCGCGTAGCGCTCGCGGATGGCCTCCGGCAGCAGCGCCACCGTGGCGATGGACAACACGTCGCCGGCGATGCGCGGAATCCAGGACACCGGCGGGTACAGAATGTGCTCGGCGAGCTCTCGAGTCAGCGGCGTGACCTCGAGTTCGTTGCCGGTCAGCATCGAGCGGTAGTAGCTGGAGAATTCGTCCCACCCGGAAGGCAGCTGCTGCGGCTCGAGGCCGACGAGCTGCCCGATGATCTTCGACTCCTGGTAGTAGGCTTCCCGTTCGCTTGCCGACAGCGGCGGCAGGAACGCTTCGTAGGTGTCGATGGCGGCGGCCACCAGGGTGGAGTGCACCCACAGCAGCAGCGCCGGATCGCACGCGTCGTAGCGGGTACCCCGGGGAAAGGCGGCGGTATCCACCGTGAGGTGGCCGTGAATGCTTCGATGAATGCCCCTGATGCGTGCTGCTGCGGCCAACGCCACCGGACGGGGGCCGTAGATCATGCGCTGCATGGCGGTGATGGTGCCGTACAAACGCCTCAAGGGTTGCTCGCGAAAGCCGCTGTGCTCGTGCACCCCAGCCGCCACCAGGGGGTGGGCGATCTGGGACAGCAGCGCGGCACCGCCGCCGAGCATCAGCACGTTCTCGCGGTTGACGCGCCAGAACAGGCCGCCGGGATCAAACAGCGGCCGCTGGGCTTCGCCGCGAGCGTCTGGCAACGTCGTCACCGCTGCTGGGACGCCTTGTCCTGTCGTACCGGCAACCGCCAGTCGGGCCGGACGAAGTGGCAGGTGTAGCCATGGGGGATGCGCTGCAGGTAATCCTGATGCTCGGGCTCCGCTTCCCAGAAATCGCTCGCCGGAACCACCTCGGTCACTACCTTGCCGGGCCACAGCCCCGATGCATCGACGTCGGCGATGGTGTCCTCGGCAATCCGCCGCTGCTCGTCGCTGGTATAGAAAATTGCCGATCGGTAGCTCGGCCCGACGTCGTTGCCCTGGCGGTTGCGGGTGCTCGGATCGTGGATCTGAAAGAAGAACTCGAGGATCTGCCGGAAGCTGATCGCCGCGGGGTCGAAGATGATCTCGATGGCTTCGGCATGTGAGCCATGGTTGCGATAGGTGGCGTTGGGGACGTCGCCGCCGGTGTAGCCGACCCGGGTCGACAGCACGCCGGGTTGACGGCGAAACAGTTCCTGTACGCCCCAGAAGCAGCCGCCGGCAAGCACTGCGCGTTCCTGATTCCTGCTGTGCTGTTGCATTTCGCCTCCAGTGGTGGGTTCGTTTCGCGATCTGGAGATCGCTCCTACAGGTTAGTGGCTCAGCGGCCGGTGAAGTTCGGCTTGCGCTTCTCCATGAATGAGGCCATGCCTTCCTTGAAGTCTTCCGACTGGAACAGCGGCAGCAGCTGCAGAAATACGTGGTGCACGTGGTCGTTGAAGGTTTCGTTCATGCCCATGCGCATCATCCGCTTCGAGGCCTGCACGGCCTGGGGGGCGTTGCCGGCGATCTCGCGGCCCAGCGCCTGAGCCACGGCCAGCGTCTCTGCCGCCGGAACCACCTGCGACACCAGCCCCAGGCGCTCGCACTCGTCCGCCAGCAGGGTGCGGCCGGTGAAGATCAGTTCCGCCGCCTTCGACCAGCCCAGCAGCCGCGGCAGAATCCAGGTGCCGCCCGATTCGGGCACCACGCCGCGCGCGGTGAACGCCGCCGCCAGCTTGGCGGTATCGGCCATGATGCGGATGTCGCAGCCCAGGGCCAGATCCATGCCGTAGCCGGCGGCGGAGCCGTTCAGGGCGCAGATGGTGGGGGTGTCGAGACTGTGCAGCACGGTGGGCGGGGTGTTGCGCAGGTCGAGGTTGCTCGGCGAGGTGCGCTGGCTCGACAGGCCGCTGGCGATGCCGCCGCCGCGCAGATCCAGCCCGGCGCAGAAGAACCGGCCGTTGCCGGTGATCACCATGGCGCGCACCTCGGGATCTTCGTTGGCCTGCAGCAGGCGCTTGGTCAGGGCGTCGAGCATCGGGCCGGAGATGGTGTTCTGATGGTCCGGGCGATTGATGGTGATGGTGGCGACGTGATCGTCGACCTGATAGAGCACGTCGGCTTGTTGAGCCTCGTCGGCAGCGCTGGCCATGGCATTTTCCTCGATTCAAAGACCAACGAAAGTACGGCTTTGAGAAGTGTTCCGCAAGCCGGACGGCGGTGCTGGCGAAGGCCCCGCGGCCCGACTAGCTTTAAGGAACCGCACTCACTGCAAGCAGTATGGAAACGACGAATGCCCTACAACGATCAAGGACTGGTGGACCTGCTGGAGATCTATCACGCGCGGCAGTTACGTGATCGGCTTCTCGAACAGCTGCGGCGCCTGCGTGTCCATGATCCGTCGAATCCGTATCAGGACGTGGCCCGCCGGCGCGAGGCGCGTTGCCATTACGAGACCATGTTGTTCACCGTGGCCGAGCTGCTGAGCGGGCTGGGAGACGACTCACCGCTGGGGTGAGTCGATCGCTCCCACAGAGGTTCAGGCGCGATCGGGCATGCGCTCTTCGCTGACGGCGTAGCCGGCTTCCGGCTGGATGCACAGGTAGTTGCCGTCGTCGCGGCGCTCCGTCCAGGGCAGCACCCGCACCACAGACGACGCGGCTGCACCGGCCAGCGCATCGCTGACGCTGGCGTAAGCCGCCAGCTTCTCGACGTTGCGCAGGGTCGGGAAGATTACCGTGCGCTGGCCCGCAGCCGCCTGCTCGAGCACGTCGGCGGGGCGGATCCAGACCGAATCCACGGACTCGTGGC
>JBLRXD010000324.1:0-4842 GCA_047920935.1 Pseudomonadales bacterium | reverse complement strand
TCTCGAATTCCTCTTCGCCCAGCAGGCCATCGGGATCGTCCTCGTTGGCGGCAAAACTGTAGATCAGACCCACCTTCAATTGTTGCGCTGCCGGCAGGGCCGCCTGCTGGGCCTTGAATTCACCGTAGTAGCGCCGGGCGGCATCGATGCTGGCGGTGGCGAACAGTGAATTGAACCCGGCCAGTCGCTTGCCGTGCATCTTGTAGGAGGCGGCGCGCTTGGTCTTCTGGTCGAAATGTTCGCGGATGTAGCCGACGATCTGGCTGATGCGTTCCGGCGCCAGCAGTGCCCGCTCGGTGTCGATGGCGGGCACCTGCTTGTCCTTGATGTGGGCGGAGGTCTTGATGGTATTGATGTAGTCGATGCGAAACGGCAGCACGTTCTTGTCGTTGATGGCATCGACAATGGTGTAGGTGTGCAGCTTGTCGCCAAAGGCCTGCGCCGTGGTGCGGCGCAGCGGATTGCCGCCTGTACCTGAGTTCTCGGCAAAGATCGGCGTGCCGGTAAAGCCGAACAGGTGATAGCGCTTGAACACCCGGGTGATCTCGGCGTGCATGTCGCCGAACTGGCTGCGGTGGCATTCGTCGAAGATCACCACCACATGGGCCTCATAGACCGGGTGTTTCTTGTTGTTGGCCACGAAGCGGCTGAGCTTCTGGATGGTGGTGATGATGATGCGGGCGTTGGGGTCTTCCAGCTGCTTCTGCAGCACGGCGGTGGAGGTGTTGGAGTTGGCCGCGCCCTTCTCGAAGCGCTCGTATTCGCGCATGGTCTGGTAGTCCAGATCCTTGCGGTCCACCACGAACAGCACCTTGTCGATCCCCGGCAGGCCTCGCGCCAGTTGCGCCGCCTTGAAGCTGGTCAGCGTCTTGCCGCTGCCGGTGGTGTGCCAGATATAGCCGCCTGCCGCCAGGCTGCCGAGCTGCCGATGATTGGTGCTGGTGGCGATGCGCTGCAGGACCTGCTCGGCGGCGACGATCTGGTAGGGCCGCATCACCAGGAGCTTCCTGTCCGCATCGAACACGCAGTAGCGGGTGAGCACATTCAGCAGCGAGTGCTTGGCGAAAAAGGTCCTGGTAAAGCCATCCAGCTCGGTGATGGGCCGGTTCTTCGCATCGGCCCACCAGCTGGTAAAGGCGAAGCTGTTGGAGGTCTTGCTCTTGCTGCGTTTACTGCGCTGCTCGGCCAGGTGGCCGTCGCGCACCGTGTTGCTGTAGTACTTGGTCAGGGTGCCGTTGCTGATTACGAACAACTGCACATATTCGAACAGGCCCGAGCCGGCCCAGAAGCTGTCGCGCTGGTAGCGGTTGATCTGGTTGAAGGCCTCGCGGATGTCCACGCCCCGGCGCTTGAGCTCCACATGCACCATGGGCAGACCATTGACCAGGATGGTCACATCGAAACGGTTGTTGCGCGCGGCTCCCTGTTCCCCAACCGGCGCCTCATACTGGTTGATCACCTGCAGGCGGTTGTTGTGGATGTTCTGCTTGTCGATCAGGTAGATGTTCTTGGTGCTGCCGTCGTCGCGTTTGAGCAACTGCACATGGTCTTCCTGAATGCGCGCGGTCTTTTCCACCAGGCCGTCATTGGCGCCGGCAATGCAGGTGCTGAAAAAGCGCTGCCATTCGGCATCGGAAAACGCGATCCTGTTCAGGGCTTCCAGTTGCGCGCGCAAGTTGGCTACCAGCGCTGCTTCCGAGGTCAAAGGCAGGTAGTCGTAGGCCTGCTTTTGCAACTGGGCGATAAAGTCGCGCTCCAGCGCCGCCTCGCTCTGGTAGCCCGCCTCGCGCACCCCCGGCTCGGGCACGAACTCCGCCACCACCGTGCTCTCGCTGGAGAGCGCGATCGGCTCATAACGATGAGGTTTGAGGTCTTCGCTCATGCGGCTGCCTTCATGACGTTTGCGTTTGGGCGGGTGCGTCTTCCCCGATCCTGACCGGCTTGCCGTCCTGCCAGACCACCGCGTACTGCCCCAGCCGTCGCTTTCTTTCCAAGACATCGCTCACGGCGCGGCGCAGCGACTCCAGTTGTCGTTGCCCTTCCGGCGACGGGCTGGATTTTCTCTCTGTATTCATTGTTCGGCCTCCTCAAGCAGAAGCTGGTAGTAATCATCATGGATGACATCGCGGTCACTGCCGTGCTGTTCGAAAACGAGCACCGGGCTTTCTCCGTCATTCATGAAGCAGGTGCACGCATCCACGCGGTGGCTGAAATCGATGAGCAGATGGCGCAGGCTGCGCGGGAAGCGCCGCTCGATGTCCGCTGCCGGAATGTGGTGCCCGCCATGTGCGACCCGTTCGGCCACGCGCAGCTTCGACATCTCGACACTGGGCAGCGCCAGATAGATCAGTTCCACGCGCCAGCCATCGGCGTGCAGGCGTTGGACCAGCCGGAGATAGCTGCGTCCCGCCAGGGTGGTTTCAAGGGCGAAATCCTCTCGGGCGGTCAAGCGTTCTTCGATCTCGCGCAGAAAAATGCGGCTGGCGGCCAGCAGCTCACGCTCCGGCGCCAGCGGCGACAACCCGGCGGCAATCAGGTCGGCATTGATGAAGTGAATGCAGCCAGCTACCTGCGGCAGGTATTCGAGCGCAAAGGTGGTTTTGCCCGCGCCATTGGGCCCGGCGATGATCCAGCACGTCAGCATCAGGCGGCCTCCTTGAAGGTCAGCAGGCGGTCGCGGTAGTACTCGTACTGCTGGCGGCGCGCCTGGATCTCGGCGGGCAGGCCGCTGGAAATGTCGTTCACCAAGGCGTCGAACTGGTCGAGGATGGCGACGATACGGGCTTGTTCTTCGAGGGGGGGGATGGCAATCCTGGTTTGCCGTAGGTTCTCGTTGTAAAGCCTCTGGATCGTACCCCCGTCCGTTGCCCACTCAACGATCTGGTACCAATGCCACAAGTACTTGTTGGTCACTTGAGACTCATCGTTGTCAATCCAAACGATATTTGAGTCTTGGAAATACGCATCTGCGCCGTCATAAGGAATCCTAATTACCACTCTTCATAAGCCTATTTTCAGGAGCCTGTAGGGCATGGCCGGAGTTCGCAATGCAGCAAACGCGAGTCGGGGAATCAACGCCGATAAATCGGCTCGCCGATTGAAGCGGTATTGGAAGTCGGCGAGGTAACGTTGCGCATGTTTGCCCACCACCGCATGGTACGTGCTGCGCAGAGCGCTCTTCAGATTCCCCAGGACGGTGTTCACCCAGTAAAATTCCGGTTCCTCCACCGAGGCTCGGCCGCCGCCGCAGACGATCCTGTCATGCGCACAACCCATCTCGGTAACCGCGTTGAAACAGGCCAGGCCATCGCTGATCACGGTGCTGCCCGGGAGCAGGTGCCGCTCACTCCAGGTCTTGATCTCCGCCGTGCGAAAGCCCTTGACGATGGACAGCTTAATCCGTGTCGGCTGGCCCGTCGCCGTGGTCTCCACCGCCGCAATGAACGGAGTTTTACCCGCGGCACCACGACCCCGCTTGCCGCCACTGCGCTCGCCGCCCAGGTAGGCGTCATCCACTTCGATGAAGCCGGTCAGCGGCTGTCCCTCGTCCCGCTCCAGCATGACCTGCATCAGCTTGTGCTTCATTCGCCAGGCCGCGTTGTAAGAGATTCCGAGCTGCCTGTGCAATGCCATCGCCGATATGCCTTTTTTGTTCTGGGTCATCAAGTACATGGCCTGGAACCAGACAGTGAGCGGCAATTTGGTCGATTCGAATATCGTACCCGCGGTGATCGAGGTCTGTCGTTGACAGCGGTTGCACTGCTGCAATCGCCGATAGGCCAGCTGGCAGCATTGGTCATGTCCGCAGAAGGGGCAGCGAAAACCATTGGGCCAGCGCAAGGTATAGAGGGCATCGAAGCACTGCTCTTCGGTACCGTATTCCTTCAGAAACTCGTTCAAGCTCAGGCCCTTTTGAAACTGGATCTTGTTGCGCGCCATGTCGATTCTCCTTGCGGATCAACTATGTATACTGGATATGCATACAGTATAGCGCGACTTAGTAAGAATGGTAATTAGGTGGGATTATGCACCACTGCGATGCTGTCTGGGGCATGCCAAGCTTGTACCAGCGCAGCATGCCCGCCAGTAGAGCCGCCAACAAAGATCGTTCTTTCAGGTGCCAACGTCTTACGAAAAGCTGCAATCACATCCCTAAGCATAGCTGGTACGTTCACACGCTCGCTTCCTGCATACCAGCTAGTGCGAAGGCTTTCGTGTTCCTCAAGCAGAGGGTCAGCCAAAGAAATGACTATCGCCTTACTACTGAGTACTTTCCTAAGATAGTTGCCCTCAAATGCCGGAGTAGAACGTTTGTTTCGATTGACCAAACCATGAAAAAAAAAGATTAGAGGATAACCGCCGTCCAAGTCCCCTAAAGGCCGAGTAATGATCCTAAGCCAAAGCGGCAATGGGTATCCAGGCACATTAACTTGCCAGTTGGAATTCGCACCAACTCTGCTCCCGTGCTGGAGGCGCAGGAGAAACTCATCTAGCCCTAGTAGGTCCTCCTTAGAAGCTGCCATTGATCCTTTCCAGAACTTGTTCTACGTGAAGACGCTGCGCGCGCGCCTCGCTGTGACGATCAAGGCTTTTGGATAACTGCGACGGAACCGGAGCAGGCAACTCGCCCTGCTCCCGCAAAAGCTTCTTCAGTTCGCGCAGCATCACCCTTTGCCCGCCGTTGTGGCCCCCCAGAGCGGATAGCGGACCTACACTTACTTTGTGCGACGTTTTCCAGATTTTTAGCGGCTCTTGCTGGACGTTGATCTACGTCAAATTACGCAATCTCAACGAGATGCGCAGCCGATACTCAGCATTTCGGTTCCAAAAAGTCGCACATTA
>JBLRXD010000323.1:0-4853 GCA_047920935.1 Pseudomonadales bacterium | reverse complement strand
CTGCAGCGTCTACCAGGACGTCAGCCATCGGATCACGCCAGGCGGAGTCGAGTACTACCTGCCGTTTTTCTTCGACCAGCCCGCCAGCGTCTTCGACTATCTGCCCGCTGGCACCTTGTTCATCGAGGAAGCCGGCGTCGCCGAGGCTGCCGAGCAGTTTCTCGCCGATGTCGCCCAACGCTACGAGAGCCTGCGTCACGACCTGGAGCGGCCGATTCTACCGCCCGAGCGCCTCTACCTGCGCCTCGAGGAGATGAGCCAGGGCCTCAATCGGCACGGCCGGATCCAACTCGACCGCGCCGGCCGCCACGGGGTGCAATTCGAGTCGGAATCGATACCCAACATCGAGGCCAACCCACGCAGCCGGGAGCCCGCCCAGGCACTGCTGCGCTTCCTCGACAGCCGCCAGGCGCGCACCCTGTTCGTCGCCGATACTGCCGGTCGCCGCGAGGTGTTCTGGGAGTTCCTCAGCCGCGCCGGCATCCGGCCCCGAGAGGTAGACGGGTTCGCCGCGTTCCTTGATGAGGCCGCGCCGGCGTGCATCGCCATCGCGCCACTGGACGCTGGGCTGGTGACCGACGGCATCCGCGTGGTCACCGAAAGCGAGGTGTTCGGCCATCAGATTCAGGAGCGCCGCCAGAGACAGAGTCGGGCGCTCGATCCCGACCAGATCATCAGGAACCTCACCGAGCTGCACGTCGGCGAGCCGGTCGTGCACGTCGAACACGGCATCGGACGCTACCGCGGGCTGCAGACGCTGGAGATCGATGGCACCCCCCACGAGTTTCTGACCCTGGAGTACGCCGACCAGGCAAAGCTCTATGTGCCGGTCACCGCCCTGCACCTGATCAGCCGCTACGCCGGCGCCGACACCGACACGGCCCCGCTGCACCGCCTCGGATCCGACCAGTGGGAGAAGGCCAAGCGGCGGGCGGCTGAGAAAGCCTACGACGTGGCCGCCGAACTGCTCAACATCTACGCCCGCCGCGAGGCCAACCCCCGCTTCCGCTTCGAAGACCCAGGCGCCGACTATCAGCGCTTCGCCGAGCAGTTCCCCTTCGAGCTCACCCTCGACCAGCGGCAGGCCATCGAAGAGATCACCGCCGATCTGTGTTCGGAGCGAGCCACCGACCGGCTGATCTGTGGCGACGTCGGCTTCGGCAAGACCGAGGTCGCCATGCGCGCCGCGTTCCTGGCGGTGCACAGCGGCAAGCAGGTAGCCGTGCTGGTACCTACCACCCTGCTCGCTCAGCAGCATCTTGACAGCTTTCGCGACCGTTTCGCCGATTGGCCGGTGCAGATCGAATCGCTGTCGAGGATGAAGTCCGACTCCGAGGTGAAGGACGTGGCTGCGCGCATGGCCGCGGGAAAGATCGACGTCGTCATCGGCACCCACAAGCTGCTTGGCCACGCCAAAGACTTCGCCGACCTGGGCCTGGTGATCATCGACGAGGAGCATCGCTTCGGCGTTCGCCAGAAGGAGCGCATGCGCGCGCTGCGGGCCGAGGTCGACGTCATCACCCTGACGGCAACGCCCATTCCCCGGACCCTGAACATGGCCATGAGCGGCATGCGCGATCTGTCGATCATCGCCACGCCGCCGGCGCGGCGGCTGTCCATCAAAACCTTCGTGATGGAGAAACGCCGCCACGTGATCCTCGAAGCGATCAGCCGCGAGCTGATGCGCGGCGGCCAGGTGTTCTACCTGCACAACGAGGTGAAAACCATCGAGGCGGCGGCCCAGGAGCTGTCGGAGTGGGTGCCCGAGGCCCGGGTCGGCGTCGGCCACGGGCAGATGCGCAAGCACGAACTCGAACGCGTCATGAACGACTTCTATCACCGCCAGCTGAATCTGCTGGTGTGCTCGACCATCATCGAGAACGGAATCGACGTGCCCAACGCCAACACCATCATCATCGAGCGTGCCGACCGCTTCGGGCTGGGCCAACTGCACCAGCTGCGCGGCCGCGTGGGCCGCTCCAACCGCCAGGCCTACGCCTACCTGCTGACACCGCACCCGAAGGCCATGACCGCCGACGCGGTGAAGCGTCTCGAGGCCATCGAGGCAGCCGGCGAGCTGGGGGTCGGCTTCACCCTGGCCACCCATGACATGGAGATCCGCGGCGCCGGAGAACTGCTCGGCGAAGAGCAGTCGGGGCAGATAGAATCGGTGGGTTATGCGCTGTACACCGAAATGCTCGATCGCGCCGTTCGCTCCATCCGCGAAGGCAAAGCGCCGGACCTCGACTCGCCCCTCGAGCCGGTCAGCCAGGACGTGAACCTGCACGTGGGCGCACGTATTCCCGAAGACTATCTGCCCGACGTGCACGGTCGCCTCATTCTCTACAAGCGGATCGCCAATGCGAAAAATCAAGACGACCTGGACGACCTGCGCGCCGAGGTGGTCGATCGCTTCGGTTCGCTGCCGCTGCCACTGATGCAGCTGTTCCGCATCACCGCGCTGAAGCTGCGCATGCAGCACCTGGGCATCCGCCGCCTCGACCTGGGGTCCAGCGGCGGCCGGGTGGAGTTCGGCTCCGAGACCCGAGTGGAGCCGCTGACGGTGGTGAAGCTGGTGCAGACCCAGACCGCCACCTACCGGCTCGACGGCGCCACCCAGCTGAAGATCTCGCGCGCCCTGCCCGAGTTCGAGCAGCGCGCGCAGTTCGCCGTGGAACTCCTCGATCTGCTTGAATCCGGGGTGCCCGAGCGTCGGGTGGCGCGGGCATGACGGGCGTGCGCGCGACCGCAATCTGGTTTGCTGCACTGCTGCTGACTGCCGGGCCGCCAGCTCACTCGACGTCGCTGAACGACTACCTGAGTGAGCGCTGGTTCGTCACCGAGGTGGTGGTGTTCGTCCGCCCCGACGTCAAGGATTTTGCGACCGAAGAAAACCTGGTCCGCCACCGCGGAGCGTCGTTTCCGCGCAGCGTGGCAAGCTTCCGCGCTGAGGAATTCGGCTCCGGCTACCGGCTCGATCCAGTCACTCGCCTGATGTCGACGGTGCCGCTGCTGGAATTGCTGGATCCGCCAGCCGGCGACCAGGACCAGGACCAGGACCAGGACCAGACAGCTTTCGGCGACGAGCAGCTCGGCGACGGGCGGCCAGCGCCGGAGATTTCGCCGATCCTGGAGAGCGATCCGCTGCTCGACTTTCTGCAGGCGGTCGCCGATTACGAAGCCGACCTGGAAGCGCAAAGCTATCGCTGGCTCGATCAGAGCACGGCTACGCTGACGGCAGAGGTGAACCGCCTGAACCGCACTCCCGGTTATCAGGTGCTGTTGCACGGCCACTGGCTGCAGCCGGTGCCCGAGCGGCAGTCGCCGCAACCGCTGCTGGTACAGGCGGGGCCACGCTACGGCGGCGTTTACGGGCTCGAAGGCAGCTTCGACGTCACCGTGGGCCGCTTTCTGCATTTCCGCGCCGATCTCTTCTACCGCGAGCCGCTGCTGGGTGGTGCCCCCATCGACCGTGCCCTGCCGCCACAGAACGGCGTCAGCGCAATTGCCCCACAGCCGCGCCCGCAGCCGACGCTGCAGGATCTCTCCACGGAGGGGTTCATGCACTTGCAGGAGAGCCGGCGGATGCGCAGCGGCGAGTTGCACTACCTCGACCACCCGAAGTTCGGCGTGCTGGTCCGCATCGAACCGGCGCCCCCCCCCGAGAGCTTGTCAGCCCGCCACGCCGCCCTCAAAGAAAGCGCGCAGTAACTGTTCGATCTGCACCGTGCCGGCCGCCGAGACCCGGCCGATTGCGGCGAGATCGAACGGATCGGCGGCACGCCCGGCCGCGGGATTGACCACCAGTGACAGCACCGCGTAGGGCACGCCGCGCTCGCGCGCCAACGCCGCTTCCGGCATGGCCGTCATCCCCACCAGATCACAGCCGTCCCTAGCCATGCGCTCGATCTCGGCCGCGGTCTCGAAGCGCGGGCCCTGAGTGCAGCCGTACACGGCGTTGGTTTCCAGCGGCACGCTCGCGGCGGCGGCGGCGGCGATCAGTCGCTGGCGCAGGCCTTCGTCGAACGGCTG
The DNA here is from genome assembly GCA_047920935.1 of Pseudomonadales bacterium. Classification (GTDB taxonomy): domain Bacteria; phylum Pseudomonadota; class Gammaproteobacteria; order Pseudomonadales; family Azotimanducaceae; genus UBA7803. The sequence continues at coordinate 821 of JBLRXD010000323.1, read as the reverse complement.
CGCGAAATCAGCGTGCAGCAGCACTTCGGGGTCGGAGAACGTGTGCGCACGACCCCAGCTGTAATCGATGAGCTGATGGGGCAAGCAGATGCGGCCCGTTGGCGCCCGCGGGGTGATGCCGCCAACCGTGGTGAGGGCAATGATCCCTTCCACGCCCAGGCCGCACAGCGTGTCGACATTGGCCCGGTAGTTGATAAGGTGCGGCGCGATCCGGTGGGGCTCGCCGTGGCGGGCCAGCAGCACCACGTCACAGTGTCCGATACGGCCACGCCGCGGCAGCGCCGAGGTCGCGCCGTAGCCGGACGGTGACAACGCCACCGGCACGAAGGCCTGGGCCATGGGCAGCGGAGCGGATCCGGTCAGCAGCGCCCAGACCACTCAGCCGCCCTCCTGATCCGCGGGCAACGCGTAGATGGCCGGCAGGTTGCGCCAGTAGCCCTGATAATCCATGCCCCAGCCGAACAGATATCGATCGGGTAGCAGCAGCGCGGCATAATCCGCCGTCACCGGCCGGCTATCGTCGACCTGCTTGTCGACCAGAACCGCGGTCAGCACCTCCCGAGCACCTGCCGCCTGCGCCCAGCCCACCAGCGCCGCCAGCGTCACGCCCCGGTCGAGCACGTCATCCACCAGCACCACGGTGCGGTCGCGCAGGTCGTAGCTGGGCGTGGCATGCCAGTTCAAAGCGCCTCCCTGGGTGGCGTGATGGTAGCGCCCGACGTGCAGGTAGCCGAGTTCCAAGGGAAAGTTGAGGCGCATGATCAACGCCCCGGCAAACGGTAAGGCACCGTGCATCACGGTCAGCAGCCACGGGTTGGTGT
>JBLRXD010000322.1:0-4854 GCA_047920935.1 Pseudomonadales bacterium | reverse complement strand
CCGACGAGCAATGAGCCTCACCATCGAGCGCTCGCCCGCACGCCGCCGCGCTCGACTGGAGACCGCTCTGATAGAGAACCCTGTTCTGCTCAAGCGACGGCGGAGGCCGCCGCGTCGCTCCCACTCAGCCAGGCCGCCATTCGCTCGGCCACTTGCTGCCAATCCTGCGCCAGAGCATGGGTGCGGCAACCGGCGCGGTCCACCCGCAACGCGCCATGCACGGCGGCCGTCAAGTCGGCATCGAGCCAACCCGTCGCTCCCGGCTCGACCACGTCCAACGGCCCCGTCACCGGATGAGCCGCCACCGGCGTGCCGCATGCCATCGCCTCCAGCATCACCAACCCGAAGGTGTCGGTTCGGGAAGGAAACACCAGCGCGTCTGCGTCGGCGTATTCCGCGACCAGGGCATCGCCATGGCGATAGCCGCGCCACTGGACGCGCGGATAACGTCGCTGCAGATCGGCCCGCGCAGGACCGTCACCGACGACGATCTTGTCGGCCTCGAGGTCGAGGCGGAGAAAGGCTTCGATGTTCTTCTCCGCCGCGACCCGGCCGACGTACAGCAGGCGCGGCCGTAGCCGAGGGCTGCGCGGCCGCGGCCGGAACCTCTCGGTATCTACGCCGCGGCCCCAGACCACCAGTTGCCGCATGCCCCAGGACTCGAGCTCGCGTCGGTGGGTCTCGGTGGTACACAACACCGCGGCCGAGGGTCGATGAAACCAGCGCAGATAGCGGTAGCCGACGGCCAGCGGCATCGCCACCCGCTCGTTCACGTACTCGGGGAACTTGGTGTGCAGCGACGTGGTGAAGCGCATCCCGCGACGGCACAGCCAGCGGCGCGCCCACAAGCCCAGAGGCCCCTCCGTAGCCAGGTGGACGGTATCCGGGCGATGACGCTCCAGCAAGCGTTCCAGCTTCCACGGATCGCGCGCGATGCGAATCTCCGGATAGCTCGGCAACGGCAGCGTGGCGAACAGACCCGGGTGCACGACGCTTGTTTCGAAGCCGAGCGCCGGGAGGTGGGCGATCACCGACTGCAGCGTCGTCACCACGCCGTTGGTCTGCGGCTCCCAGGCATCGGTGACGACCAGCAGGCGCTTCATGCCCGCAACCGCTCCTGCTCCTGCTCCTGCCCGGCGTGCATGGCAACCACATTGCCGGCGCCTGCCGGCGCCTTCCAATGCACGATCGCGAACTGGCCGTGCTCATCCTCCACCAGAGCGGTGCAGCTTTCTACCCAGTCTCCGCAGTTCATGTACGTCGTTCCCTCGAGATCACGGATCTCTGCATGGTGGATGTGGCCGCAGACAACTCCGTCGTAGCCGGTTTTACGGCACTGGTGGATGAGTGCCTGCTCGTAGTCGCCGATGAAGCTGACGGCGCGCTTGACCCGGTATTTGATCCAGGCCGACAGCGACCAGTAGCCGTAACCGAAGCGGCTGCGCAGGCTGTTGAGATGCCGGTTCAACTCGAGCAGCCCGGTGTAGCCGGCATCCCCCAGGAACGCGACCCAGCGGTGGTAGCGGGTCACCACGTCGTACTCGTCACCGTGCACCACCAGCAGTCGTTTGCCGGTTGCGGTGACATGCACCGCCTCGTCAACCAGATGCACGTTGCCGACGGTGAGCGGTGAGTACTTACGGAGGAACTCGTCGTGATTGCCGGTGACGTAGATGACCTCGGTGCCGCGCTTGGCGAGCGTGAGAAAGCGCCGCAGCACGTTGATGTGGGCCTGCGGCCAGTAGATCGACGAGCGCATGCGCCAGCCGTCGATGATATCGCCCACCAGGTACAACCGCTCACACGTATGGTGTTTGAGGAAGTGAGCGAGGCGCTCCGCCTGGCAGCCCTTGGTGCCGAGATGGATGTCGGAGAGAAAAATGCTGCGGTAATGAGTCTTGCCAGGCTCTCGCAGCACGCCGTGGTTCATACGCCGTCCCGAGCTATGTTTCGCCCATGTTGAGCCCGGCGGATGATGGCAACGTGACAGGCCGGTTAATTTTCAATGACAGGCGCACCCGCGGCAGCCCATAACAGCGCCTGAGTTCATCGAGCCGATAGAAGTCGCTGCCGTCCTGCCAGGCGCGGCAGCCGGCGGCAAAGCGCGCCGGGCGCTCGTGATGCAGCATGCGGACCAGCACCGTGCCACCTTCGTCAACGTAGACGTCCCACTGCACGTTCGCGGCCATGGGGGACACCCGCGACGTGCGCCAGGGGCTGACGGCGTAACTGTAGAGCACCGTGTCCGGCAAGCCTTCGCTCGCCCCGTCGATGCCGAGCAGCGCGGCAAACGGGATCAGCGCCTGAGCATGGGTGAAGCGCAGCACGGCGACCTCGTCACTGACGCCGGTGGCAACGGCCTCGACACCGCTGAGAACGTCTTCGAGCAACACCTCGGCTGCGCGCCAGGTGACGTCTTCGTCGGCGAATCCGGGACCGCGCTCGTAGAAGGTTTCGGCATCATCGATCATGGCGAACCAGGCAGCCGCTTCCGGCTCGATGAATCGACCGAACCGCCAGTCGGCCTCGCGGTCCAGGTTGGAACTGATGCCATAGAGTGCGTACAGACTCGCTGCCGCCTCCAGCGCGCTGCCGATGGTGTCATCCGGATCCGCCGCCGCCTCGAAGCGATAGTTCCCAGCCTCGAGCCCGTCGATGAACGCCGGGGCGTACAACGCCTCGAGCAGGCGCCGCGCCATGGCATGGGTCTGCGGCAGTTCGTGGAGCCGCGTGAGCGTCGCCAGCAGCCGTGCGTCCTCGCGACGGTAGCGTCGATAGTTCCGGGCGGCGGGCGTTTCCGCCGCATCGTTGAAATACACCAGCCCCGGCGCCGGCCGGGGTGGATCGATCAGCGGCGCGAGCGCTGGCAATCCGCGCTCGAGGCCGCGAACGAAGGCGAGCGCGCTCTGCTCCGCCCGCTCGCGACCGGAATGCTGCACGCTTATGCGGCGCCTATCCGCCACCGCCTGCTCGAACAGTTCTGGCTGCCGGTAAAGCAGCCGCGCGGCGAGGGCTTCCTGTTCCTCGACGCCACGTTGACTGATGGCGCCGTAGCCAAGGCGTTCGTGCACCGCGCGGACATCCTCGAGCACGGAACCGAGCGCCGCGCCGAGGGGCGTAAGCGCACCCTCGGCCTGGGCCTGGCGCCATACCTGCAGGCTGAGATCGTCATCGTCGGCACTGGACAGGGGCCGGGAACCGTGACGCGCAACCAGTTGCACCATCAGGGGCCGGAAGCCCTGGGGCGGCAGTGCCGCGCGCTCGGACGGCGGCACGTACGGCGTCTTGGTGGTGTAGTGGCCGGTAGTCGCAAAACCCGCAGCGGCCACGGACGCTAGCGCCGCGTCGGGTGGCGCGGGTGAGCACGCTGCCAGCAGCAGCACGACAGCCGTGGGGACCCCTCGACTCCAGCCTCGGAAATCCTGACGCCGGCGATCATTGAACAAGTTCGGTACCCTCCCAACAGCGGGTTTCCCGCGGCGGCAGCGGGTTGCCGCACACCGCCTCCGGACGCGACGCATCAAACCGCTCCACCAGTTGATTCGCCCGTCCCGGCTGTTTCACCAGATCGAACGCGTCGTAGATCTCGCCGGTCACCAGGCGGGCTTCGAACTGCAGGCGATCGTGGCCAACGTGGAGGATCTGGAACAGCTGGACGTCTTCGCCGACCCGCTGATGGACGTTGCGCTCCTCAGCCACGCGGTACATTTTCGGGCCCGCGACGGACACGACGTACACCGTTCCCGCTTGCCCATCCACCTGCATCGCACCTTCGGGAAGGTTGCTGCCGCGCCCGTAGGTATGGTCGTGTCCCTGCAGCACGATGTCGACCCGATGACGGTCGTACACCGGCTTCCAGTGATCCCGCAGCGGCGGATTGTCGCGCCCGAGGGAGACCGAGTACATCGGGTGGTGGTGGGCGACGATCACCCAACGACTCTGATCCGCCGCCAGCAGCGCATCCAGCCACGCAGCCTGGCCGATGGCCAGCGCCTCATCTTCCAACGCCGCGGTGGAATCGAGCACAACGAACAGCACGTTCTGATAGCGGGTTGCATAGACCGTATCCGGCAGCTCCGCGATGCCATTGGCCGGAACTTCGAATTGCGCGCGGAAATGCTCTGACAACACCCGGGTCTCCTCACCATCAGCCCCAGTCAACGTGATGTGCTCGTGGTTGCCCGCCACGATGATGTTGGGGGTCATGGCGTAGAGAAATGCACCCGCATCGAACCACTCGCCCCATTCGTCGTCGTGAATGCCGGCTCGCAGATTGATCAGGTCGCCGGCGTGGAGCATGACGGCCGGCCGCGGCAGCTCCAGCCGCGCCTCGCGAATGACCCGCGAGAAGTGCGACTTGACGGAATTCTGCGCATCGCCGAAGTAAAGGAAGGAAAACTCGTCGTCGCCTGCCCGAGCGGTCTGGAACTGGAACCATTCGCTCCACGTTCCCAGGCCACGCACCCGGTATGCGTACAGCGTGCCGGGCTCGAGATCTTCGAACCGCACCGTGTGGTGCAGCGCCAGCCCGTTCTCCGACAGCAGCGCGCGATGCGCGCCCGCCACCGTTCGCGCCGCGAGATGCAAGCCCGCCCCAGGCACGGCGCGCGCGATCTGCGCCTCGCTCACCTCGACCCCGGCAGCAGTACGCCAATTGACGCTCTGGCTGGTGCCGGGATCTTCGGTGACCGTCAGAATGATTCGGTCGGGCGCGGCCGATGGCCGGTAAGGATGCTGGCCAGCCGGCACCAGGGTATTACGGGCGGGTTCGTGCGCGGCCAGGGGCATGCAGATCAACATGCCCAGGACCCACGCCGCCAGCGCGAGCCGGCTTCTGTAGTCAGGCAATCGCCT
>JBLRXD010000321.1:0-4875 GCA_047920935.1 Pseudomonadales bacterium | reverse complement strand
GGCGCTCAAGTACGTGGTGCTGACCTCGGTGGACCGCGACGATCTGGCCGACGGCGGCGCCGCCCATTACGCCGCCTGCATCCGCGCCATCAAAGCCGTCAACCCGCTTACCGCCGTGGAGGCGCTCACCCCCGACTTCTGCGGCAACCGCGCCGCCGTGGAAACCGTGGTCGACTCGGGGCTCGAGGTGTTCGCGCAGAACCTGGAAACCGTAGAGCGCCTCACCCACGCGGTGCGCGACGTGCGCGCCGGCTATCAGCAGACGCTCGACGTGCTCGCCCACGCCAAGGCCCACCGCCCGCAGATCCTGACGAAATCGAGCCTGATGCTCGGCCTCGGCGAGCAGGACCACGAAGTCCACCAGGCTATGGTCGATCTGCGCGCTCACGGTGTCGACATTCTCACCCTGGGCCAGTACCTGCGCCCGACCCTGAACCACCTGCCGGTGGCCCGCTGGGTGCATCCCGACGAGTTCGAAGCCCACCGCCAGCACGGCCTCGCCCTCGGCTTCCTCGAAGTCGCCGCCGGCCCCCTGGTACGCTCCAGCTACCGCGCCGACCGCATCCTCGAACGCAACAACCTCGGGCTCGGCGACGTCCCCATCCGCATGGTCTGACCCATCCGAACGCCTCCGCCGCTGAGGCGCCGCTTCCGCGGCGCGGGCCAGGCCGCGGGTGAGAACAGCGCTGGGTGGGGCGCGGGCGCTGAAAATGCCTCTGGGCGACAATGGGCGCGCAACCGAGCGGAGCGAATTGACGCGAAGCGGCAACGGCGCCCGGAAAAGCGAAAGCAGCCGGCGCGTAGCGGCAAGTTCGTGCAGCGAGGGTGACCGCGGAGCGGTTGCGCGCTGGCGCCCAGAGGCATTTTCAGCGCCCGCGCCCCAAGCAACACGTCCTTCTGACCCCGCGGCCTGGCCCGCGCCGCGGAAGCGGCGGCCGATGGCTGATCTTGCGCCTGCGCCGGGCATCGTGGACCATCGCGCTTTCACTCTGACCGTAGCTGCCCCAATGACGGACGTTTTCATTACCGCCACCGATGAGCCGGTGATTTCCATTCGCCTGGTGCGTAGCGACGAGTTCGGCGCGTGGCTCGAGGGCCTTCCCGAGGCGGCGCGGCAGTGGGTGGCGAGCAGCGGCTTCAAAGCCCGGGCCGGGCAGACGGTGTGGCTGCCGGACGAGGCCGGTCGGCCAGGGTCGGTGGCCGTAGGCTGGGACGGGGGTGACTCGCTGGACACGCTGGGCGGGCTGCCAATGACGTTGGCGGAGGGCGTTTACCGGATCGACGGGGCGGTGAGCGAACTGCAGTTGCTGGGCTGGGCGCTGGGCAGCTACCAGTTCGATCGCTACAAGGCGGCCACCCGCAAGCCGGCACGGCTGATGCTGCCGGCGGCAAGCGACGGCAACCGCCTCGGCAACCTCGCCCGCGCCACCGGCCTGGTGCGCGACCTCATCAACACCCCCGCCGCCGACATGCTGCCGTCCCATCTGGCCGCCGAAGCCGAGCAGTTGGCCGAGCAGTACGGCGCGACCTGCACGGTGACGGTGGGTGAAGAACTGCTCGATCGCAGTCTGTTCGCCATCCACGCGGTGGGTCGGGCTGCCGCAGACGAGCCTCGGTTGATCGACATCCGCTGGGGCGATGACGCGCATCCGCAAGTGGTGGTGCTGGGCAAGGGCGTCTGCTTCGACAGTGGCGGCCTCGACATCAAGCCAGCCAGCGGCATGCGCACCATGAAGAAGGACATGGGCGGCGCTGCCCACGCGCTCGGGCTGGCCGAACTGATCATGGCGGAACGGCTGCCCATCAGCCTGAGGGTGCTGATCCCGGCGGTGGAAAACGCCATCGCAGGCAACGCCTTCCGACCCGGCGACGTGCTCCCCACTTTCAAGGGGCTCACCGTGGAGATCGACAACACCGACGCCGAAGGCCGCCTGGTGCTGTGCGACGCGCTGGCGCTGGCGGCGCAGGAGAAGCCGGCGCTGATGGTCGACTTCGCCACCCTCACCGGCGCCGCCCGTGCCGCGGTGGGCGCGGAAATCGCCGCCATGTTCAGCAATTCGGATGCAGCCGCCGACGGTATCTTCGCCGCCGGGGCGGCGCTGGACGACGCGGTATGGCGCATGCCCCTGCACCAGGCGTACAACTACAAACTGGAAAGCAAAGTAGCCGACCTGGTGAACTCTGCCAGCACGCCGTTGGCAGGCGCGGTCACCGCGGCGCTGTTCCTCGAACGGTTCGTCGATGCCACCCCCTGGGTGCACTTCGACATCATGGCGTTCAACACCCGCTCGCGCCCCGGGCGCCCGGAAGGCGGCGAGGCCATGGCCATGCGCGCGGTGTTCCAGCACCTGAAGAACACGTTCGCCGCATCATGACCTGCCCCGGCACTTTCGCCGACCTGGAAGCAGCAGCCGGCGGTTCGAAACGCCCGCTGGCGGAAGTCGTCGACGCCCTGAAATTCGGTGCCGACGGTCTGCTGCCGGCGATCGCCCAGGACGCGGCCTCCCGCGAGGTGCTGATGCTGGCGTGGATGAATCGCCAGGCGCTGGAGCGCACGCTGCGCGACGGCTATGCGTGCTACTGGTCCAGAAGCCGCAGCCAGCTATGGGTCAAGGGCGAGACCTCCGGGCATCTGCAGAAGCTTCTGGAGCTGCGCTTCGACTGCGACGGCGATGCCGTGCTGCTGCTGGTGGAGCAGGTCGGTCCGGCATGCCACACCAACCGCCCGAGTTGCTTCTACGCCCTTGTCGAGGGCGACTCGGTGCGAGTGACCTCCGACCCCCAGTAATTTATAATCTCCGCCATGACGCTGCCGAACCATCACCGCCGTTCGCACCCGGATTGCTGTCGCTGCTGCTGACGCCGTCACTGCTCGCGCCTCTCACGCAACTCGGAACAGCTCATGGAACTCAAGCTTCACAACACTGCCAGCGGCCGCAAGGAACGCTTCCAGCCCCTCGACCCCCAACGGGTCACCATGTACGTGTGCGGGCCCACGGTCTACGACCGGGTGCACATCGGTAACGGCCGCCCAGCGGTGGTGTTCGACGTGCTGTTCCGGCTGCTGAGGGTGCTGTACCCGGAGGTAGTCTACGTCCGCAACATCACCGACATCGACGACAAGATCAACCGAGCGGCCCAGGCCAGCGGCGAAAGCATCGGTACCCTGACCGAACGCTTCACCGCCGCGTATCGGGAAGACATCGACGCCCTGGGGGCGCTGCCGCCCAGCGAGGAACCCCGGGCCACCGAGCACATCGCCGAAATCGTGACGATGATCGAGACCCTGATCCGAGCCGGCAACGCCTATCCGGCCGCAGGCCACGTGCTGTTCCACGTGCCGTCGGACCCGGCGTACGGCAGCCTGTCGCATCAATCGCTGGAGGACATGCTCGACGGCGCTCGCGTCGATGTGGCGCCCTACAAGCAGGATCCCAAGGATTTCGTGCTGTGGAAGCCTTCGACCCCGGAACTGCCCGGCTGGGACAGCCCCTGGGGCCGCGGGCGGCCCGGCTGGCACATCGAGTGCTCGGCCATGATCCGCAAGCACCTCGGCGAAACCATCGACATCCACGGTGGCGGATCCGACCTGACCTTCCCGCATCACGAGAACGAGGCCGCCCAGAGCCGCTGCGCCAACGCCAATCCGAGCTACGTGCGCTATTGGGTGCACAACGGCATGCTCACCCTGGGCCAGGAGAAGATGTCCAAGTCCGTTGGCAACGTGGTGACCATTCACGCGCTGCTGCAGCATCATCCCGGCGAGGTGTTGCGCTACGCCCTGCTGTCGGGCCACTACCGCCAGCAACTGGCGTGGTCGGCCGACCTGCTGGCGCAAGCGACGAGCAGCCTCGACCGCCTGTACGAGGCGCTCCGGGGGCTGGAAGACGGCGCGGACGCCAGCGCCGCCGATTTTGCCGACCTGTCCGCGGCCGAGTATCCACCCGCCGTACTGACCGCGCTCAGCGACGATCTCAACACCCCCAGGGCGCTCGCCGCTCTGCATCAACTGGCGGACGCCGTGCATCAGTGTGCCGATCCCGCGGAAAAAGCGGCGCTGCAGCGATCGCTGCTGGCCGGCGGCTGGCTGCTCGGCATCCTCGTGGACACCGTCGATGCGCACTTTCAGCGTGGCAGCAGCGTCGATCCGAGCGAGATCGAAGCGCTGATCGAGGCGCGCAAGGCGGCTCGCCGCAACAACGACTTTCAGCGTGCCGACGCCATCCGCGACCAGCTTGCCGCCCGTGGCATCGAGCTCGAAGACAGTCGGGACGGCACCCGCTGGAAGGTGCGCGGGAGCTAGCGGTGCTGTCCCTCGGCATCGCTGGCGGCGGCATCGGCGGGCTTACCCTGGCGCTGGCCTGCCAGCATCTGGGCGTGCGCGACGTAACCGTCTACGAACGCAGCGCCGAGCCGGAGTCCGTGGGCGCGGGGGTGCAGCTTTCGCCCAATGCCAGCCGGGTGCTGTGCGCGCTGGGGTTGAGGGCCGAGCTCGAGCGCATCAGCTTTCACCCCCAGGCGGTGCACCTGCGCACCTGGCGCACCAGCTATCTGGTCGCCAGTCGACCGCTGGGGCAATTCTCGGCGACGCGCTACGGCGCCCCTTACTACCACGTGCACCGCGGCGATCTCCACCAACTGCTGCTGCGAACCGCCCTCGAGCGAGGGGTGCGAGTGGAATTGGGGCAGGCATGCCGGGGAGCCGGCGAGGACGACCGGGGGCCGTGGTTGAGCTTCGATACCGGCGAGCGCCGTCACGGTGCGGTGGTCGGCTGCGATGGCATCCACTCCGTGGTGCGCGACTGCCTGTTTGCAAGCGCGACGCCGCGCTTCACCGGCCACGGACTTAAGCACCGAGGGAACCCGCAGGTAATT
>JBLRXD010000320.1:0-4925 GCA_047920935.1 Pseudomonadales bacterium | reverse complement strand
CGGCTGGATCGCGGCCGGTTCGGGCATCCTCGGCACCCTGTTCGGGGGCATCGGAGGGGATCAATGGCTGCGCCGCACCGGCCAGGGCCGCGCCATGTTCCTGTTCTGGATCATGCTGCTGCTGGCGCCGCTGAACATCGCCTACCGGCTGGTGCCGGGCGACTCAATCTGGTTCTGGATCGGCGTGGCTGCTGCGTTCTTCCAGCTTGGCTGCTTCTACGGGCCAACGTTTTCCAGCGTTCAGGAGCTGGTGCCACCACAGATCCGGGCCACCGTGGTGGCCTTCTACATCCTGGTCTTGAACCTGTTCGGGCTCGGTATCGGCATCACCGCGGGCGGCATCTGCATCGACATGCTGGCGGCGCGAGGCGTAGCGGAGCCTTATACGGTGACGTTGCTGGTGTTCACGTTGATCAGCCTGACGGCGATTCCGCTGTTTTTCCTTGCCGGACGGCGCTTCTCGGGAGATCGGGAGCGGCTGTTCGCCATGGAGGCGGAACTCGCGGCGAAACCCAGCTGAGCGGCGGGCGGCTGGGCAGCGCCGAGGTTTGCACCCCCGGCGCGCCAGCCGCGTCGTCTGCCCTCAGCCCCCCTGTGCTTCCGCCTTCCGCTTGCGCAGCCAGCTCCAGCCTTCGGTGGCGTTGCTCATGTCGAGCAACTGATCTTTCTGCGCGAGCAGATCTTCGTAGGTGACGTCGGGGCCGAACGTGAGGTCTTCGTTGTTGAAGACCGCCGCGCACGAGAATCGGCCGTTACCGGCCTGAATGACCTTGCCCGTGGGTGCATCTTCGGAACACATCAACAGCACAGCCGGCGTGACCAGCTTCGGGTGGCGCGCCGGGTCGGGGTTGTCGAGGTCTTCGTTGCGCCCCGGAATGGTGTTGATGAGGCGCGTCGCGGCGGCAGGTGCCAGGGTGTTCACCCGGATGTTCTTGGCGGCGCCTTCCTTCTCGAGCACGTTCATGAGGCCCAGCATGCCCATCTTCGCGGCGCCGTAGTTGGCCTGCCCGAAGTTGCCGAAGATGCCCGACGTCGAGCTGGTGAAGACGATGCGCCCGTAGTTCTGCTCGTACATGATCGGCCAGGCGGCATGGGTGACATAGGCGGTGCCGTTGAGGTGGACGTCCATGACGATGTCCCAGTCTTCCAGGGACATCTTCTTGAACGACTTGTCCCGCAGAATGCCGGCGTTGTTGACCAGCACGTGGATGGTGCCGAATGCATTCAGCGCATCGTCGATGATCGATTTCGCGCCCTCTTTGGAGGCGACCGACGATTTGTTCGCGATGGCCGTGCCACCGGCCGCAACGATCTCCGCTACCACGGCATCGGCTGCATCTCCGGCGCCGGTGCCATCGCCGCTGCCGCCCAGATCGTTTACCACCACCTTGGCGCCGCGGCTCGCGAACTCCAGCGCGTGCGCCTTGCCCAAGCCGTTGCCGGCACCAGTGATCACCACGACTTTGTCGCGAAATTCGCTCATAGGTCTTTCTCCTTTTGGTGTGTTGCAGGTGTAATCAAACCACCCCGTGCTCTCTTAAGCCATCGATGTCGGCCGCTGAGTACCCCATTTCCAGGAGAATCTCCGCGGTGTGCTCGCCGAGCCCCGGTGCCTTCTTCACGCCCACGCGTGCGACCCCGTCGACGTTCACCGGGTCGCGGATGACCCGGCTCATGCCGACGTTCTCCAGAGGTTCCATGGCGAGGTTGTTGGCAAGCACCTGGGGGTCGCTGGGGAGATCCTGAAATACGGCAACCAGCGCGACTGGAACGCCATGGTCGCGAAGCAACGGCAACCATTCAGCGGCCGTTCGCTCGCTTATGACGGCGCGCAGCATGTCGGTGAACGTCTCGGCGTGCTGTAAGCGGCTTTCGGGGGTGACGAAGCGCTCGTCGGCCAGCCAGTCGATGCAGCCGAGCGCCATCAGCATGCCATCGAAATCCTGCTCGGTTCGCACCATGGAAAACTGCAACCAGCGGTTGTCGCGGGTTTCATATACGGCCGTGGTGAGGCGCTGGCCTGGAATGGTGGAGAAGTCGGCGTCGGCCCAGGCGGCTTGCGCGAAGCACGATGCCGACCAGAGGCCGTTGGCGAGCAGCGAGGTGTGCACCTTGGCGCCCTTGCCGGTGCGTTCCCGCTTGAGCAGCGCGGTGACGATGCTTGCGTACAGCGCCACCCCGGTTGGGTGGTCGCCCATCCCGGCCATCGCCTGAAACGGCTGAGTGCCCTTATGGCGCATCTGATTCATGAGCCCGGAGCGGGACCAGTAGCCGACCAGGTCGAAACCTTCCCGATCCCGTTCCGGCCCGTCCTCGCCATAGGCGGTGAGGGAGGCGTAAATCATGCGCTCGTTCAGGGGCTGCAGATCTTCCCAGGTCAGCCCGAGTGCGCGCCGCATGGGCAGTGGCTGATTGGTGATGTACACGTCGCAGGCGCGGATCAGCTGCTCGAGGATCGCTTTGCCCTGGTCGCTCTTCAGGTTCAGCGTCAGCGAGCGCTTGTTGCGGGCGTCCAGGGCCCAGGTGTAATTGATCGCCGACTCGGGGCTCACCACCGCCTGATAGTAATTCCGATAGGCGTCTCCCACCTCGGGCTGTTCGATCTTGATCACATCGGCGCCCAGATCGGCCAGCATGGTCGCCGCCACGGGCGCGGCAATCCAGCTGCCGACGTCGAGAACCTTCATTCCCTGGAACAGCAGATCTCCACTCACCGGTCTTCCCCCTCGTGTGATTCAAACCCTTAGCCTAACGCAAGCGGCCGACCGGGTGTCTAGCTGCCGGCGCCATCCAGCAGCAAGCCGCGGAGCATGAAGAACAACATGGCGGCCATGGTGGCGGAGGCGGGTACGGTGATGATCCATGCGCCGATGATCTTCACCAGAATCGACCGTGTCACCAGCTCGCGCTTGTAGAATTTTTTCAGGCGCTTACGATCCTGCTTCGACAAGTCGATGTCGATCGACCGTTGCCGCAGCTGCTTCAGCATGACCCCTTTGGTTTGGATGTCGGCCAGCTCGAACGACGCCAGAAACTGTTCCACCACCTTGCGATCCTCTCCCTGGTGGTGGCTCTCGATCTCGTCGAGCATGCGCGAGTAGCTCACCTTCAGGTACTCGCGAAGAAAGCCGACACCAAATACGCCCCCCACGGCGATGTGGGTCGAGCTGACCGGAAGCCCCAGTTGGCTGGCAATGATCACCGTGATTGCCGCTGCCAGAGCGATGCAGAACGCGCGCATCTGATCGAGTTCGGTGATCTCTGCGCCCACGGTTTTGATCAGCCTGGGGCCATACAGCCCGAGGCCCAAAGCGATGCCCGCCGCGCCGATGAGCATGATCCATATGGGAATCGGCGCCTGCGTCGCCACACCGCCCCTGAGGATGGCATCGCTGACGGCAGCCAGGGGCCCGACGGCGTTCGCCACATCGTTGGCCCCATGAGCGAATGACAGCAAGGCAGCGGCAAAGATCAACGGAATGGTGAACAACTGATTGACGCTGGCCTTGTCGTTGGGAAGCGTCATCGCCGCCCGCGTCACCATCGGTCTGGTCGCCCACCAGGTGAGCGCCGCGAATACCGCACCGATCAGCAACGCGCTGGTGAAACTCACCGGCCACAGCCGCGTCAACGCCTTGAGAATCAGATAGGTTCCGAACGCCCAGGACATGACGGCGAGAAGCACGGGGACGATCGTCCGGGCAGCGACCATGATGTCCTTTTTGTAGGTGACCGTGCGCTTGATCAGATACAGGAACCCGGCGGCGATGGCGCCCCCCATGACGGGAGAGATGACCCAACTGGCGGCGATGGCGCCCATGCGGTCCCAGTTTGCGATCTCCATGCCGCCGGCGGCCACGCCGGCGCCGAGCACACCGCCGACCACCGAATGCGTGGTCGAAACGGGCGCGCCGAATGCGGTGGCGATGTTGAGCCACAGGGCCCCGGCCAGCAGCGCCGCCATCATCAGCCACACGAAAACTTCTGGGTCGGGTATCAGGTCAGGGTCGATGATGCCGCTTCTAATGGTGCTGACGACGTCGCCGCCGGCAATGAGCGCCCCCGCGGCTTCGAAAAAACCGGCGATGATGATGGCCCCGGTCAACGTCATCGCCCGCGATCCCACCGCCGGGCCGACGTTGTTGGCAACGTCGTTGGCGCCGATGTTCATCGCCATGTAGGCGCCGATCACGGCCGCAGTGACCAGCAGCATGCCGCCCGGAAGGCCGAAGGCAAGCTGGAAGGAGAACAGGAACACGACCGCGAGGAATGCGACGGCGGCGGCTGGGCGCAGGTAGTCGCGCTTGGTCATTCGCGCTTAGTCATTGTGGCCTGGGTGCGCCTCTCTCGGATGGCGACATGATACGCGTGTTGCCGGCGTCAGACACGCCGCCGCAACCTCGGCCGGTATGGCGATTGCTTCGGTTTTGGCAATTGAGTCAGCAGGCGGTCTTGTGCATGCGTATCCAACTCCTCGCTGTCCGGCTCGCAGCCCGGTCGATGTGCCTGGCACTGCTGCTGCTGCTGCTGCTGACGGCGGGCTGCAGCCCATTGAAAGCCCTCAACGCCTTCGAGCGCGAACCGGTGGTCAGCGACGTGGGTTACGCTCCGGGCCGCGGCGTGACGCTGGACGTCTTCGCCCCGGAAGAGTCGGCTGACGGCCCGGCAGGGCCGCGTAGCGTCATCGTGTTCTTCTATGGCGGCACCTGGCAGGATGGCGCTAAGGAGGATTTTCGATTCGTCGGCTCGCAGTTGGCGGAACGCGGGTTCGTCGTGGTGCTGCCGGATTACCGGCTGCATCCGCAGGTGCGCTTTCCCGCCTTCGTAGAGGACGCCGCCGATGCGGTGGCGTGGACGTTCGAGCACGCCGCCAAGCATGGCGGCGATCCGTCGCGGGTGTTCCTGATGGGGCACTCGGCGGGTGC
>JBLRXD010000319.1:0-4970 GCA_047920935.1 Pseudomonadales bacterium | reverse complement strand
CAGCCGGTGAGCGAAGGTTACGTCGCCCTGCTCGAGCCGTTCCTGGATACCGTGGTGATCTGCACCATGACCTCACTGGTGATCATCACCACCGTCTACGATCCGGCCCTGGCCGGCGCCGGCATCAACGGCATCGGCCTGACCACCGCGGCGTTCGCCACGGCGGCGTCGTGGGCCCCGATCCCGTTGTCGGTGGCGGCAATCCTGTTCGCCTTCTCCACCATGATCACCTGGTCGTACTATGGGCTGAAGGCATTCCTCTATTTGGTGGGCGAGCACCGCCTGGCGGACGTGGGCTTCAAGCTGTTCTTCCTGGCGTTCGTGGTGCTGGGCAGCAGCGTGCAATTGGGCTCGCTGGTAGATCTCTCCGACGCGCTGGTGTTCGTCGTCGCCCTCCCCAACCTGCTGGGCCTGTACCTGCTGGCCCCGCGTCTACGCCGTGAGGTACTTCGTTATGAAGCGCACATTCGCAGCCTTCGCTAGCCTGCTGACGTACGCCGCCGCGAGCCTGACCGCAAGCGCGGCCGCGCCCGCCGATCTGGTGTTTCTCGGTGAGCACATCATCACCATGGAAGCCCCCGACCGGCGGGTCGGCGCCCTGGCGGTGCGCGGCGACAGCATCGTCTGGACCGGCGCCCGGGAAGACGCGGCTGCCTGGATCGGCGAGCACACGGTAACCCACGAGTTGGGCCAGCGCGCGCTGCTGCCGGGCTTCATCGACGCCCACGGCCACCTCACCTACCAGGCCATGGTGCTCGACCTGGCCAACGTGGCGTCGCCGCCGGTGGGCCCGGTGGAGGACATTCCCGCGCTGCAGCAGGTGCTCGCCGACTACATCGCGACGCGACCGCTGGATGACGCCTGGATCATCGGCAACGGCTACGACGATTCGCTGCTGGTCGAGGGCCGGCATCCGACGCGGATGGATCTGGATGCGGTGTCCGGCTCGCGCCCCATCGCCCTGGTGCACGTCTCCGGCCATCTGGCGGTAGCCAACAGCGCCGCCCTGGCGGTCATGGGTTACGACGCCGAGACCGACGACCCGGACGGCGGCCACATCCGCCGCGTGCCCGGCACCCGGGTGCCCAACGGGGTGCTCGAAGAAACCGCCATCGGGCCGCTGCGCGCGCACCTGGCCACCCCCAGCGGCGACCCCATGGATGCCGTCGCCGCCGCGCTGGCGACCAACGCCGCCCACGGCATCACCACCGTTCAGGACGGCGCCATCGGCCCGCCGGGGCTGCAGTTGTTGAGCGCCATGGCCGATGCCGGCCGCTTGACCCTGGACGTGGTCGCCTTCCCGCTGATCACCGCCGCCGACCAGCCGCTGCCGGAACCGGGCGACACCGCCGCGTATCGCCAGGGCCTCAAAGTGGGCGGCATCAAGCTGATGCTCGACGGCTCGCCCCAGGGCAAGACGGCCTATCTGAGCGAGGCCTATCACGTGCCGCCGGCCGGGCAGCCGGCCGACTACCGCGGCTACCCCATTCCCGAGCAGGCCCTGCTCAACGGTCTGGTGGCGCGGGCCATGGGGTCGGGCGTACCCATCATCGCCCATGCCAACGGCGATGCCGCCGCGCAGATGCTGATCGATGCGGTGGCCGCCAGCAGCGCGGCGGACGGCGACCATCGCACGGTGATGATCCACGCCCAGACGGTGCGCCACGATCAGCTCGAGCGCATGCAGCAGTTGCGCATGGTGCCGTCGTTCTTCGCCGCCCACGCCTTCTACTGGGGCGACTGGCACCGCGACTCGGTGCTCGGGCCGGAGCGCGCGGCGCGCATCAGCCCGGCGCGCACCGCCGGCGCCCTGGGGCTGCCGTTCACCATTCACAACGACGCCCCGGTGGTGCCGCCCGACGTCATCCGGCTGCTGTGGGCGGCCACCAACCGCCTCACCCGCAGCGGCCGCGTGCTCGGGCCCGATGAGCGCATCGACACCTACGCCGCCCTGGAGGCGGTCACCGTCAACGCCGCCCGCCAGCACTTCGACGAAGCCCGCAAGGGCACGTTGACCGTGGGCAAGCAGGCCGATCTGGTGCTGCTGTCGACGAGCCCGCTGGCAATGCCGGCGACCGATCTGCTCGACCTGCAGGTGACAGCCACCTGGGCGCGGGGGCGGCTGGTGCACGGCAACCCCTGAGCGCTCAGGTATACTCCGCGCTCGTCTTCACTCAGCGAGACTTCATGCAAGGCCCCACTTCGCACGTCTACTTCTCTCAGCGCCTGCGCCTGCACTACGTGGATTGGGGCAACGAGAGCGCACCGCCCATGCTGCTGGTGCACGGCGGCCGCGACCACTGCCGCAACTGGGACTGGGTCGCGGAGGCGTTCCGCGACGATTACCACGTCATCGCCCCCGACCTGCGCGGCCACGGCGACTCCCAGTGGATGATCGGCGGCAGCTACAACCAGATCGACTACGTCTACGACATCGCCCAACTGCTGCGCCAGACCAACATGAACCCGGTGACCATCGTCAGCCACTCCCTGGGCGGCTCGATCTCGCTGATGTACGCCGGGCTGTACCCCGAGACGGTGACCAAGCTGGTGGCCATCGAAGGCATGGGGCCGCCGCCGGAGCTGGTGAAGGAGCGCATCGAGCAGCCCATCGCCAACCGGCTGCATCTGTGGGTCAACGACCTGCGCAAGCTCTCCGGGCGCATGCCGCGGCGCTACGCCAGCCTCGAAGAGGCCTACGAGCGCATGCAGACCGAGAATCCGCACCTCACCGAGACCCAGGCGCGGCATCTGACCATCCACGGCAGCAATCAGAACGAAGACGGCACCTACAGCTGGAAATTCGACAACTACGTGCGCGCCTTCCCGCCCGCGGGACTCGACTTCCAGCAGCAGTATCAGCTGTGGGCGCAGATCACCTGCCCGACGCTGCTGATTCGCGGCACCGAGTCGTGGGCGTCCGACCCCAGCAAGGACGGCCGCGCCAGCCACTTTCAGAACGCCCGGGTGGTGAACGTCGAGAAGGCCGGGCACTGGGTGCACCACGACCGGCTCGGCGAGTTTTTGCGGGTCACCCGGGAGTTCCTGGAGAGCTGACGCCACCATGAGCCGACGCGCCGAGAGCCTGCACGCCGCGCCCTGGCAGGGCGTGTTCTACATCACCGGCGGCGGCACGCTGCTGCTGTCCGAACTGCTGACCACCCCGGGCGCCTCGGCCACGGTGCTGGAAGCGCGGGTGCCCTACGCGCAAGACGCCCTGGCCGACGTGCTCGGCCGCGCCCCGGAGCAGGCCTGCTCCGACGCCACCGCCGGGGCCATGGCCATGGCCGCGTTCCAGCGCGCCCGAACCCTCGGCGCCACCCGGCCGTTCGGCCTCGCCTGCACCGCGAGCCTGGCCACCAACCGGGAGAAGCGCGGCCAGCATCGCGCCCACGTGGCCATGCAGACCGAAGCCATGACCTACGCCGCCCATCTGGCGTTCGACGGCCCGCGCCCGGAGCAGGAGGGGCAACTGGTGGAACTGCTGTGGCACGCGCTGTCGGAAGTGCTGCAGCTGCACCTGGAAGCCGCCCCGCCCTCGCGCCCCATGGTGGCCCACACCCCGGCGCAGCAGCACTGGCGCCAGCTGATTCTGGGGGAGGAACTGACGTTCGCCACCGCCGACCACGACGGCCGCCTGCTGATGCCCGGCGCCTTCAACCCGCTGCATCACGCCCACGAGCGCATGCTGGCCATCGCCGAGCAGAAGACCGGGCTCACCGGCGCCTTCGAGCTCTCCATCGTCAACGTCGACAAGCCGCTGCTCGATTACACCGATATCGACACCCGGCTGAAGCAGTTTCGCACCCCGGTCTGGGTCACCCGCCTGCCAACCTTCATCGAGAAGGCGCGCCACTTCCCCGGCGCCCACTTCGCCGTCGGGGTGGATACCCTGGTGCGCATCGTCGATCCGGCCTACTACGGCAGCCTCGAGGCCCGCGACCGGGCGCTGGCGGAGTTGGTTGCGCTGAACACCCGCTACGTGGTGTTCGGCCGGGCGCTGACCAACCGGTTCCTGACCCTGGCCGACGTGCCCTTGCCGAAAGGCTTCGCCGCGCTGTGCATCGAAGTCACACAGGCCGAGTTCCACGAAACCGTCTCCTCCACCGCCCTGCGCCGCAACGACTCGCCCCGCCCGTAGGAGCGATCTCCCGATCGCGACCGCGGTGCCGCCCTGGCCCTGCCCCCCGGGCCACCCTGCGAGCAGACGCCTGCGTGACCAGACGCAGCCGCTCCGCGGTGCCCTCCCTCGGCAAATTGCCCCAGAATGCGGGTCAATTTGCCTCCTTCGGCTGCTTCCCATGGTCACGCAGGTGTCTGCTCGCAGGGTGGCCCTCGCCGCAAGCCATGCGGCTCGCGGTTCTTATCAGTGCTCGGGATATCGCGATCTCCGGCCTGGCAGGCATCGCTGCTACGGTTTGGTCGCGAACCCCAACTCCTCCGTCCGCACGATGGTGCGCCAGCGGCCGCTGCGGAAGCGCCAGATCAGCAACGCGCCCTTGAGCAGGTAGTCGCCCACCAGCGCCGCGTACACCCAGAACACCGGCAGCTGCAGGTAGGTGGCGAGCGCCGCCAGGCCGCAGCGCATGGCGATCAGCCCCAGGAACGTGGCGATCAGCGGGAAGCGGGTGTCGCCGGCGCCGCGCAGCGCCCCGCCGATGGCGAACTCCACCGCCAACAGCGGCATCATCGAGCCGAGCAGATAGATGAACTGCACCGTGTACTCGATGGTGAGGGGCTCGTCGCCGAGGAAGAAGGTGGCCAGTTCGTGGGCGTAGAAGATCACCAATAGACCCAGGGAACCCATGGCGATCATCGCCAGCCACAGCGACCGCCAGCCGCTGCGCGCGGCGCCGGCGTGGTCGTTGGCCCCCAGATGCTGGCCCACCAGGGTGGAGCCGGCGATGGAGAAGCCAAAGCCCACGGTCATGCACACCATCAGCAGGTTGACGCCGATGTTGTAGGCGGCG
>JBLRXD010000318.1:0-4981 GCA_047920935.1 Pseudomonadales bacterium | reverse complement strand
AACAGGTAGAACAGCATCAGCACATCGGCCTGTTTCGAGGCCTTGTAGGCGTTCCGGCTGTCGCCTTCGGCTTCGAGTATGCGATCCAGACGCTGCACGTCCCGGTGCTTCTCATGCAACCCCGCCCAGTCGATTTCATCGAGATCGTCGTAGCCTTTGAACTGGCTGATGATGCCGTCATCATGAAAGTGCACCCGCAATTTGCGGCTGACCTCGTCCCAGCGGTCGATGTCGTGCTCCTGCAGGTTCATGGTCGCGCACAGCCTGCGGCGGCGCGCGTCGGGCAGCAGCGCCAGGGCATCCATGGCGCGGGCCATCACCCACGAGGCCATGACGTTGGTGTAGGCGTTGTTGTCGAGCCCGCCTGCCTCGCTGGGATCCTTGCCGGGGTAAGCGGTGTGAAACTCGTCGGGGCCCATGACACCCCGGATGTCGTAGCGATCATCAACGGGGTCGTACACGGCGATGCTTGCCCAGAACCGGGCGATATCCGCCAGCAATTCGGCGCCGTAGAAACTCATGAACTCGTGGTCGGCGGTGACCTGGTAGTAGTGCCAGACGTTGTAGCCGATGGCCGCGCCGATATGCCGCTGACGGTGGGAGTCGTCTGGCATCCACCGCCCGGAGATCGGGTTCAGGTGGATGCGCTGACTTTCTTCGCGGCCATTGCTGCCGCTCTGCCAGGGAAACATGGCGCCTTCGTAGCCGGCCTCCCGGGCGGCGCGGCGGGCTTCAGGCAGGCGGCGGTAGCGGTAGCGCAGCAGGTTTCGGGTCAGTGCCGGTATCCGCAGGTTGAGAAACGGGAAGATGAACAGCTCGTCCCAGAAAACGTGCCCGCGGTAGGCTTCGCCATGCCACCCCCGGGGCGGTACCCCGACGTCGTAGTTGGTGGTGTGATAGGAGACCGTCTGCAGCAGGTGAAAGATGTGCAGTCTCAGGGACGCGAGCACCGTGGTCTCGTCCACGGACGCGGTGTCGAGTTTCATGTCGCACTCTTCCCACAGATGCGACCAGGCCAGCGCGTGCCGTTGCTGCAACTCGTGGAACCGACCGAGCCTGGCGACGCTGTCGCGCGCCTCGAGCCCAGCCTCCGAGATGGCGGCATCGTCGGAGCAGTAGAGCACCACCAGTTTTTCGATCAGTACCTGGTCAGCAGCCTGCACTTCGAGCACGGCCTCCTGAGCCACCCGATCATCGGACCGTTCGGTGCGGCGCTGCGCGACCACCTCGTCGCCGTTTCGGTACAGGCGGGTGCGCGCTGCCAGCGCGACCTCGCGGCGTGACTGGATCATTCGACTCTGCAGAAAAATTCCGTCGTCGTCGAGCTGGCCGGCGGCCTGTGTCTCGAGATGACGCCCCTCCAGATCCCGATAACGGGCGACGCCCTCGTTGCTGACCGCGCCGTCGATCTCCGAGCGCACCGTGAGCCTGCCGCTCCAGTTCTCCGCGGTGACCGTGACCGCCAGGCCGGCTACGTGGCGATCCGCCATGCTTACCAGGCGCCGCTCTTCCCAGCGAGTGATTCGCCCCTGGGAATCCCGCAGCCGCACCGTGCGGAGCAGCTGGCCGTGCTCCAGATCGAGTTCCTGGCGGTAGTCGAGCTGTTCGACCTGGTCACCGCGCAGCCAATCGCCGTCGTCGATTTTCAGCACAAGCGGCAGCCAGTTCGGCAGATTTACCAGGTCTTCGTTCTCGATCTGCTTACCCGCTACCTCGCTGACCAGCCGGTTGTAACCGCCGGCCAGGTAGGTGCCCGGATAGTGCACGTCGTCGGCCACGCTGTCCGGGGCCGCGGCACGGGTGACGAAGTAACCGTTGCCAAGGGCACACAAGGTCTCTCTGCGACCTTCGGCCTCGCGATCGTAGTCTTCGTACAGTAATGACCAGCCGTTGACGAACATGAGGCATCGTTTCCTGGCAGCGGAAGCTGCATTGTGCTGAATCTCGGCGCGGCAGCGAACTGCCAGCGGGGGCTTTCCGCGGGGGTTTGAGGCAAAGGTCATGCCATTCGCCGGTTGCACCATTGTTGTACCATTGCCGCATGCGGAGTTAAATCGTTCCAGGTGAAATGCGTTTCAAAGATCGTGAGGTGGCTCGAGCATGACGACCAACACCCTGTCCACGGTGCGCCGTGGCATAGCGCCGCTGGAAGATGATACCTGGGCGTCCATCGCCGCGCGGGAGTTGAGCGGCACGCCGCAGGAGCAGGCGGTGCAGCTGCTGCAAAGCTACAACCTGCACGTCTTCATGCGCCGGGCGGCGCCCGCCGGGTCGCCGCGGTACGGCAATCCGATCCTGCCCAGCGACGTGATCTTCGTCGAGCCACCCCTGGCGGGCTGACATGAGCGCAGCTGTCATCTGCGGTGTACGCGTGGCAGCCGCCCACGATGGCGCTGCCGAGCTGGTGGTGACGCTCAGGCACGACAATGGCGGCTGCAGCGACGTGTCGCTGGACGAGCATGCCGCGGCGGCGCTGCTCAGCGCCTGCAACGCAACCAGCCCCGCAGAGCTCGAAGGGCAGGGCTGGCAACGGGTGATGGAGGCCCTGGCAGCCGGTTGGAACCGCTGCGCCCCAGTCAGCAGACAAGCTTGCGATCGCAGTACCACGACCAGCACCGCAACCCAGCGCCGCGACCCAGCGCCACAACAAGGATAAAAGCGATGTATGACCTGATCATCAGAAACGGCCTGATCGTCGACGGCTCGGGGCTCCCCGCCTACCGGGCCGACGTGGCGGTGGCCGATGGCCGCATAGTTCGGGTGGGGCAGATCAGCGCCACCGCAAGCCACACGGTGGACGCCGGTGGCAAGGTGGTGGCTCCGGGCTTCATCGATCCCCATACCCATTTCGATGCCCAACTGCTCTGGGACGGGCATGCAAAGCCGGCACTCAGTCACGGTGTCACGACCATCGTGCCGGGCAATTGCTCGCTCTCCCTGGCGCCGCTGAAGCGTCAGCACCGCATGAAGCTGGTGGGCATGTTCAATCAGATCGAAGAGATGCCGCTGGTCGCCTTCGAGCAGGGCGTCGAGTGGAACTGGGAAAGCTTCGACGACTATCTCGCGCGCATCGGTCAGGGCCTGGCCATCAACGTGGCGCCGCTGGTGGGGCACAGCGTGCTGCGGTTGTGGGTCATGGAGCAGGCGGCCATGGAGCGCACCGCCACCGCGACGGAGGTGGCCGCCATGCAGGCGCTGCTGCGGCAGTGCCTGGACGCCGGCGCCGTCGGCCTGTCCACCAGCTTCGTCGACATGGACGAGACCTTGCAGCCGGTCCCCAGCCGCTATGCCGACGCCAATGAGCTCGATGCGCTGGCCAGCGTGCTCGGCGAGTACGGCCGCATGCTGCAGATCGTGCCGGAGTTCTACGACGGCGACCTCACCGTGGCGCGGGTCGATCAGCTTGCCGAGCTGTCGTTGAAGCACCGCATTCCAACGACGTTTTCGCCGCTGTTCGTCAACCGTGACAATGCCGCCGCGGTAGATCGGGTGATGGCCCGGGTGGATGAGCAGTTTGCCCGGGGCGCCCGCGTCTGGCCCCAGGTGCAGACCCGGCCCATCGACATCAGCTTCTGCTTCGCGGTGCCGAGCCTGTTGTTCATCCGCTTCCCCAGCTGGTACCGCATCATGCGCTTCGGCAGTCATGAGCAGATCGTCGCCGCATTCAGCGACCCCGAGCAGCGTCAGAAGCTCAAGGGCGAGGCATCCCAGCTCGAAGCGCTGTGGCCGGTGGTGGTGCTGCGTCAGGTGAGCAGCGCGGCCAACCAGCCGCTGGTGGGCAAGACGCTGGCTGAGATCGCCCAGCAACGCGGCTGCACGCCGGTGGACGCCATGATCGATCTGTCCCTGGAAGAAGACCTGCAAGCTCATTTCCTCGCCGCCAACATGGGCCACAATGACGACGAGCGGGTGGCGCGGCTGCTCAATCACCCCCGGGTGCACATCGGCGCAAGCGACGGCGGCGCTCATATCCTGTCGTTCTCGACCTACGGCGACACCGGCTATCTGCTCAGCCGCTTCGTTCGAGATACCGGCCTGGTGGGGCTGGAAGCTGCGGTGAAGAAGATCACCAGCGACACCGCGGCCATCTGGGGCATCCGCGAGCGCGGCCTGTTGCAGCCTGGTTACATCGCCGATCTGGTGGTGTTCGACCCAGAGCGCATCGACCGCGGCAGTGAGTATTACGTTCAGGACGTGCCGGGCGACGGCAGCCGCTACGTGCGCGATCCGGTGGGCGTCGATACCGTTATCGTCGGCGGGGCCGTCGCCTGGAGCGCCGCCGCTGGCTACACCGAGTCGCGCCGCGGGGTGATCCTGCCTGGCGTTGGCGTTGGCGTTGGCGTCGGCGCCGGGCGCGCAACGGCGTGACCAGAGCGGCTGCGTTGGCTATGGTAACCACATGCAGCCGATTCGCGCCGCCGCGCAGTTCGCCGCCGCCAGCCATCATGGTCAGCGGCGTAAATATTCTGATGAGCCCTACATTCGGCACCCCGGCCGGGTAGCGGCGCGGGTGGCGCAGCTCGGCGTCGATCCCGAGGTGGTGGCCGCCGCCTGGCTGCACGACGTGGTGGAAGACTGCGATGTCAGCGTCGCCGAGGTGGCGCAGCGCTTCGGCCTGCGGGTGGCGCGACTGGTCGATTACCTGTCGGAGCCGCCGAGTGTGCCTGGCGGGCCCAACAGGGCGGCCCGCAAGGCCGCCTACCGCCGCCGGCTGGCCTCCTTGCGGGGCCGCGACGGTGCCGCTGCGCACACCGTAAAAGCCGCCGATTGTCTCGACAACATCCCCAGCATCCGCGACGCGGACCCGCAGTTCTGGAAGCTGTACCGCCGCGAGCTGATGCTGCTCGCCGACGTGCTCACCATGGCCCATCCGGACCTGCTCGGCCGCGTTGCCGCATCTGCAGCGCGGCGCGGTGATTCTCAACTGCGGGTCGGTGGTGGCGATGGCGGGCCATCCGTCGCTGCTGGATTATTCGGCCAC
>JBLRXD010000317.1:0-4989 GCA_047920935.1 Pseudomonadales bacterium | reverse complement strand
GGCCGGGAGGGGTACCCCTGGGGAGGGGGGGAGGGGGAAGTCGGGATACCCCTCGCCGGTCATGGGAGGTATGTTACTTTAAGTAACACAGAATGCAACCTAGGGTAACGCAACAGGGTGTTGCATAATTGCTGTTGGCAACGGGGGGTGGCGGAAGCTTGGAGAACGGCAGTTTCGACTGGGACGATTTCCGGTACGTTCAGGCAGTAGCTCGGGCCGGCACCGTGCGCGGTGCGGCCGAACTGTTGGGGGTGCACGGCTCCACGGTGGCTCGGCGCCTGGATCAGTTGGAACAACGGGTCGGCACCAGATTGTTCGCGCGCGCCGCCAGCGGCATGGAGATGACCAGCGCGGGCGCCGAAGTGATCGACGCTTTGCATCTGGTGGCGGCCGAGCTCGAACGGGTACAGCGGCGCCTGCTGAGTCAGGGCCCCGAATCCTCCGGCGCAGTGCGCCTTGGATTGCCGCGGCACCTCGCCGTGCACCTGTTGATTCCCGAGCTGCACGGCTTCTGGGCGCGACATCCGGACATCGAGTTACGCTTGCTGACGGCGCCGGCGCTGCAGCAGCTGCAGTCCGGCGCCGCGGACCTGGCGATCTGTCTTACCGGCGAGCCGCCTCAGGATCTCATCGGACGCTCCCTGGGCAAGCTCATGGCCTGCCCGTACAGACTGCGGGCCGCTTCTGACGGCAATCGCTGGGTCGGGTCCGACGCCCCGGCTTCGCTTTCCGCCATCGTCCACGCCCGGTCTTTTTCCAAGCTGCCGCTGGGGCTTCTGCTCGACGACCCGGAGCTTGTGGCCCCGGCGCTGCAGGCCGGGCTGGGTGTGGGCTTACTGTCCTGCTACCTGGGCGATGCGCTTCCGGAGCTGGAGCGGGTCGGCGCGGTTGGGCCGGTAGCGGAAGGAGAGGTCTGGTTGCTCAGCCGTCCCGAGTCGCGAGGTCTGGCGAGAATTCAGGCAGTATCGGCCTTCCTGCAGGACACTTTCAGCAGCCATCGGCATGCCCTCGAGGGCAGTGATCCCAGCGAGAAGCTTCATGAGTCGGCGTAAGACCACGTCCCACAGCTACTTCTCCCAGCGCCTGCGGCTGCACTACGCCGACTGGGGCAATGCCGACGCACCGCACATGCTGCTGGTGCACGGCGTGCAGGATCACTGCCACAGCTGGGACTGGTTCGCCGATGCGTTTGCCGACCGCTATCACGTGCTGGCGCCCGACCTGCGTGGTCACGGCGATTCCGACTGGGTGCGGGGCTCGAGCTACCACCACGCCGATTACGTCTACGATCTCGACCAGCTGGTCCGTCAGCGTGGGCTGGCGCCGACGGTGGTGGTGAGCCACTCCATGGGCGGGAGCCTGGCTGCCATGTATGCCGGAGTGTACCCGGAGTGCGTTGCGGCGCTGGTCATCATCGAAGGCGTCGGCCTGTGGCCGGGCTGGGGCGGTGCAGAGCAGCCCGACCAGCGCATGGACGAGTGGATTCGGACCACCCGTCAGCTCGCCGCGCGACTACCGCGGCGGTATGCCTCGCTGGAGGAAGCCTACGGGCGCATGCAGCAGGCCAACGCCCACCTGTCGCCGGAGCAGGTCCGCCATCTGACCATTCACGGCAGCCACCAGAACGAAGACGGCACCTACAGCTGGAAGTTCGACAACTACACCCATGCCGGGCCAGCCTTCCGCATCCCCCAGGAGGACCTGCTGGCGTTGTGGCAGCGCATCTCCTGTCCGGTGCTGCTGATCAACGGCAGCGACGGTTTCGCCCACCGAATCGGCCACGATGGCACCATCGAGCAGTTCCGCGAAGCCGAGATGATCACCGTGCCGGGGGCCGGTCACTGGGCGCATCACGATCGCCTCGATGTCGTGGTCGATGCGGTGAACCGCTTCCTCGACCGGGTCGCATAGGCCAGGCGCTTGCACAGCCCCACCCCAGATCGCAGACTTGCACCAACCCATGGACCGGGACGGACCGTGCGAGAGGCCCCCGTCAGGCTGCGCTGCGAATACCTGGATGACCCCATGGGCATCCACAGCCTGCGGCCGCGCCTGTCGTGGTGGACCAACGATCCGCGGCCGGCGGAACTGCAGAGCGCATTCCAGATCCAGGCCGCCTCTACGCCGGCGCTGCTGCGCTCGGACAACCCCGATCTCTGGGACAGCGGCCACGTGCCCGGGCAGCAGACGGTCAACGTGGAGTATGCAGGGCGGCCCCTGTGCTCCGGCAGCCGGGTCTGGTGGCGGGTCCGCTGCTTCGACAGCGATGGCATCGCCAGCGCGTGGAGCGAGGCGGCGCGCTTCGAATTGGGTCTGCTGCTGCCCGAGGACTGGCAGGCGAGCTGGATTGGCTCGCCGCTGCGGGGCACGCCGACCACGGCGGTGCCGGCGCCGCTGTTGTGGCGCGACTTCGATCTCGACCGGGCTCCCGAGGTGGCTCGGCTCTACGTGGCGGTACTGGGGGCGGCGCTGTGGGAGATCAACGGGCGCCCGGCGACGGAGCATGAGCCCGTGGCGGCCTGGACCGATCTCACTCAGCGCGTGCCCTATCACGTCTACGACGTCACCGCGCTGCTGGTGCCCGGCAGCAACCGTCTGGGTGCCCTGCTGAGCGATGGCGACTACTGCGGTCGGGTGGCCGGCGGGCGCCGTCAGCAACTGGGCGAGCAACCGGCGCTGTGTGCTCAGCTGGTGCTGGAGGGCGGCGCAGGCGAGCGCCAGGTCATCGTCAGCGACGACCGCTGGCGCTGGTCGACCTCCTGGCTGCTGAGCGCCGACCGCGATGCTGGTGAAGAGGTGGATGGCCGCCAGTGGCTGCCGCGCTGGAGCATGCCCGGGCCCGAGCCCCTGGGCTATGCAGCGACGGCGGTGGCTGGTATCGAGTTGGAGCGGCATTCCCCTTGTTCGCCTCCGGTCAGCGTGCGGGCCGAGCATGAAGCCATCGCCGAGCCGGTGCGCAGCCGCACCCGTGATGGCCGGGTGCGGCTGCGCTACGACTTCGGTCGCAGCCTGCTCGGTCGGGTGCGTATCCGCCTGCGGGCCCCGGCCGGCGTGTCGCTGGCCGTGCGTTACGGCGACGCCGCGCCCGCCGCGGCAGATACGCGCTGGGCTGAAGCGGTCGATCGCTACACCACCCGCGGCCAGGGCCGGGAGGTGTTCCAGCCGCGGTTCGCGCTGCATGCGTTTCGCTTCGTCGAGATCAGCTCCCGTCTCGACTCTCACGAGATCGACCAGGTATGCGCGCTGGAGGTTGCCGCTTGCGTCGGTGACGTGGCCAGCTTGCGTTGCGACCATCGGCTGCTCGAGCAGCTGTTCGAGGTGGCCCAGCGCACCTGCCGCATGGGCTTGTCGATGGGGCCGGTGATCGGGCTGGACGCGGGTAGCCGCTTGGCCGACGCGGCGGATGCCGAGGCCATTCAGGCAGGGGCCGGGGCTTGCGTCGAGGCAGCTCCCGTATTCGGCGCCTGGGCACGCACCCTGCGCGATGGGCGCCCCACCAGCGGCGCGATCGAGGCGTCGCTGTTGCCCGTGCTGTGGTACGCGTACCG
The DNA here is from genome assembly GCA_047920935.1 of Pseudomonadales bacterium. Lineage (GTDB taxonomy): Bacteria > Pseudomonadota > Gammaproteobacteria > Pseudomonadales > Azotimanducaceae > UBA7803. Next base: position 1,441 of record JBLRXD010000317.1, on the reverse strand, counting down.
GTGTTACGGCGATCGCCGTCTGCTGGAATCGAGCTTTTCAGCCGTGCAGCGGCATATGAGCGTCAGGCACGAGCAATGTCTGGCGCTGTTGCGGCCGGCGCCGGATGCTGCCGGCGGCGTGGCGGATCAGCTGCGGGAGGTCGCCGGTTACTGCTACGCGCTGGGGCTGGCAACCCGCATGGCCGGGGTGTTGGGGCAGCTGGGCGAGTTGCAACGCTACGACAACCTGGCCCGGCGCCTGCGGCAGGCATTCAGGGCGCGCTTCGTCACCCCTGATGGCCTGCTCGCGGCGGATGACCAGCAGAGCTACGTACTGGCATTGGAGCTCGGGCTGCTCGAGGGGGGAGAGCGCGACACCGCGCTCGATCGGCTCGAGTCGCAGCTGCGCGGCAACGGCTTTCGGCCCACCATGGATGCTCGCCATGGTGCCCTGCTGCTCGAGATCCTGGCCCTCGAGGGGCGAGCGCAGTTGGCGTATCAGGTGCTGCTGCAGACGGCGCCGGCAAGCTGGCTGCACCCCATGAGCGCGGGCGCCAGCATCCTCTGGGACACCACCCGTGATGTGCCGGGGCGCATGGCCGTCGGCGCCATCGCCGGGTGGCTGCAGCGTTTTCTGCTCGGCCTGGAGCTGGATCCCGATCTCACCCCCGAGCGTAACGCCTACCGGCGCATGCGTATTCAGCCACGGCCCGCGCTGGAGTTCGCGGCGGGGCCTCCAGTGCGGCATGCTGCCGGTCACTTCGACAGCGTCCACGGGCGCTATGAGTGCGCCTGGAGCATCAGCGCTGACGGCTTCCGGCTGCGCGTGCGGGTACCTGGCAATTGCAGTGCGCGGGTGATCCTCCCAGATGGGTTCGAATGTCTGGTGGTGGCCGGCGAGCATGAGTTCCACACCCCGTTGGATCGGCTCGACGGGCTGGCGCGCAGCGGTTTCAAATGGCCCGCGGAGCCGATGCCGCTGGTCCGACAGATCTCGGGAGGATCCTGATGGACGGCATTCACGATCTGGGAGGCAAGCACGGCTTCGGTTCGGTGGTTCGTGAGCGCGCCGAGCCGGCCTTCCACGAGCGTTGGGAAGCGCGGGTATTTGCCGTGGTCGGCGCAGCCGGCGCCAACGGCATCTTCAAGAACAGCGATCAGTTTCGCCACGCCATCGAGCGCATCGACCCGGTGGCCTATCTCAGCCACGGTTACTACGGCCGCTGGCTGGGCGGCGTGGAGACCCTGCTGCGCGAATCCGGGGTGGTGACCGAGCAGGCGCTGCGACAGCGCATTGCCACGTTGGGCGGAGATCCCGACGCCCCCGCGGCGGCGCGCCCCGCCGCTCATCCCGACGTGGTCGGCTACCCGCCGGCAGCGCCGGGGAATCGCCGCGAAGTCGCCGGGCTGCCGCGCTTCCAGCCCGGCGCAGAGGTGCGCACCGCCGCCGCGCCCACCGCCC
>JBLRXD010000316.1:0-5024 GCA_047920935.1 Pseudomonadales bacterium | reverse complement strand
GGATCGTGCGCACCGACGCGCCCCGCTTCGGGTCCTCGAGCTCGACGTCGGCGTAGTGCCCACGCACCACCAGCGACTGCGTGACCGACAGCCACCCGCGGTCGAGGTCAACGTCCGACCAGCGCAGCCCCAGGAGCTCGCCAGCGCGCGCGCCGCTCGACATGGCGCATACGGTGAAGGCGTACAGGCAGGGCTCGTCAGACGCCTTGCAGGCGGCCAGCAGTCGCACCTGCTCGTCGGGGCCGAGCAGGCGGGTGCGTGAGTTGTTCTCGGTGATGCGCTTTACCCGGGCCGGGTTGGTAGCGATCCAATCCCATTCCATCGCGTCGGTCAGGACGGCTGAGATGGCGGACATGCGCCGGTTGATCGTGGCCGGCGCGAGGGTTGGACATGCACACGTCCCATCTTTGCATTCGTCCGTGCGGTTTCTTTGGTGCTTCTTCAGCTTGCGAAGGTGCTCGCGGGCCTCGCCAAAGTGTGAGCGCCGTAACTTGGCCAGGTCCATACCGCCGAGCTTCTTGCCATCCACAGTCTTGCCATCCGGGGTCTTCCTATCCAGGGTCTTGGCCTCGTCTCGCCACCAGGTCAGCACGGACTTCTGATATTTGTTCAGATCGCGGTCGGGATCTTCCAGATAGCGTTTGATGGCCTCGGCCAACGTGTGCTTCTCAGCGTCGAAGGTCTCGCCGCGCTCGATGGCGGCCTCGGTCTGGCGGGCCCACCGCTCGCCGTCGCGGCGGGTGGTGAAGCTCTTGGTGAGGGTCGGGTGCCCAGCTTTGCGAATCTGGACGTGGTAGCGGCCGCTCCGCTCGCGGATCGTGGCCATGGTATGCCCCTGTGGATTGCAACGGACTAGAGTGTGCCACAGTTGCCCACAGTGTGCCAGTTATGTGCCAGGGGTCGGTTTTGTCGGTCTCTGATCTGCCCTAAGTTGTTGTTTTTATTGGAGGCTGGGGTCGGAATCGAACCGGCGTACACGGAGTTGCAGTCCGCTGCATAACCACTCTGCCACCCAGCCGCGAAATGTCAGCATCGCGAGAAGGCGCGAATTCTAGCGAGGTTTGCCGGCAAGTGCGAGGCCCGCGGGCACTACTGCTGCTCCCATCCGGCGCGGAGCGTCGGCCAGGCAGCGCGCAGGTACACCACCATCGACCACAAGGTGAGAATCGCCGCCAGGTAGAGCATGACGTAGCCGAACAGCACCAGCGGCGCATCGAACCCGGGTGGGTGCGCCAGCAGCAGCACGAGGGCGATCATCTGCAGCGTGGTCTTGACCTGAGCGATCCAGGTGACGCCGACGATGCCGCGCCGATTCATCTCCGCCATCCACTCGCGCAGCGCGCTGATGACGATCTCGCGGCCGATGATCACCAGACCAGGCAGGGTCAACCACAGGCTGGCGTGATGGCCGATGAGCACCACCAGGGCGCTCACCACGATGAGCTTGTCGGCCACCGGATCGAGGAACGCGCCGAAGGGCGTGGTCTGATCCAGGCGCCGCGCCAGATAGCCGTCGAGCCAGTCGGTGAACGCCGCCAGCGCGAACAGCGCCGCAGCGATGAGGTAGGTGCCCTTCCCCGGCATCACGTAGATCAGCACGAAGAACGGAATCAGCAGGATCCGTGAGAGCGTGAGCAGGTTGGGCAGGTTCATTGGCGCATTGTACCTGTCGCCCTAGTCACCGTGCAGGGCGCCGTAGATGTCCTGAGCGAGTTTCCGGCTGATGCCAGGCACTTTGGCGATCTCGTCGACGCTGGCGCCGCGCAAGCCAGCCACGGCACCGAAGTGGGTGAGCAGCTCCCGGCGACGCTTCGGGCCCACCCCGGGAATCGTGTCGAGTTCGGACTGCCGCCGGCTCTTCTGCCGGCGCTGCCGATGGCCGGTGATGGCGAAGCGGTGCGCCTCGTCGCGAATCTGCTGCAGCAGCATGAAGGCGTCCCCCTGAGGCGGGATCTGCACCTCGCTGCCGGCGACGAGAAACTTTTCCAGACCCGGACGGCGGCTCGGCCCCTTCGCGATGCCGAGCACCACCACGTCGTCCACCTGAAGTTGCTGCAGCACCAATTCCGCCCGGCCAACCTGACCCGCGCCGCCGTCGATCACCAGCACGTCGGGCAGCTTGCCCTCGCCCTGTTTCAGGCGCGTGTAGCGACGCCGCAGCGCCTGCTCCATGGCCGCGTAATCGTCGCCGGGGGCGACACCGTCGATGTTGAAGCGCCGGTAATCCGACTTCAGCGGGCCGTTGCGGTCGAACACCACGCAGGATGCCACGGTGGACTCGCCCATGGTATGGCTGATGTCGAAGCACTCCAGCCGCTCAGGCACGTCGTCCAGGCCGAGGGCGTCCTGCAACGCCACCAGGCGCGCGTAGACGTTGCGCTTGTCGGCGATGTAGGCGTTCAGCGCATGGATGGCGTTGTCCCGCGCCAGTGCCAGCCAGCGCGCGCGCTGACCCCGCACCTGATGCACCACCTCTACGCGGCGCCCGCCGCGCTCGGTGAGCGCGGCCGCCAGCACGTCGGCGTCGTCGAGGCGGGTCGAGGTGATCACGGCGCGCGGCAGGTCGCGCTCCGGCCCGCCCAGGTAGTATTGAGACACGAAGGCGTCGAGCAATTCATCCACCGAAAGGCCGAGGTCGTTGCGCGGGAACCAGGTGCGCTGCCCGAGCATGCGGCCGGCGCGCACGAACAGCGCCTGCACGCAGTGAGCGCCGCTGTTCTCCGCCACCGCGAACAGGTCGACGTCGCCCTCCTCCACGTGTACGTACTGCTGCTCCTGCACTTTGCGCAGACGTGTGATCTGATCGCGGTATTTGGCGGCCCGCTCGAAGTCGAGATCGTCCGCCGCCGCCTGCATCTTGGTTTTGAAGATCTCCAGCACGGTACTGCTCTTGCCTTCGAGAAACAGTACCGCGAGATCCACGTCCTCGCGGTAATCGGCCTGTTCCACCAGCCCCACACACGGGCCGCTGCAGCGGCGGATCTGGTACTGCAGACAGGGCCGCGAGCGGTTCTTGAAGAAGCTGTCATCGCAGTGCCGAAGGCGGAACAGCTTCTGCAGAATGTTGAGGCTGTCGCGCACGGCGCCCGCCGAGGGAAACGGCCCGAAGTAGCGGCCTGTCTTTTTCTTCGCCCCGCGGTGAAACGTCAGCCGCGGGAAATCGCCGTGATCGGTCAGGTAGATGTACGGGTAGGATTTATCGTCGCGGAGCACCACGTTGTAAGGTGGTCGCTCGCTTTTGATCAGGCTCTGCTCGAGCAGCAGGGCTTCGGTTTCGCTGCGGGTGACCGTGATCTGCACGTCGGCGATGCGGTTCACCAGCGCCATGGTCTTGGTACTGAGCCCGGAAGCCCGGAAATAGCTGGTTACCCGAGGCTTCAAGCTGCGCGCCTTGCCCACGTACAAACAGCCGCCAGCCGCGTCCAGCATGCGGTAGACGCCGGGCTTTTGCGGCAGCGTCTGGAGGAAGGCTTCGGCGTCGAAGGCAGGCCGGTTCATGGGCGTCCGCGGTTTCAGGGACGCCCACTATAAAGATGCCCCTTGGCCCGTTCCATAACAGCATCGAGCATGGCTGCCGTGAGGCGGCCGGTATTGGTGTTCTGACGGCTCGGATGGTAGCTGTCGAGCAGCAGCAGGCCCGGCTCGAGCGGTAGCGCCTGGCCGTGCTGGAACGGCGGGAGCCTCCGGCCCAACGCCATTGACAGGCCGGCATGGGCCAGATGCCCCAACGCCAGCACGCAGCGCGGCCGACGCATGCCGGGCCGCCACAGTTCGGCCAGTTCGGCGGCAAGAAAGCCGCTGCAGCGCCGCACCTCGTCCATGGCGGGCCGATTACCCGGCGGCAGGCAACGCACCGCATTGGTGATGCGCAGATCGCGCAGCCGGGCTTGCATCGGCTCCGCCGAGGTGACGAACCCGGCCCGCGCCAGCGCGGCGAACAGAAACACGCCACTGGCATCGCCGCTGAACGGGCGCCCGGTGCGATTGGCGCCGTGCAACCCGGGCGCCAGGCCCACCACCAGCAGCCGCGCCGTCGGCCGGCCCCAGGCGGGGACCGGCCGGCAATGGTAGTCGGGGTGGATCCGGCGCAGCCCATCCAGGTGGCGGGCCAGGCGCGGGCAGGCTCGGCAGCCTTCAAGGGGCCGCAATGCTGGCCCCCTGCAGGCCGTCGTCGAACGGCGGATGGCCGGTCATGCCATGGCGCACGGCCAGCAGCGCCAGTTCCACGTCGCTCTTGACGTTGAGCTTCTCGAAGATCCGATAGCGGTAACTGTTCACCGTCTTCGGCGACAGATGCAGGCTGGTGGAGATGTCGTTCACCCGGTGGCAGTTGACCACCATCATCATGATCTGCATTTCCCTGTTGGAAAGGTGGTCGAACGGCGCCACCCCATCGTCTTCGAAGTTGCTCACCGCAAGCTCCTGTGCGACGTTGGCGCTGAGATAGCGCTTGCCGACGAAAGCCCGGCGAATAGCATGGGCCAACTCTTCGGCATCCACGCCCTTGGTCAGATAACCGATGGCGCCGGCCTTCAACGCCTGTACCGGAAACGGCTTGTGCTCGCAGGCGGTGAGCGCCACCACGCGGATGTCGAGCTCCATGCGGACGATGCGGCGTATGGCTTCGAGGCCGCCGATGCCGGGCATGAGCAGATCCATGAGAATCACGTTCGGGCGATCCTCCCGCGCCATGCGCACCGCACTCTCGCCATCTTCGGCTTCGCCGATGATCTGGATGCCCTTCTGATCCTCGAGCATCTTGCGCAGGGCGATGCGGAAGAGTTTGTGGTCGTCTACGAGCAGCAGTCTGATCATGTCCTTGGTCCTTTATCATTTTTGTTAAGGACGATCGAACATAGTCTCGGACACCTCGGCGGACAACGTCCCGAGGCTCCTGACTGCCAGTCTTTCAGGAAACTTCCAGATTGTGATAGCGGTTTGATATCACAATCTGGGTGCCACGCGGTCTCGATCGGGTCGGGGTGATGGGATTTCGCCCATCACCCCTCCCACACCACCGGACA
>JBLRXD010000315.1:0-5032 GCA_047920935.1 Pseudomonadales bacterium | reverse complement strand
ATGGCGCGCCAGCGAACCATCGCGTAGCCTAGGGCAATGCTGACCTGCCGCGACGCGCGGATTTTCGCCGAGATACAGGCCGCTCAAGGATCGGTGCCGAACCTGTTCCGCGCCTATGTCCGCGCCTATGCCAACAACCCGGACGTGCTCGAGGCCACCTGGATGCGGGTCAGGGCGGTGATGCTTCAGGGCAGCCTGTCACGCAAGCTGAAGGAAAGCATTGCGGTGGTGGTGTCGAACGACAACGACTGTCGTTACTGCGTCGAGCACCATTCGCAGACGTTGCTGGCGATGGGCGTGGCCACCGAGGAGGTCGAGCGCCTGCTGCGCGACCCGCTCGCCGGCAACTACGAACCCAAGGAACGGGCGCTGCTGGCCCTCACCCGCCAGGCGAACCGCGACCCTCATGGCGCTTCGGACACTCAGCTCGCCGTCGCCCGCCGGGCGGGCACCAGCGATTCCGAGATCATAGAAGCCCTTGCCGTGATGGAGCTTTTCGTTTCCTTCAACCGCTTCGTGAACACCCTCGATATTCCTCTGGAAGCTTCTTAATCCTGGTTGAACCGTCTGGTTAAGCCGTTTCACGCCGGCTTCACGCAAGCTTCACGCCCCGTTGATGTTCGGCCCCCTAGGCTTTCTCCGGCAGCACAGGCTGCACCGCCTCTGCGCTAATGCACGAAAAAATCTCCGGAGACCCCGAATGAAGCATCCACTCACCTTCGCGACCACGCTGCTGCTGGCCCTCGTGCTGGCAGGCTGCGGCGGCGGAAACAACAACAACAACCCCGCACCTACGCAGCCGGACGCGCCGCCACCCCCGCCAGCGGCAGCCACCGCTTCGCTGGAGGTACTGCACGCCTCCCCCGACGCCCCGGCTGTCGACATCCTGGCCGACGGCACCGTCGTGCTCAGCGCCGTACCGTACAAGACCGGCAGCGGCTTCATCGAAGTCGAAGAAGGTGAGCTGACCGTGGAGGTCGTCGCACTGACCCCCGGTGATGACGTCACCGTGATCGGGCCGGCAACCCTCACCATCGAAGCCGATCTGCGCATCAGCGTCATCGCCGTGGGTGAGACCGCAAACATCGAGGCGCTGATCATCACCGCGCCGCAAGTCGAGCTCGATGACAGCACCGCCCGGCTGCGGCTGGTTCACGCCGCACCCAACGCACCGGGCGTGGACGTCTACGCCACGGCGCCGGAGGCAGACCTGGGCGGCGAGAGCCCGCTCGGCACGTTCTCATTCGGAGAAGACCTTGGCCCCGTGGAAGTCCCGGCAGACACCTACCAGATTCGGGTAACGTTGCAGGGTGATCCGGACAGCGTCGTCTTCGATAGCGGTCCGGTGGAAATACCAGCCGCCGACCTGGTCATCGCCGCGGTGCAGAACACCGGCGCGGGTTCTGCTCCGATCAGTCTGGTCGCACTGGATGGCACCGAGTCGTTCGAGTTGCTCGACGTGGCCACGCCCGCCGGCGTCCGAGTCGTCCACGCTTCCCCCGATGCCCCCAGTGTCGACGTCATCGCCAACGATGATTTCGATGCGCGAGCAGTCGTCGATCTGGCGTTCACGGAATTCACCGATTACCTGTTGCCGGCGCCAGGCGAGCTGAACGTCAAGGTGGTGCCGGCAGGAGCTACCGCACCCGCAGTCATCGATGCTGACCTCATTTTGGAAGCCGGCCTGGAGTACACGGTCCTGGCGGTTGGTCTGGTGGCGGATATCGAGCCGCTGGTGCTGATCGACGACAACCGACGCGTCGCGACGGAAGCGCGCATCCGCCTCGTTCACGCGTCGCCGAGCGCGGGTGACGTGGACATTTACGTCACCGGCGCAGGCGCTGTCATCGACGATGTCGAACCGGCATTCTCCGGCGTACCTTTCACGGCAGAGACCGGTTACGTAGCCCTGGTACCGGCGAGCTACAGCGTCACGGTGACCGCTACCGGCTCGAAGATTCCGGCCATCGGCCCGCTGATGCTGGATCTGGCGGCTGGCGGCATTTACACCGCCATCGCCCGCGACGAATCAGGTGGCGGTACGCCCCCCGGGCTGATCCTGCTGGACGATCTTGCCGGGCTCTGAGTCGAGCGCGCAGACCTGCGGCAACCGGCCCGCGTTGCGGGCCGGCGATCAGGCTTGATCGGTCAGCCAGACCGCAACGTCAGCATCGATGCAGCATCCATGGCCCCAGAGTATCCAACCAGCGCTGCTTGCCGTTGATCGACGGCGAGCACCGCCATCCGGTCCGCTATCTCGTTGCCCTCGATGCCCGAGTGCGCCGCCACGTAACCCACATGCACCTCGCGCCCGGTGGCCTGGTACGCCGCGTGGGCTCGCTGCACCAGATCCAGGTTCCTGATCTCTCCGCCCTTGCGCTTCCAGCCCCTGGCAGCCCAACCGTCAGCCCACCGGGTGATGCAGTTGACGCCGTACTGGGAGTCGGCGAGCACTTGCACGCTGCGGCCCGCGGCAAGCTCCGCAGCCGCCTTTTCGAGGGATACCAGCAGCGCGTTCAGCTCGGCGGTGTTGTTGGTTCCCGAGGGGCTGTAGAAACCGTACCACGCCTCAGCCAGAACGCCGCCACGGTAAATCGCGATCCCCGACCCCGCCTTGCCCGGATTCGGCTGGCAGGCGCCGTCGCAGTAAATGCTGACATCGTAGTCCCCTGGCCCTGGCGCCCGCACACCGACTGCGCGGCTTCGGCTTGCTGCGGCTGCCGCTGGCCTTCCGGAACCAGCCGCATAGGCGCTCTGGGCTTCTTCCCGGGTCTTGAACGATTTGAACCTGGCACTCGGCCAGCCGCTGGTCTGCCGCTGGGCGGTGGCCCAATCTTCGTATATTCCTGGCTCACGGCCGTTCCAGACGACGTAGTACTTTGCTGCCACTCGGCGTTACCTCTCAATCATCTCGCGGGCGCTAAGCGCTGCTTGCCGGCACTCGAGCCCGCCCTGGCAAACGCGGCGTGTTCAGAAACGTCGCGATCCAGTGGATACCGATCACCAGCGCAAGGTCAGCGTGCAGCCCGAACTGCCGGCTCAGTGCCATGCCGCCGAGAAAGGCGGCCACGCACCACTGCCACTTCCAGCGTAGCGTGAAGTAGTGCATCAACGCGAAGATCGCATTGCTCGCAATGACCGCGGTGAGTAGCGGCGCACCGTTCGCCGCCGCGAAGTACGGGATCGCTACGCGAAATACCCACTCTTCCCAGATGGAAACCAGCAGCAGATAGATGATCCATCCCACCGCCGCCGCATCGAGCCGGCGATCGATGAAGCCGGCATAGCTGATGAGCGCGAGGAAAATCGAAGCGCCGACGGCCAGATAGAGAAGCGGGGCTGCCAGCAGCGCCCCCAGGCCCGCTGTCAGCAAGGCGCGCATGTCGGGATGCAGCAGACACAGCATGCCGAGCAGCGCTCCCGGCAGGCCATGCCGCAGCGCCACCGCGCGGAAGCTCGTCAGCCGGGGACCGGTGAAGTCCGCCGGCCGCTGCAGGCGGCGCTGGCTTGGCGCCAGCCCATCGTGCCGATTCTGCGTGCCGTTCAGGGTCATGGGTCTCCGCCGATTGCGCCGACGCGGGTGCCGGTGCCCGTATTGTGCACCGACAACGCGCCGATCACCGCCGGTTCGGATCAGCCCATCTTCAGAAAGATCGCCATGCGCCGACGTTGTTGCGGCCCAACCCTATGCGCCACCACGACGCGCCGATCATCTGATCCGGCGAATGCGGTCGGCGGTGGTGACTTCGATGCGGATGTTCTTGGGAGTGGCGTCGACGTCGGCCGAGCTGCCCGCGCCTCCCCAGGCATAGGACGAAATCTGGCCTATGAAGCGAATCACGACGTCCGTTCCCGCTGCAGGCACTGAGGACAATGTGCAATCGAGGGCCACGTTGTGCAGCCCAGTCTTACTAATCCAACCCGTGACTACCCACCAATGGTCGAGATGGGTGTAGCTGCGCCTGCACAGCACGGTGCTTCCGTTCAGGACTTCGATGCGGCTGGTCAGAGTGTGACCTGCTCCGCCGAAGGCATTGATTAGCGTGCCGGTGTAATACGTTTCTGGCAGTTGCGCCATGACGCGGATTCCGGTCGTTTGCGGCGGCACCGTCAGGAAATGCGCAAGCCCTCGCCTATTGGTGCCGGAGCCAACGAATGCCTGAGATACCCATGTGCGATAACGTCCATTGTCCTTGTTGGTGACCCCGCTGGAGCTGCCGATACCGGTGCTGATCTCCGAATACGGAAACGGCGCCTCCAGCGCCACGGTATTGACTCCTCGCGACAACACCCCCGGAGCGGGCTCGGGCTCTTCGGGATGCTCGATAACTGCCGCGCCGTCTGCCGTGAACGACACCTCGACGGGTTCCGTTCCGCGGCTTCTCACCGGCCCTTGAATCGCAGCGCGGATATCTTTGTGCAGCGCGTTCTGATCAATGCCTGCCCTCGCTGCCGCGCGGCCGTAGAACGTGCGCGCCTCAGCCGCCAGGCTTTCGCGCTGCTCGGGCGGAGCCTCGCCGTTGGCCGCCATGGCTTGCATGCGGGCTTCCAACTGCTGTGCCTGCGCCTTGAGCTGCGGATCGGCGTCGACGGCGCGCCGCAACTGCCCGGTGTACTTCTGCGCAGCGCGCTCGACCCGCTTGCCGCGCTGCTCGAAGGCCTGCTGTTCCCTTTGGTTCTCGGCCGCGGTGGCCGCATCGGCCTGCTCCAGCATCTGCAACGCGCGCTGTTTCGTCACGCCGGGCGGTAACGCCCGCTCGTCGATTTCCCAGTTCGGCGCTGCATGGACGTGTACAGCGAGCAGTAAGCCGGAAAGTAGACCTACGATAGATATCTTGCTCATGACGATTCGCCCCCCGAATAGCGGATCTTGGTTGATTCTTCCGCGACGGTAACCGGCGTTGGTCAGCTTCGATATCCCACGAACCTGCCATTGAGGGACTGCGGGGTGGCGGAGAGGAGAGGGAGGGGTTGATTCGGCGCGCGGGAGCGCGCCTCACCCCTGCGGGGCGCCGCCGCTGCGCGGCAACGT
>JBLRXD010000314.1:0-5076 GCA_047920935.1 Pseudomonadales bacterium | reverse complement strand
CCGCTTTTCCTCAAGCGACCGCGGCGGCCGCAGGCCGCTGGGTCGCTCCTACGGGTTGGGAGGTCGATCCTGAGGCGAAAAACCGTTAGGGTGATAAAGGTGCATGGGATTGGGAAGTTAGCTGTTGATTGACGCGTTCCAGAACTTTGCTCGAGCCTTCGCCAGCTACGCATGGGGGCCCTGGCTGTTGGTGCTGCTGTTGGGCGGCGGCTTCTTCTTCCTGGCTTACACCCGCTTTGCGCCGTTTCGCCACATGCCCCACGCCATCGCCTTGCTGCGCGGCAAATACGATTCGCCCGACGACCCCGGTGAGATCACCCACTTTCAGGCATTGTCTTCGGCGTTGGCCGGCACCATCGGCATGGGCAACATCGCCGGAGTGGCGCTGGCGATCGCCATCGGTGGGCCGGGCGCCATCTTCTGGATGTGGATGACGGCCATACTCGGCATCGCCACCAAATTCTTCACCTGCACCCTGGCGGTGATGTACCGCGGCCGCGACAGCGCCGGCACCCTGCGCGGCGGGCCCATGTACGTGATTCGCGAGGGCCTGCCGAAGCGCTGGCACTGGCTCGCCTACATGTTCGCCGCGTTCGGCCTGATCGGCACGCTGCCAGTGCTGCAGGCCAACCAACTGGTGCAGATCGTCCGCGACGTGGTGTTCATCGACGCCGGCTGGCTGGCGCCGGAGGCCGATCACTTCTTCTTCAATCTGGCCGCCGGCATCGTGCTCACCATCGTCGCCAGCATGGTGATCTTCGGCGGGTTGCACCGCATCGCTCAGGTGGCGAGCCGCATCGTGCCTTCCATGAGCGCGGTGTATCTGGGGGCGACGCTGGTGGCCATCCTGCTGAACATCGACCGCCTGCCCGGGGTGATGTGGCTGATCCTCGAAGACGCCTTCACCGCTCGCTCGGCGGCATCGGGCTCGCTGCTCGCGATGATTCTCTACGGGGTGCAGCGCGGCACCTTCTCCAACGAAGCCGGCATCGGCACCGAGGTCATGGCTCACGGTGCGGCGCGCACCCGCGAGCCGGTGCGCGAGGGCCTGGTGGCGATGATGGGCCCGGTGATCGACACGCTGCTGATCTGCTCCGCCACCGCGTTCACGATCCTGTTGTCGGGCGTGTGGCAGACCGATGCCGGCCTCAACGGCGTCACCCTCACCGCCGCAGCCTTCCAGCAACTGCTCGGCATGACCGGATTGATCGTGGTGGTGGTTACGGTGATCGCGTTCGCCACCACCACCATCCTCACCTACTCCTTTTACGGCACCCAATGCGCCGGGTTCCTGTTCGGCGCGCAGCATCGCCATCACTACCAGTACGTGTACGTGGGCTTCATCGTCATCGCCAGCGTCGTCACCCTGGAGGCGGCCGTCAGCCTCATCGACGGGGCCTACGCGCTGATGGCCATTCCCACCATGGTGTCGACCCTGCTGCTGGCGCCACGGGTGAAGGAAGCGGCCACCCGCTACTTCGCGCAGATCGACCGGCCGAGGCTCAGAACCCGCACTCGAGATGCCCGGTGACCACGTTGGATCCGCCAGCGACGTTGCCAAGCAAATCCGCCGTACCGAACGCGCCGGAGCGATGCACCAGCGAAAGCCCCGCGTAACAGTGCTGCAACGCACCCGCGCCGAACAGGTTGCGCAACGGGAAATCCAGCTGCCCTTCCAGATAAATCAACGTGCGTGAGGTGGGGCGTTCGCGCCGACGCTGCTTGACCTTCTCGATCCAGGGGACCTGCTCGCCGTAGGAGACGCCGAAGCCGATACCGTAGCGGAACCACTCCCGTTGCGACCATGGGGAATGGAAGCGCGCCAGAGCCATGCCGTAACCGACGAACTCGAAGAAGTCGTCCTGATTACCGCGCTCGAACCGGCGATTGATGGAGAACCGGCCCCAGTACTCTACGGCGCCGCGCTCGTCCAGCAGCCGCCCGATGGTGAAGCCGGCCAGATTGGTGTCTACATCCTCGCTGCCCCGCAGGGCGCCGCCGAGGATCATCCAGAAGTCTGCTTCGGCGGTGTAGCCGGCGTTGACGCGCCAGCTCCACACCGCCTCGCGCTCCGGGTCGATCGCCGTGGAGTCGGAGACGCTGGGAAAGTAGTACCTCACGCCGCCGTAGGCCCTGAGCCGCCAGGCTTCTTCCGTCAGCGGGCTGTCGCGCACCGTGTCGGGCACCTGCTCCACCGACACACCGCCGTGGGCGTGCCAGCCGCGGCTGAGCCGATAGGAGGCGTCCAGCCCGTAGCGCCAGAACGCAGCCGCGTCAGCCTGGTACGCAGGGCGCCCTGGCGCCGCTTCGTTGGCCCTCACGCCGTAGTAATAATCGGTGAGGTCGGCGCTCTGATAGAGCAGGCTCACATACGGGGACAGCTGCCAATCGTCGGTGCCCGCCGGATAGCGATAGCTGAGGTCGAATTCCTCGCCGCGGTGGCGGCCGAGCAGATCGGTGAGCGCCAGCAGGCTAACCTCGCCGAGACGGCCGCTCACAGCCAGCGACAGGCCGCCATCCAGCGTCTGCCGCCGCTCTTGCATGCCCGCAAAGAACGGATCGCGCGATGGCTCCAGGCGATCGAAGCGATAACGCGCGACCAGGTCCACGGCGACCCCCGGTCGCTGCTGGAGATGCACGCCGGCCAGGGCGCCACGAGCGAACACCCGCTTGCCCTCATACAGAAACAACGGCAGCAGATCGCTGCGCAGGCCGCTCTCATTGCTGGCGATGTCGCTGACGTTGCGATAGATGTCGTTGCCGTGGCGAATGCTGAAGCCCGCCCCGATGCTGCCCGGGGCCGGGTGCCCGATCACCGTATCGGCATGGGAAGCGTCAGCCCGCGGCGCAAGCGCCAGCATCAGCAGAGCAGCCATCACCCGGCAGATACCCGCAGCCCCGCTGACACCGCCACCCGACAAGCGCTCGCTCCGTCCGCAACCTAGTCGAAGGGTAGACGTTGGCCCGATGGGGCTTCCTTAACACCGCATGCTCGGGGCTTTCACTGTCGGACCATGCCACCGGAAAAATGCCCGTCGCGCTTGAACTGCGCCACCAGCCGGTCGGCCAGGCGGGTGGGCTCTGGCACGCGAAAGCCGGCGCCGCAGGCCAGCACCCAGCGCACGCTGGACGGATGATCCAGCAGATGCCCGGGGCTGACGTACAGCGGACGCACGCCGTCGCGAGTGCGGACCACGCTGCCGATGCGCTCGTCCCCATCGAGCAGCGGCGCCACGGCGCCCCGCTCTCGCCCGGGCTCTGCATGGCTGCCGCACAGCCGCGACTTGGCGCAGCCCAGCGTGGGCACGCCGGCAATGATCCCAAGATGGGAGGCCAGACCGAAGCGCCGCGGATGGGCGATGCCCTGGCCGTCGCAGACGATGCCGTCCGCCGCCGAGCGGATGCTGCGCAGCACTTTCAGCAGCACCGGAATCTCGCGAAACGACAGCAGCCCGGGCACATACGGAAAGCGCAGCCGGTCGCGAGCGCCCCGCCGCTCCAGCAGCCGTTGCCGCGCCACATCCCACACCACGGCAACGGCAATGATCTCGTCGCCGAGGAAGGCGCAGTCGAGGCCCACCACGCGCTCGGGGATCGGTGCGGGGCGCAGTTCCACCCGATCCTTCAGGCGCCGTTGTACGGCCACCGCTTCGGTCGGGGACAGGGTCCAGGGGTGGGGAGGACGCGGGATCTTCACGTGGGTTCCTTGGGGTGAGGTGTCGGGAGGAAGGATCGCCCTCTGGAGAGGGCTCCTACGGGGGGGTAGCATTGGGGCATTGGCAATCCTGTTGGAGACGACGATGAGCGACGGCCGCGATCCGCTGCCCGAAGGGCTGCGCCACCCCGAGCCTGCCACGGAGCATACCCGGGCGGCCAACCGCGCGGTGCTCGATGCGTTGCCGTTCGGCGACCGGCGCAGCTTCGACAACGCCGGGCGGGGGTTCATCGCCACCCTCGAGCCGATGACCATCGCCCACGATCGCACCGCCCGCCCCGCCTACGACCTCAGCGCGCTGGCGTTTCTCGCTGCGGCTGCTCCCGACACGGTGAATCCCAGCCTGTGGCGCCAGGCGCAACTGAATGCCGGCCACCACGGATTGTACGAAATCGTCGACGGTCTCTATCAGGTGCGTTCTTTCGACATCGCCAACATGACGCTGATCCGTGGCGAGACCGGCTGGATTCTGGTGGATCCGCTGACCTCCTCGGAAACCTCCCGGGCGGCGCTGCAACTGGCCAACGAACACCTCGGCGCTCGTCCGGTGGTGGCCATCATCCACACCCACAGCCACGCCGATCACTTCGCCGGCGTGCTCGGCGTGGTGGGCCCCGAGGACGTGGAGTCGGGCGCGGTGCAGGTGATCGCCCCCGAACATTACGTCAACGAATCGCTGAGCGAGAACGTGCTGGCCGGCAACGTCATGAACCGCCGCGCCACCTACATGTACGGAAACCTGCTGCCGCCCTCGCCCACAGGCTTCGTCACCACCGGCCTCGGCGCCGCCCTGTCCATGGGCACCACCGGCTTCGTGGTGCCCAACGACCTGGTGTGCCGCACCGGCGAGACCCGCACCGTCGACGGCGTCGAGATCGAGTTTCAGATGACCCCCGGCACCGAGGCGCCCGCGGAGTTCGTCTTCTACCTGCCCCAGTTCAAGGCCTTGTGCATGTCCGAAATCACCTCGCACCACATGCACAACGTCTACACGCCCCGGGGCGCCCAGGTGCGCGACGCGCTGGCCTGGAGCCAGCAGATCCAGGAATCCATGGATCTGTTCGGCGACCGCCTGGAGATCCAGTTCGCCAGCCATCACTGGCCCATCTGGGGGCGCGAGGAGGCGCTGGACTATCTCGGCAAGCAGCGCGACCTGTACAAGTACATCCACGACCAGACCCTGCGGCTCGCCAACCACGGCTACACCAAGGAGGAAATCGCCGAGCTGATCGAGTTGCCGGAGGCGCTCGGCCGGGAGTTCTCGAACCGCGGCTACTACGGCACCCTGCACCACAACGTGCGCGCCGTGTACGTCAAGTACCTGGGCTACTTCGACGGCAACCCGGCGCATCTGCACCCGC
>JBLRXD010000313.1:0-5106 GCA_047920935.1 Pseudomonadales bacterium | reverse complement strand
AGAACGCCGCCGGGGCGCCGAGATCCAGACCCAGCAGCTCGGGGCGGGGCACCAACATGCCCCGGAACCCGCCGGTGACCGACACCCAATGGATCAGCACCTGCTCGACGATCACCGCGAACGCCAGGGTCGCCACCGCCAGGTAGATGCCCGTCATCCGCGTGGCCGGCAGCGCGATCAGCGCCCCCACGGCAGCGCTGAAGGCGGCGGCGCTCATCAGCGCCAACGGAAACGGCCAGCCGCGGGTCAGCAGCCAGGCCTGGGTGTAGGCGCCGATGGCGAGGAACGCCGCGTGCCCCAGGCTCACCAGGCCGGTGTAACCCACCAGCAGCATCAGGCCGATGCCGGCGATGGCGTAGATGAACACCTGAGCCAGCTCGCCCAGGTAAAAGCGATCGAGCAGCAGCGGCGCGGCCACCAGCAGCACCAGCAGCAGCCCGTACCAGAAGCGCTGACCGTTGTGCAGGAACAGGGCGATATCCTGCTGGTAGCGAGTCTTGCGCACGAACCGCACGATCTAGACCTTCTTGCGCTGCATGCTGGCCACCAGACCCTGGGGGCGGACGATGAGCATCACCAGCAGGATGCCGTAGGCAGTCATATCGGCAAACCCGGGCGGCAGGTACAGCCCGGCAAACTGCTCCGCCAGCCCCACCACCAGGCCGCCGACGATGGCCCCCGGCAGGCTGCCGAAACCGCCGACGATGGCCGCGGCAAAGGCCTTGATGCCGATGAAACCCATCATCGGATCCACCAGCGACACCGGTGCGGTGAGCACCCCGGCGGCGGTGGCGATCACCGCCGACAGCGCCCATACCAGGGCGTAGATGCGCTTGACAGGAATTCCCACGTAGTAGGCGGCGAGTTGATTCTGCGACGCCGCCTGCATGGCGACGCCGAGTCTGGAAAAGCGGAAGAACCCGTACAACGCCGCGCACAGCACCACGGTGCCGAGCACGATGGCGAGAGTTTCGTAGCCGATCACCAGCTCGCCAAGCTGCCACACGCCGCCGGAATAAGGCGTCTGCAGCGGCCGCGGGCTGCTGCCCCAGATGGCCCCCGCCAGCGCCCGCAGCATGAAACCGAGGCCGATGGTCAGCATCAGCACGGCAAAGTGCGCCTCGCCGATCATGGGTCGCAGCAGCAGCCTCTCGATCACCGCGCCGAACAGCGCCATCACCCCCATGGCGGCGATGACGCCGACGATGAACGGCATGCCCATGACGTTGACGAAGGTGATGGCGACGAAAGCCCCTACCATCATCATGTCGCCCTGGGCGAAGTTGACCATCTCGGTGGCCTTGTAGATCAGCACGAACCCGAGCGCGATCAAACCGTAGACGCAGCCCTGGGAGATGCCGCTGATGAGCAACTGGTATACGTCCAACCGAAAGCTTCCCCGCCCCTGATCCTGGCGGGGCAAATGTTAGCCCATAGCGCCGCCGGATGCTTGCCTGGGGAGGCCGGGGCAGCCCATGCTCAGAACGCGGTCTTCAGATACAGCTGCGGGCCGTGCAGGCGCACGTCGTAACTGTCGAAACGGTTGCCGCGCTGCCGGTCCACGTCGAAATCCGTCACCCAGTAGCCGGCGCCGATGCCGAAGCGACGGCTGAAGTCGTACTGAACGGAACTGCGAACGAAGGCGATGCGCCCGTCGAGGTCGTCGTAGTCGACGTCCAACCATCCGGCTTTAAGACCAACTCGCAGGCGTTCGTTGAAGCGGTAACCGGCCCAGCCGTACAGATTGGGCGCGGGGAATCGATCGGTACTGCGGGTGCTCAACACCTCGGTACCTGGCGGGTCGCCGGCGAGGGTGGCGGCGAGCCCGTAATCCAGATCGACGTAGTGAACGCCGACGCCCGCACCGAGCTCGAAGCCGCCAGCCTGGTGCAGCCGATAGCCGACGTTGAGCGCGTACAGGTCGACCTCGAGCCAGCCATCCAGAGCCACATCCGTGGTGATCGTCCGGCCGCCCAGATCCACGGCCAGCTCACCGGGACGACCGCCATCATTGTCGAAGCCGAAGGTATCCAGCTGCAGCACCCAGCGCTCGGTCAGGTACCAGCTGAGCGAGGCAAAGAAGCGGCCGCTGCCGCGCTCGATGCCCAACTGATCGAGGTCGAAGCCCACCGCCGGGCGGTCAGCGCGCAGCGAGGTGAATCCGGCATCGGCATCGAAGAAGGTCGCGCCGGCATGAAGCTCGAAGCCCTGCTCGGCCGCGGCTGCAGCCGGCCAGGCGGTCGCCAGGGCCAGAGCCGAGGTCAAAGCCGAAGCCCAAGCCAGGGCCCGCCCGTGGCGCAGATGCATCTGCAGAAATCCCAGACTACTCCGGCGGCCCACGGATCACCGCGCAGGCCACTCGGGGCCCCGCGTCTCCCGCCGGCTGGGTCTGATAGTCGTCCTGGCCGGCGTGGATCACCAGCGCAGTGCCATCGCCTGTGAGCAGTTGATTCGCGCCTTGATCGAGATTGACCAGGTGGTTGGTCATCACCGTGTCCATGATGCCGCGGCCGTCGACCAGCTGATTGAACATGTCGCCGGCATGGTGCTCCTCGGTGTCCATGTCCGGGCCGAAGCCGGGCATGCCGTGGCGCGCATTGACGGGATCGAAATGGCCGCCCGCGCTTTCGAAATCCGGCGGATCGCAGCGCCCGTGCTCGTGGAAGTGCACCGCCTTCATGCCGGGCTCCAGGCCCTCCACATACAGCGACACGCGCACCCCGTCGCCGTCGAGTTGCTCCACCGACGCCGCGCCGATGACTTCGCCGTCGGTGCCTACCACCGGCGCTTCCAGGCGCGAGCGCTGCGAGGCAGCAGCTGCGCCCGGCCGGGCCTGAGGGTCGTCGTGTCGCTGCGGCTGGGCGGTTTCGGCAACCGCCAATGCCGGCGAGCCGAATCCGCCCAGGATCATCGCCGCGGCTGCGGCCGCCATCCACGTAGGTATGCTCACCTGGCACTGCCTCCCGGTCGCCTCTTTCGGCCAGCGAACTAGCAAGCTGCATGCCAGCAGCCGGTCACGGCTCATCGCCCACCGACACCTGACCCGCCCGATGCTCGGGCGTGCCGATCAACGCCAGGGCCGATGGCGAACGCTGTCGCGCCCAGGCCAGGTACAAGACGCTGTTGATGAGCCCGATGTGGGTGAACGCCTGCGGGTAGTTGCCGAGAAACTCGCCGCTCTCGGGGTGAAACTGCTCGGGGAACAAACCCACGGGGTTGGCATGAGCCAGAAGGTTCGTGAAGATACGCTCCGCCTCGTCGACCCGGCCGCTGAGCGCCAGCGCATCCACCAGCCAGAACGTGCACAGCCCGAATGCGCCTTCTTCACCCTCCAGGCCATCGTCGCCTCGATAGCGGTAAACCAGATCGTTCTCCGTCAGTTCTTCCAGGGTTCGATCGATGGTGTGCTGCACTCGGGGGTCGTCGGCCGGCAGAAACTCCATCAGCGGAATGCGCAGGTTTGCCGCGTCCAGCTCCTGGCTGCCATAGGACTGCACGAAGGCCCGCCGCTGCGGATCGTAGCCGTGGTCGAGGATGTCGCGGCGAATGGTTTCCGCGGTATCGGACCACACCGCCACGTCGCCCTCCAGGCCGTACTCACCGGCCAGCAGCACCGCGCGGTCCAACGCCACCCAGGCCATGACTTTCGAGTAGGTGAAGTGCCGCGCCTCGCCGCGAACCTCCCAGATGCCGTAATCCGGCTGCTGCCAGACATCGACCACATGATCGGCCACCCGGCGCAGAAAGTGCTTCACCCGGGGCTTCATGTCTTCTCCGCGGCGCGCCAGTTCGTATCCGGTGTTGAGCAGCTCGCCATAGACCTCGAGTTGGAACTGCCCGGCTGCACCGTTGCCGATCCGCACCGGGCTCGAGCCGCGGTAACCCTCGAGGTGCGAAAGCTCGCGCTCGGGCAGCTCCTCCTGCCCACGCACTCCGTACATGATCTGCAGTTCCCAATCATCGCAGTGTGCTTCGGAGACCCGCTCCATCCACCGCAACAGATCGATGGCCTCCGCGGTGTGCCCCAGCGACATCAGCGCCTGGGCCGTTTGTGACGCATCGCGAATCCAGGCGAAGCGGTAATCCCAGTTGCGCACCCCGCCGATCCACTCGGGCAGCGAGGTCGTCGGGGCGGCGACGATGGCGCCGCTTTCGGCGTGGGTCAGCAACTTGCACAGCAGCGACGAGCGCACCACCAGGGAACGCCACGGGCCCCAGGTTTCGCTGGCGATCACCCCGTCCTGGCGTGCCCACGCCTGCCATACCCCGGCGGTCTGCTGCAGCGCCCGTCGGGCCGCGCCAACGTCGGCGTCGGCGGCCTCCTGCCAGCGGCTCACCACCGCCCGTTGCTCTCCGGCGGACATCCGCCAACGGGCCAGCAGCACCGGCCCGTGCTCCCGCTGCTCGACGACGGCGCCATCGGCGCCGGCCAGAAACAGGCTGTCGTCGCCGCCGCTGGCGCACCAGCCGCCCTGGTGGGCAACGATCGCCGTGGGCGCGCGGCCGTAATCCAGGCGGGGCGCCCACTCCAGCTCCACGTTGGCCTGTCCCTCGAGGCACTCCAACACCCGGACGATCTCGGGCGGCGCTTCGGAAGACGTGTCGCAACATCCGTCGATGCGCCCCGACAGCGGCATGAAGTCGGTGATCTGCAGGCGCGCCCCGTCGTGGCTGAAGGTGGTGCGCAACACATTGCTGTCATCCAGGTAGTGCTGCTCGCCCGGGCCCGCCCCGCTCATGGTGACGCGGAAGCGCCCGCCCTTGCGATGATCGAGCAGCGCTGCGAATACGCTGGCTCGATCCAGCTCCGGAAAACAGCACCAGTCTATCGAACCGTCGCTGCCCACCAGCGCCACGGTCACGTTCAGCATCCGGGTTCCCCGTTCGCCCAGCCGCTCGGCCCAGCGCTCGAGCCCGGTCGGCTCCCTGCGGCCGTGGCTCCTCGTCGGAAGGGTGACCGGCCCGAAAGCGGGCTCGGTGATCGGAGTCGAGTCTCTGCGGTGCAACGGATCCGTCCCCTGTTGCGGTCAACGTCAAGGCGTCGGCTCCGTGGTGGATTGCAAGAGACGTTCTCGGACGTCCGCCCCCCGCCTCATATCCCCTAAG
>JBLRXD010000312.1:0-5118 GCA_047920935.1 Pseudomonadales bacterium | reverse complement strand
CGCTGCTCGGGCGGAAAGTAATCGGCAATCAACGAATGCGCCGGGGGCGAGCACCCCGCCTCCCCCACGCCGACGCCGATTCGGGCCGCCAGCATCTGGCCGAAGTTCTGCGCCATCCCGCAGACGGCGGTCATGCCGCTCCAGACCACCAGGGCCACCGAGATGATGGTCACACGATTGGCGCGATCCGCCAGCCGGGCGATGGGAATGCCGAGCACCGTGTAGAAAACGGCGAAGGCGAGCCCGGTCATCAGACCGATCTGCGTGTCGGATAACCCGAGATCGACTTTGATGGGCTCCGCCAGGATCGTAACGATCTGGCGATCGAGAAAATTGAACACGTAGACGATGACCAGCATCGTCAGCACATAGGTCCGGTAGCGCGGTGACGGCTGCGACAACGCGGCCACACCGGATGCGATCTGCATGAAACAACTCCCCTCTGTCAGAACGGCAAGAATATCGAATCTTGCCTAAATGAAGCCAGCAGCCGGCGTCAGAAGATGGTTGCGACGTACAGCGCCGCGAGCGCCTCGAGGCCCTCGCGATCGGGTTCGCCGAAGCGGGCGAGACGAGGCGAGTCGATGTCGAGCACGCCGAGCAACGCGTCATTGCGGATCAGCGGCACCACGATCTCCGAATTCGAGGCTGCATCGCAGGCGATGTGACCGGGAAAAGCGTGGACGTCTGCCACTACGATGGTCTCCCGGCGCAACGCGGCCGTGCCGCACACCCCCTGCCCGAGCGGAATGCGCACACAGGCGGGCTTGCCCTGGAACGGGCCGACGACCAGGCCGCCATTCTTGAAGAAGTAGAACCCGGCCCAGTTGACGTCTGCCAGGGTATTGAACAGCAACGCAGAGAGGTTGGCCGCGTTGGCAACCATATCGGTTTCACCCGCGAGCAGGGCCCCCGCCTGCGCGAGGATGTCGTTCCAATCCGCATTGGCGGGCAACGTGAACATGCACGAATGATGGACCACGGCGCTTTCCGGGCCAAGAGCCAGGCCGGAGTGGGCGGCCGTGCTCCTGCTGGGCGTTCGATGAAGGTATAGTATGCGCCCGCTCACGATCCCACGGCCGAGGTGGCGACACTACATGGATCAACTGGTGCTCACGCGTCCCGACGACTGGCATCTGCACCTACGCGACGGCGACGCCATGCGTGCGGTGCTGCCCTTCACGGCGCGGCAGTTCGCCCGGGCCATCATCATGCCCAACCTGGTGCCGCCGGTGGTGACTACGGCCCAGGCGATCGACTATCGGGCACGGCTGCTGGCGGCGGTGCCCGCCGGCGTGGCGTTCGAGCCACTGATGACCCTGTACCTGACCGATGACACCCCGCCAGAGGAGATCGTTCGCGCCCGGGACAGCGGCCAGGTGGTCGGGGTGAAGCTCTATCCGGCCGGCGCAACCACCAACTCCGCCTCCGGCGTCACCGACCTTCGCCACTGTGACGCTACCCTGGCCGAAATGGAGCGGCAGGGGTTGCCGCTGCTGATTCACGGCGAGGTAACCCACGCCCACGTCGACATCTTCGACCGCGAAGCAGTGTTCATCGACGAGGTGCTGATACCGCTGGTGGCGAGGTTTCCCACTCTGAAGGTGGTGTTCGAACACATCACCACCGCCGATGCCGCCCAGTTCGTGCAGGACGCACCAGACCACGTCGGCGCCACCATTACTGCCCATCACCTGCTGCTGAACCGCAACCACATGCTGGTAGGCGGCGTACGACCGCACAACTACTGCCTGCCGGTGCTCAAGCGCGAGCGCCACCGCCAGGCGATCGTCGCCGCGGCCACTTCCGGCGATCCGAAGTTCTTCCTGGGTACCGACAGCGCCCCCCACGCCCGCTCTACCAAGGAGCACGCCTGCGGCTGCGCCGGCGCGTTCACGGCGCCTGCGGCCATGGAGTTGTACGCCCAGGTGTTCGAGGCAGCGGGCTGCCTCGACCGGCTCGAGGCGTTCGCCAGCCATCACGGGCCGGATTTCTACGGCCTGCCCCGCAACCGCGACACCGTCGTGCTGCGGCGCGAGAGCTGGCAGCTGCCGCCCAGTTACCCGTATCTGGACGAAGAGATCGTGCCGTTCATGGCCGGCGAACGGCTGGCCTGGCGCCTGGTTTGAGCGCTTGGCTCACGATCAAGCGCATTCCTCACTTCATGTTCTTCCACGCATAAACCGCCGCCACCATCACCAATCCGATGGCGGCGCCAAAGTACAAAGTCTCCAACGCAGCTTCACTCTCCACGGCGCGCTCGAGAAACAGGATCACCATGATCACTACCGAGACCTGAATCAGAGTGACCTTCAGGTCGTGGAAATTGCCAATCTTGAGCACCCGGAGAAACGTGCTTTTTTCCATCCGCAGCGGGGTGATGAACAGGCGATAGAGGCTTACCGCCATGAGGTGAAAGGTGATCGCGATGAACAGCAAATCGAGCAGCTTCAGTAAATCCACCGCCAGGCTCTTGCCACCGTCTACCGTCGTGGGCACGTTTTGCACGACACCCCACACCAGGTGCGCCAGGATATTCACCGTGACGTAGTACAACACCCCCGCAGCGACCGACGTAGCCACGACCGCAACCACCACCAGAAACCGGCTGCTTTGGAAAATTCGTTCGATCATCTACAAGTACTTCATAAGACAAGGCGCTACCTATGTGCCTATTCTGGCACGGATTGTCGGTTATCACCGCGACGAACTGAGCCTGCAGGGGCGCATGATCTATGCCGAAGCAGCAGCCATCACATTCCTCCGCATCCAGCAAACCTGTGGCACGATGAGTCAGCCCACTGACAGGAAGCGCGAGATGCAACAATTTACACTTCAGGCCATCGGGCGAGTGGGTTCTACGCGCCGTGAAGCAAACGACGACAACTGGGATAGGGAGAGATCAGTGGTTGTGCTGGATCGCGAAGTTTTCGCTCCCCAGGCGACGAATGGATTAGAGGCTTTCTCCCATGTTGAGATCATCTATTTGTTTGATCAGGTACCCGACGGAGCAATCGAGACAGGTGCCCGGCGGCCGAGGAACAATCCTGACTGGCCCGAGGTCGGGATTGTGGCGCAGCGGGGTAAGAACAGGCCGAACAGGATCGGAGCAACTGTTTGTCGGCTGCTTTCCGTTGACGGCCTGACCATCCAAGTGGCTGGGCTCGATGCCATTGACGGGACTCCGGTTCTCGATGTAAAGCCGGTGCTCAGCGGGTTCCTCCCTCGCTCGGAGGTGATCGAGCCAGCCTGGGCGAAGGAAATCATGGCAAACTACTGGTAGGGTCGAGCGCGCGGTGCAGCCGTTGCCGGAGGTGTCAGGCGCCGCTGTTGGCAGGGCCCGGGCGCTGATCTCGGGCAAGAAGGCCGAACAAGACAGAGTCAGAGACTTCGCCTGCCACTACCATCGAGTCCCAGGGTTCTGTACTCCAGTAACGCATGAATTCTGGATCCGAGTAAATGTGAAAGAGCTCTTCGGCATCAGAGAGCACAAGCGGACGCAATCGCAGGCGGGCCGTTGAGATAGTGACTTCGGAGAACGAGCGCACTGTGGTGATGCGAGCCTAACGTCGCAGGTCAGCGGCTGTAAAAAAGGGCAAACCCCGGCATCGCCCTGGTAGTCGTCGCATCATCGATCTCTCCCGCCCTGCTGTTGGCAAATGATATAGGCGTGTAGTTCCGGATGCTGATCGTACTCGAGGTGTCTGCAGATCGACCCCGCCTCGGCAATGAGTTCCAAAATGCGCGGGATCCCAATCGTGCTGTGATACATGGGTGGACCCATGTGCGAGTTCGTGGTTTCCGAAGGATCCTGAGTCCCGCCAAGCGAAAATATGGCCACGCCGCCAGGGCTAAGCGCATGGAAGATCTTGAGCAGGACGCTTTCCTGAGCCTGCAGTGGCACGTGCCAGATGCTGTCCCAAGCAGAGACGAAATCGTACGAACGAGGAAACTGCCACTCGCAGATATCTGCGTGGTGGAAGATGAGCTCGGGATGCCGGCGTCGTGCGAGTTCCACCATCTTGCCGGAAATGTCCAGGCCTTCCGCGGAAAAGCCGTGCTCGAGGAGTAGGTCGATCAGTCGGCCACTGCTGCCGCAGCCCACGTCGAGAGCCGGTCCTCGTAGGTCGGTGAAGGCGACTGCCCGCTCGTGCTGAGCGATTCCGTTAT
This sequence comes from Pseudomonadales bacterium, assembly GCA_047920935.1. Classification (GTDB taxonomy): domain Bacteria; phylum Pseudomonadota; class Gammaproteobacteria; order Pseudomonadales; family Azotimanducaceae; genus UBA7803. The sequence continues at coordinate 948 of JBLRXD010000312.1, read as the reverse complement.
CTCGGGGGAATCGGTTGCTATCCCAATGGTGGGCAATCTGGTCGTAGCTCTTTGCGACATCCTGTGGGTCCATGGCAGTTGCGTCACCCCTGACAATGACTCTCTACGGCCGGCGAAAGAGACTCACCACAGCCCGCTCGACGGCTGACGCTTCGATTCTCGAGCCGGTTGCAGCTATGCTGAGCCAATTGTGGCTGCATGTGCCGGGAGGGGGAAGACCATGGCGATACTCGCCCGAGACGACGGATCGAAGATTTACTACAAGGTGGTGGGCAAGGATACCGGCCGGCCGCCGCTGGTGTTGATCCACGGCTGGTGCTCGAACCACACGCATTGGGAGCATCAGGTCAAGCACTTCGGCAAGCGGCATCGCATCCTGCTTCTCGACCGTCGCGGCCATGGCCGCTCCACCACCAGCGGGGCCGGGCACGACGCGGTCACTCACGCTGCGGATATTGCGGCGGTGACCAGGGCGGCCGGCCTGAAGGGCGTCGTTGCCATCGGCCACGCCGGCGGCGGTCCCGGGACGTTGGAGTTCATCCGCGCCAACCCGCGCCTGGCAAAGGCGGGTGTCGCGGTGGATACGGGGCTGTACCCACAGCCAACGCTGAACGACCCGGCGAGCCCGTTCGGCATGATCGTCGGGCAGATGATCACGCAGCTGCAGGGGCCGAAGTCGAAAGCGGCGTTCAAGGCCATGTACTCCGGGTATTTCCATCCCAAAGGCGACCGCGCCGTCGCCAGGCAAGCGGTGGCGGACGCGGCGCAGACGCCGAATGGCGTCAAGATCGCCGAACTGGAGGGGATGATCGTCGACACCGCCGCCATTGCCGACGGCATCCGTCAGCCGGTGCTGTGGTTGACGGCCACTGGGGCCGCCCAGGCCTTCATCGCCAGCCGCCTGAAGAACGTGGCTTTCGCCCAGGTGTACGGCGCCAATCACTTCCC
>JBLRXD010000311.1:0-5153 GCA_047920935.1 Pseudomonadales bacterium | reverse complement strand
GGCGTCACGTCCATCTGGCCGTTACCCTTCGCGAGAATCCGGGATTTGTCGGTCATGCCGATCAGAAAGGTCTGCAGCGTCTCCATGTTGAAGGCGCTGTGCTCCATGTCGATGAAGATGAAATCCAGTTCGGATCGAGCCAGACCGCGCGCACTGGCAAGCGAGAAGTTGCCCGTGAAGATGCCGAAGACCGGCTCGCCGGCTTCGAGGGTTTCGATGGTTCTGTTGAGCCGGACCTGGTCTTCGGCCAGCGTTGGCTGGGCCGCTGTCATCGCGGCGGCCACCACCGCCAACAACATCCACACGTGTGCGATCTTCATCGTTGCTCCTCCCATTCACCAACGCGGTGGTTTTCGATCATCCGCATACTTTGCTGCTATTGAGGAGCGCGCGCCAGCCCTGGTCGAGTTCGCGGCCCAGGCGCGAGACGCGCAGTTCGACGATGACCCGTCGACGTCGGCTTGCGCTTCGCAAGCCAACTCTGACAGCATCGGCAGGATGCATAGCAAAGCCATCCTGCTGATCCTGGTTTTAACTGCCACAGCGACAGCGAATGCCACCGACGGCGACGCTGATGGCAGGGGCGAGGCGCGGATCGGCGTCGAAGCCGGCGCCGTCTGGCAATCACGCAACGATGTCCGCATTCCCGGCGACACCGGAACCCGCTTCGCCGCCGACGGCATCACCGGCAGCGGCCCCTTCGGCTTCGTGCGCCTCGAGATCGCCGGCGAGTTCGCGCCGCGGCACGGTCTGCGACTGGTCTACGCGCCGCTGCGGATCAGCGAGAGCGGCACCGCCGCCACGCCGCTGGCGTTTGCCGGCGAGCGCTTCGACAGTGGCGAGTTGGCCGCCACCTATCAGTTCAACGCCCACCGGCTCAGCTACCGCTACCAACTGCGCCAGCAGCAGCGCTGGCAACTGCAGCTGGGCGTCACCCTGCTGGTACGCGACGCCGTGGTGCGCCTGCGCCAGGGAGATCTGCGCGCCGAGGATACCGATGTGGGCCTGGTACCACTGCTGCACGTTGCCGGCAGCTACCGGCTGAGTGACCGCTGGAACCTGGCGTTCGACCTGGACGGGCTCGCCGCCCCCCAAGGGCGGGCCTTCGACCTGGGCCTGCGCGCCGAGTACGCGATCGCCGACCGTTGGGCTGTCTCGGTCGGCTATCGCACCCTCGATGGCGGCGTCGACAGCGACGATGTCTACAATTTCGCCTGGTTCAATTACGCGCTGATCGGCATGAGCTACCGCTTGCGGTAGCGCCACAGCAGCAGGCACACGGGCAGCAGCAGCACCGCAGGCGACAACAGCGCGAAGCCCACGTGATCGGCCGCCGTTCGCGGGTTGATGGCGTGCTCGATGGCGAATCCGGCGCCAACGACGCCGATCAGGGCGCCGATCCCCAGCAGCAGCATCCACAGCCCGTGGGCTCGCCCGACGCCGTCTCGACCGCGGCGCAGAAAGCCCACGGACAAACGCCAGCCGGCGATGACGGCGGCGACCATGAACATCATCGCCACGTCGAAAACGATCTGCAGCGCCCCCGGATCAGGGATCGCATAGGCCGGGTAGGAGACGATCAGCATCAGCGCGGTGATCAGCGTCAACGGCAACAGCAGCAACAGCACCGCAACCAGCAGCAACGCCTTACGCTGTCGAGTCGTCATGCCACAACCGCAACTGCCCGAGGAACTCGCGAGTGCCGGCGGCCAGCGGCTCCGGCGCGGTGAACACCAGGGTGTGAGCCTCGCCGGGGATCACATACAGCTGACCCCGAGGTAACAGCTCCACCAGCAGGTCGCAGAACGCCTGATGGGCAATGGGATCGAGGTCACCGCGCATCACCAGGGTGGGCGCCTGCACCAAAGGCGCCTTGTCCTCGATGCGGTCGGTGATCTGGAAGATGAACGAACGCAGCAGCCTCAGCGCCCCGGCCTTCTCGTAGTCACGCTGGGTCACATCACCGAGCCAGCCCGGGTTGTAGGGCTGATTCTGCCGCCAGCGCACGAATTGCCAGAACCCCGAGCGCTCGCCCGGCGGCGTGGTGGGGCCCTGCAGCAGCGCCGCTTCGACCAGACCCGGGTAGCGAGCGGCCAGATCGACGATGACCTGGCAGCCGAACGAATTGCCGAGAAACGACGCGCGCGCAAGTCCCACCGTCGGCATCCACGCCGCCAGCCAGTCGGCCATCTCCGGCACGTCGAGGATCTTGCCCGGATCGCCGCTGTCACCGTACCCCGGGATGTCCGGAACATACACCCGAAAGTCCGGCGTCAGCGCCCTGGCGGTAGGGATCATGTATTGCCCCGACAGCCCCGAACCGTGCACCAGCACCACGGCCGGCGCGTCTGCCGGTACCGGCTCGATCGATATCAGCGCGTGCATGCGCAGCCCGTTGACCCGGGTGAAGGTGCGGCGCAGCGTCGCCAGATCCATCCATTCCGACGGCGGTGGGAAGTGCGCGGCCGGATCTTCCCCATCGTTGCCGCAGCCGGGCAGCACGCTGGCGATCCATCCGAGGCCGGTAATCCGCAGAAAGTCGCGACGGTCCATGCCCCCTCCGTCAGGCGTATTCGAGCCGCACTCCGTAGCGCGCCCCGTTGTCGTCGACGAAGCGCTCGAATCGAGCGAGCGGCAATGGCTCCGGCAGCGGGTAGCGCGCGGCCGCGCGCTGGCGCAATCGCTGGGAGTACCGGGCGAAGTGAGCGAAGTGGGCCGGATAGGTAGACGGATCGAGGCCGAGCAGCTCGCCCTGCTCCCGGGCGCGGGCAACAAGGCTCTGCCATTGCTCGATGGGCGGCAGGCCGACGGAGTCGATACCGTGGGCGAACAGCATCAGGTAAATCTGGTCGAACGGGTCGCTGGCGTCCAGGTACTTCTGCGCCATGGCGAGTGAAGGCTCGGTATTGAAGGTCATCCACAAAGGCACCGACCCGGTGCGCAGCACCACCCATGGGTCCATCAGGATGAACGACTCGATCGCCAGGCGATTGGCCTGCACGCCGCGCCTCCGATACCAGTCCCGGTAGAAATCGGCAACCAGGCCGCTGGGATCTTCCGGATCTTCGAAAATGATCCGCACCACCCGATGACCCCGATCCCGCGCAAGTTCGAGAATCTCCTCCCGTAGCGCAGGCTCGAAGCCCCACTCCGCTTCCGGGCTCTCGGCGTCGGTGGCCGGAGGGTTCCAGCGCTCGAATGGCGACTGGTAGCGTTTCAAGTAGGCTTCCACCCGCTCGCCACCGTGGAAGTATTCCTCCAGCGTTGCGCCGCCCTCGGCCCCGAACTGGAACACGTGTCGGTCGCGAACTCGGGTGGTCGGCCACGTGCGGCCGCACTCGACGATGTATATCGTGCCGTTGGGCAGCAGGCTGGCATTGATGAGCCGCCGATACGCCGGCGGTAAGCGCAGATATTTCGAGCGGAAGTAGGTGATCAGGCTGAGCATCAGGCGATCCTGATTGGGATCGTGCAGATGGTGCAACTGCGAGTAAGGATTGGCGCAGAGAAAGCGTTCGCTGGTCTCGCGCTCGGCTTCCATGGCATGGGCCGGATCGTCGGGATGCACGTGGCTTTGCTTGATGAGAGTGAGAAACGTCTGCGGCAGCATCGGTATGCCCAGCGCCGCGGCCACGTGCACCAACGCACCATTGGACGAACCGATCATCAGCGCCGGGTAGTGGCGCTGTGGGTAGAGCCCCGCCGCCCACTGCGCCACCCGCTCCATGGAGACTTTTCCCACCGAGTCCCGCGGCACACCTTCATTGGCACCCAGGGTGGCGAAAATCTGCCCACGCAGCGAGCGCGGCACCCAGTCCGCCAGGCGGGTAGCCGCCTGCAGCACCCGCGACTGCCCCAGGCCCGCGAAGTCGCGACCCTGGAGAAACCGCGCCAACGCCACGACGTGCGCGGAAGCGGAGTCGAATTTCGCCACCCCAGGCGGCGGCTTGTTAGCATTCGCCACGCGCGCTCCTCATTCAGCCACTCGCGCCGATCCCCGGCAAAAAGCGGCCGTGTTCTCGTACCAGACCGCCAAAACACCATACAAGAACTGCGCCACTGGCAACGCGACGGCTCACGCACCCGCTCGACGCCTCGACCAGGGCCGTCTGGCCAAATCGATGGCGTCCTCAAGGATCAGCAACATGGCCGGCAACACAATCAGTGCGATGGGCGTGACGAACAGCACCCCGAAGCCCAGGCTGATGGCCATGGGGATCAGCATCCGGGCCTGAATCGAGGTTTCGAAGATCATCGGTGCCAGACCCAGAAAAGCGGTGATCGAGGTCAGCAGGATCGGCCGAAAGCGGCGTTGCAGACCGGCCAGCACCGCCTCCGTTCGCTCCATGCCCTGGCGCCGCAGCGTGTTGATCAGATACACCAGCACCAGCGAGTCGTTCACCACCACGCCGGCCAACGCGACGATGCCGAACATGCTGATCATGCTCAGGTCGAAACCCATCACCACATGGCCGAGGATGGCGCCGGCGATGCCGAAGGGGATCGCGCTGACGATCAGCAAAGGCTGCAGATAACTGCGAAAGACGATGGCCATCAGCGCGTACATCACCAACGCGGCGATCGCGAAACCCAGCGCCAGCACGCCCAGCGCGTCGCGCATGTCTTCCTCCTGGCCGGCGACCTGCCACTCGAGGCCCGGAAACTCGGCGACCAACGGGGGCAGCAGTTCGGCCTCCATCGTCCGCGCCACATCCGTGGGTATGGCGATGCGGGGGTCGGTGTCCGCCGAGACGGTAATGGCGCGCCGTCCGCCATGGCGCTGCAGGCTGGTCTGAGAGCGGTCGCGCTCGAGCACGGCGGCCTGGGCAAGAGGAATCTCGCCGCCGCCGGGCGTGCGGATGAGCAGGTTCTCCAGGCTGTACTCCATGCGGCGCTCGGCTTCCGGCAGCCGCGCGTAGACCCGCATCTCGTCGCGCTCGCGCTGCTGGCGCACGGCCTCCACCCCGAAGAATGCGGCTCGTGCCTGCTGCGCCAGGTCGCGCTCGCGCAGCCCCAGCGCTCGCGCTTCGGGTTTCAGCGTCAGGTTGACCTGCTCCCTGCCGCGCAGGTGGCCGCTGTCGATGTCGCGGGTGCCTGGCACAGCCCGCATGCGCTCCGCGAGCACCTCGGCGGCCCGCTGCAGCTGCACCCAG
>JBLRXD010000310.1:0-5171 GCA_047920935.1 Pseudomonadales bacterium | reverse complement strand
AGCCGCACAACCCCGGCTCGGATCCGCGCTCGCTCACCACCCGGGCGGTGCTGGAAGGTGACGAGTGGGTCATCAACGGCCACAAGTGGTTCACCTCCAACGGCTTTGCCGCCGATTTCTACATCGTCATGTGCCGTACCGGTGATCCTGACGCGCCGGGCGACGCCAACGACAAGATGACCCAGATCATCGTTCCCAAGGACACCCCCGGCGTGAACATCGTGCGCGGCGTGCCGGTTTGGGGGCGGGCGTCCAGCCACTGCGAGATCATTTACGACAACGTCCGCGTGCCGAAGGAGAATCAGCTGGGGCGCACCGGCACCGGCCACCAGGCTGCCCAGGATCGCCTCGGCGCCGGCCGTGTTTATCACTGCATGAACTCCATCGGTTCCATGTGGCGGGCCTTCGATCTGATGGTCGAGCGCCTCACCAGCCGCGAGGTTCATGGCGGCGAACTGCTGGAAGAGAAGCAGTTCATGCAGGGCTTCATCGCCGAGAGCTATATGGACATCCAGAGCGCCCGGCTGATGACCATCCACTGCGCCGAGAAGATGGAGACCGGCGCGGACCCCAGAACCGATATCTCCGCCATCAAGATCTTCGTGCCGGCGGCCTACCACCGGGTGGTGGATCGCGCCATTCAGGTGTGGGGCGCGGCCGGCGTCAGCGGCGATCTGCCGTTGGCCGGTATGTATCAGGGCGCGCGTACCTTGCGCATCGCCGACGGGCCCGACGAGGTTCACAAGATCCTCATCGCCAAGCTCATACTGCGGCGCTACCACTCGGGGGAAACCTGGGACTTCGGTAACTGAGCGCCGCGCCCGTGGCAGCAGGCGGCGTCCTCTCGGGAGTGCGCGTGGTGGAATTGGGCCATGGCGCACTCACCGGTCTGGTCACCATGGTGCTGGCCGACTACGGGGCCGAGGTGCTGTGGCTCGACAGTAAGCCCGGCGACCGGCCCTATGCCGTGTGGATGCGGGGCAAAACTCGCATCGCCGTCGATCCGGTGGCCGATGAGTCGCGCATCCGCCGCGCCGTCGATACCGCTGACGTGTTCGTCACCAGTCTCGACCGGCAAACGCTGGCTCGTTTGGGGCTCGACGGAGCGACGCTCGCTGATGAGCGGGGGGGGCTGGTGAGCGCCCGGTTAGCGGGGTTTCCCGGCGATGATGAACTCGCTGCACTTCCGGCCATGGAAGGTCTGGCTGCAGCGCGCATCGGCCGGATGCTGGCGTTCGAGGGGGTGGCTGCCCGGCCGGGCCCGGTGTGCGCCGCGCTCGAAGTCGCGACCCACGCAGCGGCTCAGTCTGCGTGCGCCGCCATTCTGGCGGCGCTGCTGGTGCAGCGCTCGGAGGGTGAGGGCCAGCACGTGGAGACGTCGCTGCTGCACGGGCTGCTACCCTACGATCTCATCGGCCTGCTGGCGCTGGAAACCGGCGCCGAGATCGAAGAGCTCGATCCCCATCAGGTCATGCCGACCCTCAACTACCACCCGGTGCGCTGCGCCGACGGCCGCTGGCTGCAGCTCGGCAACCTGCTGCCCCACCTGTTCGAGAATTTCCTTCGCGTCGCCGGCCTCGACGACATCCTCAGCGACGCCGACTTTGCCCAGCAGCCCTGGCCGCCGTCTGTGCTGGAGCGTTACCGCAAGCGTTTGCTCGAGCACATGCAAGGCCGCGACCTCGAAGACTGGATGCGGTTGTTCCTCGCCGATGGCGGCGTGGTGGCGCACCCTTACCAGACCACCCAGCAGGCGCTGGAAGACGCCGACATCCGTGCCAACGGGCACTCGGTGGCCGATGGGGAGCTGGTTCAGCTCGGCCTGTTGGCTCGACTGGACGCCACCCCCGGGGCTGTGGCCGGCCCGCTGCGCGAGGTCGAATGGGATCAGCTGCCGCCGAAGCAACCAGAGCCGGCGCGCCGACCGGGCCGCAGGGCCGAGGGCTTGCCGTTGCAGGGCGTGACGGTGCTGGAGTGCGCGACCATCATCGCGGCACCTCTTGGCGCCAGCCTGCTGGCCGACCTCGGGGCGCGGGTGATCAAGGTGGAGGCGCTCGGCGGTGCGGTACCGGGTGAGCCGTTCCGCGCCATGCTCGGCGGGCTCGGAGCCCTGCGGGTGAACACCGGCAAAGAAAGTATCTGCCTCGACCTCAAGCGTCCGGAGGCGCAGAGCGTGGTTCGCGCGCTGGCGCGAAAGGCGGACGTGCTGATTCACAACTATCGTACGGGGGTGCCTGAGCGCCTGGGGTTGGGGTACGCAGATCTCAGCGCCGACAATCCGGATCTGGTGTATCTGGCGGTGAACGGCTACGGGCCCGAGGGTCCCGGTGCGCGCCGGCCATCCACCCACCCCATTCCCGGCGCTGCCCTCGGCGGCGTGCTGCACCAGTTTGGCGGCGCGCCCGATCCAGGCCCTCGTGATCTGGAGACCTTACGGGACGAGGCCCGCCGGCTGTTCCGAGCCAACGAAGTGAACCCGGATCCGAACACGTCGCTGGTGGTGGCCACCGCGGCCGTGCTCGGCATCTGCGCCAGTCGCTGGCAGGGTCGCGGCCAGCGTGTCTGGGTCGACATGTTCGGCGCCAATGCTTACGCCAACTTCGACGATTTCCTCAGCTACCCCGGCAAGCCGGCGCGCCCGCATCTCGATGAGCAACTGTTGGGCTTCGGGCCGCTCGAGCGGCTTTATCCGTGCGCCAGCGGCTGGGTGTTCCTTGGCATCGAAGACGAGGCCGGCTGGCAGCGCTTCCGCGACGCGGTGAGCAGCATCGAGCCGGGCGGCGCCGGGGTGGCTGAGTTCGCCACGCTCGGCGACTGCACGCAGCGAGCGGCTGCGCTCGCTCGGCTTCTCGAGGGGCTGTTCACCACTGACACCGCCGACGCCTGGGAAGCCCGCCTGGTGCCACGGGGCATCGGCTGCCTGCGCGCCGATCGGGGGCTGCCGGGGCAACAGCTGCACAGCGATCCGTACTTTCAGCGCCATGGCCTGGTGGCGGATGCGGCCGACTCTGCGCTGGGCGGCTACCGCCGTCACGGCCCGCAGGTGCAGCTTGCTTCCGGTACTCGATCGCCGGCTGCCTGCATCGCCGGGCAGCACACCCGCCCGCTACTTCAGGAACTCGGCATGAGCGGGGCAGACATCGAAGCCCTGCTGGCAGCTGGAATCGCGCGCTGAGCGACTCCCGCGTCCGGTAGGCAGGCATTACGGCCTGAACGTAGGCGATGGCCGCGAGGACGGCGACGTCGAGTCCCGCTCTCAGGCTGCCGCCTCCGCCTGCTCCTCGCGGACGAACAACATCAGCACGAATCCAGCCGCCAGCAGGATCACCAGCGACGCGTAACCCACCTGCTGGCTTGCGAAGCTGGAGGTGAAGATGCCAACCAGCAGCGGCGCGAGGAAGGCGGTTGCCGTGCCCGACAGGGCATACAGACCGAAGAACTGGGTGATCATGGTCGGGGGCGCGAGGCGCGCCATCATCGTTCGTGCGGAAGCGAAGGCCACGGTGATGCACATGGCGAACAGCTGCGTGTTGGCGAAGTAAAGGAATTCCGGCAGGGTGTTGAAGTAGGGCAGTTCCCACAGGGTACCCTCGCCTTCGTACGGGATGAACAAAATGCTGTCGGGCTGAATGGTCACGGCTACAGCCAGGAGCAGTGCGGTACCCCCAACGGCGATCAGCACCGTGAGTTTCGACCCGAGTCGGTCGTCGAGCCAGCCGCCGAGAACGGCGCCGACAGCGGCGGAAAAACTGGTAATGATGCCGAACAGCAGCAGCGTCGTGGTGCCCCAGCCGAACGTCCCCGCTGCGTACACACCGCCGAATATCAGAATTCCCACCATGCCGTCGTTGAACAGCATGCGGGCGAGCAGATACCGGGCCACGTTGGCGTAGTGGCGCAGCTGGCGGACCGTGCGCCAGACTTCCGTGAGCCCCTGGGTGACTGCAGAACGAATGCCGTGCCCCGGATCCCGGCCGTCGGGGGTAAACGCCAGCAGGGGCAGCGTGAACAGCAGCATCCATACGGCCACCATCGGCGCGACGATACGGTCGGGCTCGGCTGTGGCGGGATCGAGCCCGAACAGCGGCCGGTCCGGGATGAACGCCCAAGGTACCTCGCCGGGCAGGGAGAAAGCGTAAAGCACGAAAATCATGAGCGACAGGCCGGCGAAGTTACCGTAGGCCAGGGCCAGCCCCGAGACCATGCCGATCTTCGAGGCGGGTGCCACGCTCGGCAGCATGGCGTTGTGGAAGACCGCGGAGAATTCGAACACCACCGCGATCAGCATGATGAGGGCCAGCGTCGGGTATATGCCGAGCCCGGCGCCGCCGGGTTTGGCGAACCACAGCATCCACACCGCCGGGATCATCAGCAGGATGAACCCGGCGATCCACGGCTTGCGCCGGCCTTTCTTGTCGGCGACGGCGCCCAGCAGCGGCGCCATGATGGCAATGAGCGCACCGGCCAGGCTGTTGGCGTAGCCGAGCAGGCTCTGGCCGCGTACCGGGTCCTCCACCACCGAGGTGGTGAAGTACGGCGCGAAGATGTAGATCGTGATCAGGATGACGTACGGGTTGCGGGCCCACTCGAACAAGGCCCAGCTGTGGTAACCCAGCGGACCGGCGGCCGGGGTGCCTGCGAGAGAAAGTTGCATACTTGGGAGGCCGATGATTTCAGGCCGCAGTGTAGCACCCGACGCGAACCATCCGAGGCCTGAAGATATGGAACCCGAAGCCGATCTGTTACGATCCGCGGCATGATTGCGCCGGGCGCATCCCCCTGCCGGGGTGCACTACCGGCCACTTGGTTGCAGAGCTTGGGGAGGGGTCTATGCCTGCGATGAGCGGCGCAGAAAGGGATGCATTTCTCGATGAGCCGGGCGTGCTCATGCGCATCGCCGTGGTGCGGGAAGATGGCAGCCCGCTGGTCACGCCGATCTGGTTCCTGTTCGAAGCCGGCGCCATTTTCTTCACCCCGCGCGAGAAATCCGCCTGGTTCCGCTGCCTGCGCCGCGATCCGCGGGTGGCGTTGTGCATCGACGAGCAACCGCTGCCGTACCGCAAGGTGCTGGTCGAGGGGCGTGCGGAGTTGGTTCATGACCTCGGCGAAGACGATGTGTGGCGCGAACTCTATCGGCGCATTGCGACTCGCTATGTGGGCTCCGCCGGCGC
>JBLRXD010000309.1:0-5190 GCA_047920935.1 Pseudomonadales bacterium | reverse complement strand
GCCCGGAGGGCTCGCGCGAGGGTGTGCAAGGCGAGTTTCCGACCCGCGCCCCGGCCACACCCCCTCGTCGTCTCATTCGGCTGCGGCAACCCGGCCAGGGCTCGGGGTGGTCGGATCGTCGGGCGCGGTTGCTGGAGGATCGCTCCCGCCGCGGCGGTGTGGTAGTGTGCGCCGCCGTCTATCTGGGAGCGAATCATGGCCAGTGAAGCCAACTCTGTGTTCGCCTTTGCCATCGGGATCAGCCGAGAAAGTGCATCCGGCAAGATCATCGACTGCTTTTTTCCAGCGCCGTTGCAGGATGTCACCGGAGCGGCGGCTGAGGCGGTTCGGGCGCATTTTGCCAGCGGCACGAGCACCGTGACCGCTGAGGTGCTGCGGCGCCGCGTGCCGGAGTTGGCCGGCGACGCGCGCGCTGCCGCGGAGGTTTACGACCTGCTGCTGGAGAGCGACCGGCCGCTGGTGGTGGTGCGGCTCGATGCCGACGCGGCCATCGCCAGCACCGCCGAGGCTTATCTGAAGCTGCATCTGCTGTCGCACCGCCTGGCGCTGCCCAACAGCCTCAACCTCGACGGCATCTTCGCCCACCTGCCCAATGTCGCCTGGACCACCCGGGGGGCCATCGACCCGGCAGAGCTGCCACGGGCGCAGCTGGCGGCACGGCTGCGCGGCGAGCACCTCGAGGTGATGGCTATCGACAAATTCCCGAAGATGACCAACTACGTGATGCCCTCCGGAGTGCGCATCGCCGACGCCAGCCGCATCCGCCTGGGCGCCTACCTGGGCGAAGGCACCACGGTGATGCACGAAGGCTTCGTCAACTTCAACGCCGGCGCCATGGGCCCGAACATGGTCGAGGGCCGCATTTCGCAAGGCGTGGTGGTGGGCGCTCATTCCGACCTCGGCGGTAGCTCCAGCACCATGGGTACCTTATCCGGTGGCGGTGAGATCAAAATCACCATCGGCAGCAACTGCCTGATCGGCGCCAACGCCGGCACCGGCATACCTCTCGGCGACCGCTGCACCATCGAGGCTGGCCTGTACATTACTGCCGGCACCCCGGTGGTGGTGCTCGACGAGCACGGCACGACGGTGAAGACGGTCAAGGCGCGGGAGCTGGCCGGCGGCTCCGACCTGCTGTTCATCCGCAACAGCAGCAACGGCCGTATCGAGTGCCGCAGCAACCGCCGCGCGATCGAGCTGAACGCCGCCCTGCACGCGCACAATTGACCCTGATGAGCGCAGATCAACGCCACCCGGTACTCGACCTGTGCTGCGAGTTGATGCACCGCCGCAGTCAGACACCCGATGACGCGGGATGCCAGCAGCTGCTCGCCGCACGCCTCGCCCCTCTGGGCTTCGCCTGCCGTAACATGCCGTTCGGCGAGGTCAGCAACCTGTGGGCGGTACGCGGCGCTTCAGGGCCGCTGTTCGTGTTCGCCGGGCACACCGACGTGGTGCCGCCAGGTCCCGCCGAGGACTGGCTGTCGCCGCCGTTCGAGCCGACCCTCCGCGACGGCTATCTGTACGGCCGCGGCGCCGCCGACATGAAGGCCAGCCTCGCCGCCATGGTGGTCGCGACCGAACGGTTCGTCGCCGAACATCCCGACCACCACGGCCGCATCGGCTTTCTCGTTACCAGCGATGAAGAAGGTGACGCCGTCGACGGCACCCGCGCGGTGATGACGGCACTTGGCCGCGAGGGCACCAACCTCGACTACTGCGTGGTCGGGGAGCCATCATCCGACCGGCTCCTGGGGGATACGGTGCGGGTCGGGCGCCGTGGCTCGCTGAACGGCGAGCTGCTGGTGCACGGGGTGCAAGGCCATGTTGCCTACCCCTCCTTGGCGGAGAACCCCATTCATCTGGTGGCGCCTGCGCTGGCAGAGCTCGCACAGACTCGCTGGGATGACGGCAACGCGCACTTCCCGCCGACCAGCTGGCAGGCATCCAACCTGGTTGCGGGCACCGGCGCCGGCAACGTCATTCCCGGCACGCTATCACTGACGTTCAATTTCCGCTTCTGCACCGAGCAGACGGCCGCGGGCCTGCAGCAGCAGGTCGCCGACCTGCTCGATCGCCACGGGCTGCGCTACGATCTGCGCTGGACGCTTTCCGGAGAACCATTCCTCACCGAGCACGGGGCGCTCGTCGACGCAGTAGCATCCAGCATCCGCGAAGTTGGCGGTGTGGAGCCCGAGCTTTCCACCTCCGGGGGCACTTCCGACGGGCGCTTCATCGCCCCCACCGGATGCCAGGTGGTCGAGCTCGGGCCCAGCAACGCCACCATTCACAAGGTCAACGAGCGGGTAGCCGTGGAGCAGCTGGAGCCGCTGGCGCGCATGTACCAGGGCGTGCTGGAACGTCTGCTCACAAGCAAATGAAAAGAACCCTCATCGTCGGCACGCTGCTGTTCGTCAGCTTCGCCGTGGCGTTCGCTCCGGCGACGCTGCTGCGGCAGCTGCTGCCGGCGGATGGCAACGTCGAGATGCTAGGGCCAGCCGGCACGCTGTGGAATGGCAGCGCCAATGTTTTTCTGGACGGAACGCCCCTCGACCGGATCGTCTGGCGGTTTCGCCCGGCAGCCCTGCTGCAGGCTGCGCTGGGATACCACCTGACCCTGATTGGTCCCGAGCACGACATGGCAGGTACCCTGCAGCTCGGTATCCGTCACGCCACGGTGGAACTGAACGGTCGCGCTGCCGCCGGCTTCGTCAACCGCTGGCTCGGGCCTTACGACATAGCCGTCACAGGTGATTTTGCGGTGGATGGCATCAACCTGAGCATCCCCTACAATCTACGCGAGGGGAGGCCTGGGGCGGCCGCAGGGAGCGTGGCCTGGACCGGAGGGCCGCTGCAATACCAGCTCGCCGGTCAGCTCTACTCGAGCCAGCTGCCGCCACTGGTTGCCTATCTCGGCGATGCGCTCGAAGCGGTCGTTTACCAGCAGGGCGGGCACACGCCGCTGTTGCGCGCCGAGGTGCAGGCGAACGGTTTCGTGCGCATCGGCATGACGGCACTGATGACACGGCTTGTTGACAATCCGTGGCCGGGGTCGCATGCAGAACACGAAGTAGTGCTAGAGGTTGAAGAACTGGTCTTTTAACATCCTGCTCTCAGCTCTGCGAGAGCCAACGCTACAGGAATCCCCCATTCTGTGAATGACGTCGCGGCAAAACTCGCGCTTCCCGTCCGGTGGTTGGTGGTGGCGGGAATTGCGTACACTCTGGCCACCACGGTGCTGTACCTGCTGTCCGCACCCGCTACGGCACCGCAATCCGCTGCCGGCAGCGCGCTGCGCGCGCAGCCCCAGGCCACCGCCGGCGTAGATCTGAACGCCATCCTGGCGAGCAATCTGTTCGGTGCCGCCGGCGCGCGTGCGCCGCAAGCAACCGCCGTCGTCACTCCCACTGTAGCCACCCAATTGCCATTGGATCTTCTCGGGGTATTCGTTGCCGATACCACCGACAATTCCGCCGCCATCATCTCGCAGCGCGGCCGGCCGGGCATGCTGTATTCGGTGGGCAGCGAGGTACCCGGCAGCGCCAGGTTGGTCGAAGTGCATGCCTCTCACGTGGTGCTGCGTCGCGCGGGCGTGCACGAGACCCTGCATTTCCCTACCGGAAGCGCGGCCCTGGCAGCCCGCGCCAACACCCAGCCATCGCTACCCGAGCCGATGCCCGATCAGGGGCTCGAGGATTTCTACCCCGAGCCGCCTCCGGAAGAAGAGTTTTATTTCGAAGATCCAATCGATGAGGACACCGCGGAGATGCAGGACCAAGCGATGACGGAGCCGCAGAGCGCCCGCCAGTTGCTGGACGAATACCGCGAGCGCCTCGAGGAAGAGCCATTGCAGACCCTGGAAGAAATCGGCGTGAGCGTCGTCAACGAAGGAGCCGCCGAGGGCTACCGCATCGGCAACCTTGCCCACTCACCCCACCTCAGTCACACTGGCCTGCAACCGGGGGACGTCGTACTTTCTGTCAATGGCCGGCCGGTCGGAGACCCCAACCAGGATCGAGCGGAAATGGCCAGCGTGCTGGCTCAGGGTTCGGCCCGACTGGAAATACAACGGGGGACGCGGCGGTTTTTCGTAACGGCGTCGCTGCAAGAATGATGAAAGCAAAAACACGATGCCTGGCCGCTCTGCTGATCGGCCTGATGACCCTGAGCGGATCCGTCAGCTCCTCCTGGGCTCAGGCAGAGGGCAGCGCGCAGACCTGGACCATCAACATAAAGAACGCCGACCTGAACGAATTCATCGCTCAGGTCGCGGAGATAACCGGCCGAACCTTCGTAGTCGACCCACGTATCAAGGGCAACGTCACGGTGATCTCCAGCTCACCCATGAGCGCGGATGGCGTCTACGAGCTGTTCCTGTCGGTGCTGCGCGTTCACAACTGGACGGCCGTGCCCGCCGGCGGCGTCATGCGCATTCAGCAGAACGCCACCGCCAAGCAGAGCCCCGGGGTCGATGGCGCCCTGAGCAGGATTCCAGCGGAAGAACTGGTCACCCGAGTGGTGCCCGCGCAGAACGTACAATCCGCCGAGTTGGTGAAGATCCTGCGCCCGTTGATTCCCCAATACGGTCACATCGCCGCCGTAGACAGCCCCAACGTGGTGATCATCAGCGACCACGCCGACAACATCCTGCGGATGATGCGAATCATCGAGCAGATCGACGTCTCCGACGAAGAAGACATCGTCATGGTTCCACTCAAGGACGCCTGGGTCGGCAGCCTGGTGCCCATGCTGGAACAGCTGGCCCCGGATCAGATCGGCCGCGGCGCCAGCGGGCCACAGCGGGTGCAGATCATCGCCAACACCCGCAACAACAGCCTGGTCGTGCGCGGCAAGCCGCGTCCCATCGCGCAGATTCTCAAGCTGATCGATCAGCTCGACCGCCCCGCCACCGCCCTGAGCGGCACCCAGGTCATCTACCTGAAGTTTGCCGACGCAACCAAGATCGCAGAGCTTCTCGAAGGCGTGGTGCGCCCGCCGGGCAACCAGAATGACGACGGCCCCATGCGCGAGACCATGATCCGCGCCGACGCAAGCCTCAACGCCATCGTGGTGCGGGGCGACCCCGGGGTAATGAGCGAAATCACCGAGATTCTCGATCGGCTCGACATCCGCCGCACTCAGGTGCTGATAGAAGCCGCCATCGTCGAGGTGTCGGTGAGCGATGCGTCG
>JBLRXD010000308.1:0-5219 GCA_047920935.1 Pseudomonadales bacterium | reverse complement strand
ATCTCCAGATCGCGACACGTGTAGGAGCGATCTCCAGATCGCGATCAGGAGATCGCTCCTACAGCCGCGGAACGGCGCGGATCAGATCGGCGGCGCGTTCCGCCAACATCAGGGTGGGCGCGTTGATGTTGCCGTTGGTGATGTGCGGAAACACCGAGCTGTCGACCACCCGCAGGCCGTCGACGCCGATCACCCGGCAGTGGGGGTCGACCACCGTGCGCCCGTCCGCGGGGTCGCCCATGCGACAGGTGCCGCACGGGTGGTAGGCGCTCTCTGCCTGGGCTGCGACGAAGGCGTCGAGTTCCTGATCGGACTGGGCCTGAGACCCCGGCGCCAGTTCCGCGCCCCGCCAATCGGCGAACGCCGGTTGGGCGAAAATGTTCCGAACCATGCGGATGCAGCGGCGGAAATCGCGCCAGTCGTGCGGGTGTGACATATAGTTGAACGCAATCACCGGTGCGGCCGTGGGATCGGCGGAACGCAATCGCACGCGGCCGCGGGATTTCGAGCGCATGGGTCCAACGTGGGCCTGAAAGCCATGAGCAACCGCGGGCCGGGAGCCGTCGTAGCGTACCGCCGCCGGCAGAAAATGAAGCTGCACGTCTGGGTAGCCGGCATTGTCCGCGGAGCGCGCAAAGCCCCCGGATTCGAAGTGATTGCTGGCGCCGATGCCGCGCCGGGTCAGCAGCCATTGCGCGCCGATGCGCGCCTTGGCGAGCAGATTCATGTGGGCGTTGAGGCTCACCGGGCGCCGGCAGGTCATCTGTACGTAGGTCTCCAGGTGATCCTGCAGATTGGCGCCCACGCCGGGGAGCGACGCCGACACTCGAATGCCGTGGCCGCGCAACTCGTCCGCCGGGCCGATGCCGGAAAGCATGAGCAGCTTCGGCGAGTTGAAGGCCGAGGCCGCCAGCACCACCTCCCGGCGGGCGCGGATCACCACCCGACGGCGGCCGCGCAGCAGTTCCACCCCCACCGCCCGGCCGCCGTGCAGCAGCACCCGGGTGGCGAACCCGCGCACCAGGCGCAGATTCGGCCGTGCCAGCGCAGGTCTGAGATAGGCATTGGCCGCCGACCAGCGGCGCCCCTGCCAGATGGTCTGCTCCAACGCCCCGAAGCCCTCCTGCCGGGCGCCGTTGTAGTCGTCGGTGAGCCCGAACCCGGCCTCCACCGCCGCGCTCAGGAATGCCTGATCCAGGGGATGCCGCAGGCTGCCGCGCGTCACGTGCAACGGCCCGTCGACGCCGCGCCACGATGGATCCCCATGGGGGGCGCTTTCCAGGCGCTTGAAGTAAGGCAGCACGCTGGAGTAATCCCAGCCCTCCGCGCCCAGCGCCTGCCAACGCTGGAAGTCTTGCGGATGGCCGCGAACGTAGACCATGCCGTTGATGGAGGAAGAGCCACCGAGCACCTTGCCGCGAGGCGCGGCCAGCCGCCGGTTGCCGAGCCCCGGCTCCGGCTCGGTACGGTAGCCCCAGTCGTAGCGGCGCATGTTCATGGGGTACGAGAGCGCCGCCGGCATCTGGATGAACGGGCCGGCGTCGCTGCCGCCATGCTCCACCAGCACGGTGGACAGCCCCGAGGCCTCGGAGAGGCGGTTGCCCAGCACGCTGCCCGCCGAACCCGCGCCCACCACCACGAAATCGGCCTCCGCCACCACCCGCTCGCGCCCCTCCCGATCAGCCATTCGCACGCCGCCACGCCACCAGCGGCGGACGTTGCGCCGCCTGCGGGTCGGCACCGCGCAGTTCCGCGTCGAGCGCCAGCAGCGCCGCCCGCGACGCCTCGTTCGCCGGGAAGAAGGTTTCGACCCGCAGTTCCGCCAGGGTGGCGTCGTTGGGCGTGGCGAACGCGCTGTGGAGGGTGAACAGCTCCATCTCCATCCCATCGCGGGCAAGCGCCAGGGTCGGCACCGGCGTACCCACCGATTCAGCGCCGTCGCGGCCGTGAGCGCGAAACTCGGCGTCCGCCTCGATGCGCTCGATCAGGCTGCGCAAGTCCGCGCTCTCGGCGTGGACGAGTTGGGTTTTCAGCTGCCCGAGCAGCGACGCCATGAACGGCGCCCAGTTACGAATCCACGGGCGCAGACCACGGTGATCGAGGCACATGCCCATGGCGTTCTGCGGATGATCCGCATCCGCCGCCAAAGGCTGATCCATGAACCGCTGGAACAGCGCGAAGGCGTTGTCGTTGCCGCCGAGCAGGTTCCAGGCCCGATCGACGATCAGCGCGGGAAACGGACGGTGACTCTGCACTACCGATTCCAGCGCCCCCAGGGCGCTGCGAAGCCCGGCGCTGTCGAGGGGCTCGGCCGTATACAGCGGCGCGAAACCGGCCGCGTGCAGCAGCGCGTTGCGCTCTTTCACCGGGATTTCCAGGGCTTCCGCGAGGATGACCACGGTGGAGCGACTCGGACGCGAACGCCCCGACTCGAGGAAGCTCAAATGGCGCTGAGAGAAACCCGACACCAGTGCCAGATCGAGCTGCGATCTGCCCCGCTGGCTTCGCCATGTTTTCAGCGCCTGTCCGAACGCGCTCGTCATCCGCCACCTCCGTGATGCTCAGCCGGCAACTGCCGCCGGCGTGTCCGCCGCCTGACGACGTTCCATCATGTAAAGATACAGCGGCAACGCGCACGATAGTCCGATGGTGAGGTTGATGATGACATAGACCCAGCTGAACGCCGCTCTGCGGCTCAGCAGATACGCCCAGAAGACGAGGGACGAGATCACCAGATCCGCGCTGGCTCCGGCCGCGGCGCCGTTGGCGAAAGCCCCGGCGATGAAGTCGCCGACACCGAAGCCGGCGTGCTGAAAGTGCTGAATGAAGAAGAAGTAGGGAACGACGGCGCCGACGATGGCCAACACCAGATAGACGTTCTTCATGATGGTTCTCCGTGATTGACACCGCCATGCTACGCCGCCGTCGGCTGCGCGAAATTACCTGGGAGGTAATGGCCGTGCCGGCGCGTCCGCGGCGGCGTTGCGCCCGGCCTCTCGACCGAACACGGCGCCTGAGGTCAGCCCCGTGCCGCCGGGGTAGTTGTGGTAGAACAACCCGCCCACCAGTTCTCCCGCCGCGAACAGCCCCGGCAGCGGCTCGCCCTCCTCGCTGATTACCCGGGCGTCGGCGTCCACGTGCAGCCCGCCGAAGGTGAAGGTGATGCCGCAGGTCACCCCGAAGGCTTCGAATGGCGGGGTATCCAGGCGGTTGGCCCAGTTCGACTTCGGCACCGCCAGGCCCACCGCTGCGCGCCCGTCCTTCACCGCCGGATCGAACGGCACGGCGACGTCCACCGCGGCATTGAACGCCGCCACGCTGGCGAGGAAGCCGCCGGCGTCGACGCCGTCCATCTGCCGCGCCAGGGCCTCGAGGGTATCCGCCCGCGCCCGGGTGACCTGGCGGATCCGATACTCGTCGCGCAGCAGGTGGCTGACCCGGGCGTCGAACACCTGCCAGGCGAACTGACCCGGCTGCGCGAGGATCTCGCGGCCGTAGCGGGCGTAGGTGTAGTTGCGGAAGTCCGCGCCCTCGTCGACGAAGCGTTCGCCGCGGGCGTTGACCATGATGCCCAGGGGATAGGAGTGCTTCTGAAAGCCGTCGCCCACGGCCAGGTCGCCGAACTCCGGCGCGTTCAGATCCCAACCCACCGCATGACACCCGGACCAGTTGCCGCGGGCGGCGGCACCCGCGCGCAGCGCCATGGCGATGCCGTCGCCGGTGTTGAAACGGGTGCCCCGGACCCGGGCGAGATCCCAACCGGGGCCCAGGTAGCGGGCCCGCCAGGCGGGGTTGGCCTCGAAGCCGCCGCAGGCGAGCACCACCGCATCGGCGCCGATGTGCTGCTCCACGCCGTGACGGGTCGCAACCACGCCGCAGACGCGACCGCCCGCCAGCTGCAGTTCCCGTGCCCGCACGCCATAGTCGATGTCGACGCCGGCTGCGCGGGCAATGCCGGTGAGCGTATCCACCAACCCCGGGCCGCCACCCCAGGCTTCCACCGTCAGGCCGCCCCAGAAGCGCACCCGCCCGTCGACCTCGAACGACTGCCGGCCGTACAGCGGCAGGAAGCGCACGCCGCGCTCGCGCAGCCACAGCAACGTCGGCAGGCTGTCGTCGATCAGCTTCGCGGCGAGTTCGGGATCGCACCGGTAGCCGGTCACCCGGCCCATGTCGTCGAAGAAGGCGGCGCGGTCGTAGCGGCCGAAATCGGTGCGCGCCAGCTCGTCGGCGCCGAGGTCGGGCATCAGCCGCTGCAGATCGGCCACGCCGTCGTACACCACGCGCATGGCGCCGGCGGTGAACCGCGAGTTACCGCCGCGCAACGCCTCGGGCGCGCGCTCCAGCACGGTGACCCGCGCGCCGTGCTCGGCGGCGCTGATGGCCGCGCACAGGGCGGCGTTGCCACCGCCCACCACCAGCACGTGGCGTTCGCCCATGACAGCCGCGCCCGAGCGCCGGTCAGGCAGCCACGGAGGGGTGGTCGTGAAGATCGCGGGGCAGCCCCGCGCCCATCAGGTCGATGAAGTTGTCCCGATAGAACCGCCGCCGGGCCGCCTCGCCGACGTCACCCAGATTCTCCTCGAAGCGCTTGATCGGATTGCGGCCGCCTTCCACGTGGGGGAAATCCGAGGAGAACAGCAGCATGTCTGCGCTGCTGTTGTCGATGATCCAACCGCTGGGCTCGTGAGGGTACGGGGTGACGCGAAACTGCCGCTTGACGATCTCGCTGGGCACGTCGGAGAGCTTCTGCAGCCGCTCCTCGCCCTTGCGGAAGGCGTGGAAGCCCGAATCGAGAAAGCGCATCCAGCTCGGCAGCCACGACGCGCCGAGCTCGATGGCGCCGAACTTCAGCCCCGGGAACCGGTCGAGCACCCCGTCGAACACCAGCGCCGCCATGGTCTGCCACAGCGCCAGCGGAATGCTCATGAAGCTCAGGCCGGTGAAGTTCTCGGCGCCGCCGTGAAAATCCAGCACCCGGGGCAGGCCGTTTTCGAAGTAGCTGGCGCGCATCTTCTCCTCGCCGCCGACGTGGAACAGGATCGGTATGCCCGCCTCCTGTGCGGTCGCCCACAGCGGATCCAGCGCCACGTGGCTGGGGCTGTGATGCTGCGGGCAGGCGGAGGGGATGATCAGGCCCTTGCAGCCCAGCTCGATGGCCTCCCGGGCGATCACCGGCGCCGCCGCGAAATCGATCAGCGGCACGTAGCCCGTCGCCA
>JBLRXD010000307.1:0-5271 GCA_047920935.1 Pseudomonadales bacterium | reverse complement strand
ACTCTGGTGCTCAGCACCGACACCGGCTACCCCAGGGACTACAGCAGCAGCCCTTATCGGGGCTACGAGCAGAGCCCCCGATTGTTCTTCAGGGTGGCCAACCGCGCCCCCAGGGACTATCACCCGAAGGCCTGGGTCATGGGCCTCGAGATCGATGGTGAACACAAGGCCTATCCGTTCGAAGAGCTGCAGGCCCAGGGCCTCGAGCAGTTCGAGGATGTGGTGAACGGCACCCGCATCAACGTTCACTGGAACCAGGCGGCGAGCACCGCATGGGTCACCGACGAGCGCGGGCGCGTGCTGCCCTCCACCATGGCGTTCTGGTTCGCCTGGTACGCCTTCTTCCCGGAGACGATGGTGTTCAAGGGCGGGTGACCCCGGTCGGTGTTCACGCGCGTGGCTTTCGGTAGAATCCACGCCATGACAGAACAACTTCAGACAGAACAACCTCAGACAGAACAACCTCAGAAGATCGCCATCGTCGGCTCGGGCATGTGCGGCATGGTCACGGCACTGGCGCTCGCCGCGCGCGGCCACCGGGTGCAGGTATTCGAGCGCGATTCGGCGCCGCCTGCCGGCGATGCCGACGAAGCCTTCTTCCGCTGGACGCGGCTGGGGGCGGCGCAGTTCCGCCATCCTCACGCCTTTCTTGGCCTGATGTGCAACCTCATTCAGGACAACTACCCACAGCTGATGGAGCAGTTGCTCGCAGCTGGCGCGCGCCGAGTGGGCTTCAGGGAAATGCTGCCGCCGGAGCTGGAGGAAAGCTACGTGCCGGAGCCCGGCGACGAGAAGCTGTGGGTGCTGATGTGCCGGCGCGCAACCATGGAGACGGTGATCCGCCGCTACGTCGAGAGCCAGCCCACGGTGTCGATCCGCAACCGCTGCCATGTGGTGGGGTTGACCACCGCAGTGCGCGACGACGGGGCGCTCACCGCCACCGGGCTCGAGCTGCGCTGCCGTGAGGGTGAGGATGACGGGGCGGTGGAGCAGGTGGCGGCGGATCTGGTGATCGACGCCAGCGGCCGCTCCAGCCGCTTTCCCACCTGGCTGGCGGCGCTCGGTAAGGTCGTGGCGGAGGAGAAGGATTCCGCCGAGATCGTCTACTACACGCGGCACTATCGACTGAAGCCTGGCGAGGAAGAGCCGCCACGGGGAGAAAACCGCAGCGCGGGCGATCTCGGGTACCTGAAGTTCGGCGTGTTTCCGGGCGACAACGGCCACTTTGCCATCATCCTCTGCGTGCCCGTCGCCGAAACCGCTCTGAAGGAAGCCCTGAAGGATCCCGGGCAGTTCGAACGCATCTGCCTGAGCATTCCGGGGCTGGCGCCCTGGCTGGCGGGCGGGCGCAGCGAGCCCACCACCGAGCCCTTCGGCATTGGCGACATCCAGGCGGTGTGGCGGCACTTCGTGGTTGATGGCGAGCCGCTGATCGAAAACTTCTTTGCCGTTGGCGATGCCGCTTTACGTACCAACCCCCTGTACGGGCGCGGTTGCAGCACCGGCATCATGCACGCCCACCTGCTGGCCGAGGTGCTGGAGCAGGTGGCGGATCCGCGCGAGCGAGCGCTGGCGTTCGATGCCCGTACTCAGGCGGAGTTACGGCCGATCTTCGACACCAGCCTCAGAGAGGATCGCTCGGGCATCAAGCGCGCCATGGCGCTGATGACCGGCGAACTCATCGACCGGCCAGACTCGCTGAAAAAGTGGTTTGGGCTGGCGTTTGGCGACGCTCTGGCGGCCGCCGCCCGGGAGCGCATTCACGTGCTCCGCGGTCTGTTGCGCACCTTCCATCTGCTGGAGAAGCCCGGCGATTTTCTGAAGGATGGCGCCATCCGCCGCACGGTGTTGCTGTACATGCTGAAGGGGCGAAGGCGCAACGCCGCCAAGCGGCTGCAGCGCGGCCCCAGCCGCCGCGAGATGATCGAACTCGTCTCCCCGTAGGAGCGATCGGGAGATCGCTCCTCGATCCTCCAGCCGCTACACTTCGGCGATGCGGCCACTTCACTTTTATCTGCTCGGCACGGGCAGCTGGTTTCTTGCCTTCGGTATCCAGGGGGTGATGTTCGCCTGGCTGGTGACCATGGTGCTGCACGAGACACCCGAGCGGGTCGGGCTGGCGCAGATGACCCTGCTGCTGCCAGGCACGTTGCTGATCCTCGTGGGCGGCAGCTACGCCGACCGTTTCGGCGCGCGCCGGGTGGTGCTGCTGGCTCAGGCCGCGGCCACGATGGCCCCGCTGATGCTGCTCGCCGTCATTCTGACCGACCGCTTCACCTACGCCACCATGCTCGGCTATGCATTGCTGATGGGCTGTGCTCTGGCATTCGTCACGCCGGCGCGCGACGGTCTGCTCAGCCAGGTGGCGGCGGGCCGGGTGCAGCGCACGGTGATGCTCACCAGCATCATCCAATTCGGCCTGCAAGTGGTTGGCTTCGGAGTGGCTTCGCTGGCCGACATCGCTGGGCCGGAGCCGATCCTGCTGACGCAGGCGGCCGTGCTCGGGGTGGGCATCTTCGCCTTCTCCCGCATGCAGAATCAGCGTCATGGGGTGCAGACGGTGGCGCCGCGACTGCTGCACTCGCTGCTCGAAGGGGGTAGGACGGTATTCTCCTCGCCCGCCATGCGGATGATCGTGGCGCAGAACGTCTGCATGGGTATGTTCTTCATGGGGTCGTACATCGTCACGATGCCGCTGCTGGTGCGCGAGGTGTATGCGGGCGGAGCTTCGGATCTGGCCATGATGAACGCCTTCAACAGCATGGGCCTGGTGGCAACCGTGGTGCTGTTGCTGAGGCTCGGGGACGTGAGCCGGCAAGGTCGCGCCCTGCTGCTGTCGCAGTTGGTCGGTGCGATGGTGCTCGGCACGGCGGCCTTCGCGCCGGTCTTCAGCGTGTTCGTTGCCTCCCTGTTCTTCTGGGGCGTGTGCGGCGGCGTGGCCATGACCATGTCGCGAACCATCATGCAGGAGCAGGCGCCGCCGGAGTTGCGCAGCCGGGTGATGAGCTTCTACTCCTTTTCGTTCATGGGCGCAGGGCCCATCGGCGCGCTGGTGAGCGGATTCCTGGTGAATCTGGTGGGGCCGCAGATGGCGCTGCTGATTTCCGCGTGTGCTATGTTCGGGGTCATCCTGTTGATTTCCGTGATGTCGTCGATGTGGCGCCTGCAGGGGCCGCGCATCGAGCCGAGGGCGGTGTAAGCGATGCAAAGCCGAGGCAACATCCGACTTGCAGTAGACATCGGCGGCACCTTCACCGACGTGGTGCTGGACGGCTTCGGTGCCGACGCCGCCGGGCGCGCTACCATCAAGGTGCTGACCAGCTACGACGATCCGGCGAACGCCGTGCTGACGGGCGTGCGGCAGGTGCTCGCCGATGCCGGCGTGGCTCCCGGAGACGTGCGGCTGGTGCTGCACGGCACCACCCTGGCCACCAACGCCCTGATCGAGCGACGCGGTGCGGTGACGGCGCTGCTGACCACCGCAGGCCACCGTGACGTGTTGGAGATGGCGTTCGAGAACCGCTTCGAGCAGTACGACATCGGCATCGATCGGCCGATGCCGCTGGTGCCGCGGGTGCTGCGCCTGGAGGTGCCCGAACGTCTCGATGGCAATGGCGAGGTGCTGCGCCCGCTGGATCCCGGGGCCCTGGAGCGGCTGCTGCCGGTGCTCGAGGCCCGCGGCGTGGAGAGCGTGGCCGTGGGGTTTCTGCACGCTTACGCCAACCCGTCCCACGAGCAGCGGGTCGGCGAGTGGCTGTGCGAAGCCTTGCCGGGTGTGGCGGTGAGCCTGTCGTCCGATGTCTGCCCGGAGATCCGCGAGTACGAGCGGCTGTCCACGACGTGCGCCAATGCCTACGTAAAGCCGCTGATGGCGCGTTATCTGACGAGCCTCGCGCGGCAGTTGAGCGGGCTCGGGGTGGGCTGCCCGGTGCTGTTGATGACCTCCGGCGGCGGTCTCACCACGCTGGCCACGGCGGCCGAATTTCCCATCCGGCTGGTGGAGAGCGGCCCGGCCGGGGGCGCCATGCTGGCGGCCCGAGTGGCCGAGGAGGGCGGCTACCCGCAAGTGCTGTCGTTCGACATGGGCGGCACCACGGCCAAGATCTGCCTCATCGATGACGCCCGGCCATTG
Organism: Pseudomonadales bacterium; assembly: GCA_047920935.1. GTDB lineage: Bacteria > Pseudomonadota > Gammaproteobacteria > Pseudomonadales > Azotimanducaceae > UBA7803. Next base: position 1,139 of record JBLRXD010000307.1, on the reverse strand, counting down.
TTGTCGCGGTCGTTCGAGGTCGATCGGGTGTACCGATTCAAGAAGGGCAGCGGCCTGCCGGTGCGCATTCCGGTGATCGAGATGGTGGAGATCGGCGCCGGCGGCGGCTCCATCGCTGCCGTGGATCGGCTCGGCCGCATCACCGTGGGGCCGGCAAGCGCCGGTTCGGAGCCCGGGCCTGCATGCTACGGGCGCGGCGGGATTCGCCCCACCGTCACCGATGCGGACGTGGTGCTCGGCCGCATCCAGCCCGGCTATTTCGCCGGCGGGCGCATGCTGCTCGACGAGGCCGCGGCGCGCACCGCCCTGGCGCGTGAGGTGGGCGAGCCGCAGGGCCTCACGGAGGAACTGGCGGCCTTCGGTGTCGGCGAGGTGGTTGACGAGAACATGGCGTCCGCAGCGCGCGCCCATGCGGTGGAGTGGGGCAGCGACGTCGCCTCGCGCACCCTGGTGGCGTACGGTGGCGCCGCGCCCCTGCACGCCGCGGCCCTGGCCGACAAGCTCAAGATCGACCGTGTGGTGGTGCCCAGCGGGGCCGGCGTCGGTTCCGCCATCGGCTTTCTGCTCGCGCCGGTGAGCTACGAGGTGGTGCGCAGCCGGTACCAGCGGCTGTCGGCATTCGCGCCCGACGGCGCCAACGCGGTGATGGCCGAGATGCTCGCAGAGGCGGCGGCGGTGGTTCGCGCCGCCGCTCCGGAAGGCGACTGGCGCGAGGCCCGTCGAGCCTACATGCGCTATCTGGGCCAGGGCTACGAGATCGCCGTGCCGGTGCCGGTGGAGTCGCTCACGGCAGCGCACGGTCCGCGTCTGCATCAGGCCTTCGAAACCGAATACCTGCGGCTGTACGGGCGGCTGATTCCGGGGTTGGACGTCGAGGTCCTCAGCTGGACGCTGACGCTGATTGCGCGCGAGCCTCCGGCGCCGGAAGAGCTACCTCTGCCTGCCGCCGGGGCCCTCGATAGCGGCCGTCGAAGCTGTCAGCTGTTCGACCCGAAGACGCAGCGGTCGGCGCCGGCGAGCGTTTACCTGCGCGGCGAGCTGCGCCCTGGTCACCACGGCCACGGCCCGGCGCTGGTGGTGGAGGATCAGACCACCACCGTGGTCGCCGCCGGATTCGACTTCCGCGTTGACGGGCGCGG
>JBLRXD010000306.1:0-5306 GCA_047920935.1 Pseudomonadales bacterium | reverse complement strand
GGGCCGGGACGCTCGATGTCGGCGACGATGATGACGATGATGACGACGATGATGATGACGATGACGATGATGACGACGATGACGATGACGATGACGATGACGACGACGATGACGATGACGTGGAGCCTGCCACTGTCGGCATTGACACCTCCACCGTCGACTTCGACCTGCTGGAGGACTCGAACTCCGTTCCCGGGGGTCGCTCTTTCGACAAAGAGGTGAGTTACGACATCCAAATCTGGGCAGATAGTGGATCCGCCGATGCGGTCACGGCGGCAGACGATTCCGGCACCTGGACTGGCGCCGCAGCTCTAGGCAGCGACAACCAGATCCTCCTGGTGGGCGAAGGTGACGCCGCCTGGAGTCCGGGATTGCCGGTCGATGATGTGTCGGCTGACGAAACCGCCACCTGGAAAACCTTCTTCGATACGGCTACCGATCAGGGGAGCACGACATCGCTCGACCCGTCATTGCCCGGAACTTCTCTCGCGCTTCAAGACGGCGGCTTGCAATCGATATGGATGCCGGTGGGCATCCTGACCTCGCAGGGCCTCGGCTAGGGGCTAGAGGCGAGCCGCTCGGCGCAGTTGCAACAGCCCACTCGACCAAGCCCATGCGGCGCCTGGCGGATCATGGCGCAGGTGCGCATACTGGCGGCGATCGTTTGTCGCCGGGGGAGGCGCACATGCCATTCGCACAGCGTGACGTCGATGTCTACTACGTCGACCAGGGCCGAGGCGAGCACCCTGGTGCTCGCCGACACCATCGGTGGCATAGCGCTGCCGAGCGGTCTCGAAGCCACCCGCGGCATGAATCAGCGGGCGGCCGCGGCGGGCGCGCTGCATCCCGCCCTGGCGGCGGATTACCCGCACCTGGACCCTCGAGGCGCGTTTCTCTACCTGCAGTTGTCGGAGTTCAACACCGACCTGGTCACCAGCGAGCTGTTCCGGCACCTGTTCCTGCCGGATGTGCTGGTGCCTCTGGAGCAGGCCGGCAGCCTGAATTTGCCCGTGCTGATCGTCGCCGGGCGCAAGGATCTGATCTGGTCCCCGGAGATCCTCCACGAACTGGCTGGCCACCTGCCGGATGCGCGGGTGGTGGAAGTGGATGCCGGACATTCCGCCTACTTCGAGGCGGCGGACGTTTTCAATCAGGCTCTCGGCGAGTTTCTCACCTCGCACCGGGGCTGAGTCATGCGCTGCTTGCCGCAATATCGCCATAGAAGGAGGTTCTGATGCTCGGTCGACACGTATTCATGGAAGGGCTGGTGGCCAATGGCGTGACCGCCATCTTCGGCAACCCCGGCACCACCGAAAATCCGCTGCTGGAAAGCCTCGCCGACTATCCACACATACCGTATTACGTCGCGCTGCAGGAGAGCATCGCCGCCGCTGCAGCCAGTCATTACAGCCAGGCGACCGGCGCACCATCGCTCGTGAACCTCCATGTCGCGCCGGGGCTCGGCAATGCCATCGGCATGATGTTCGGCGCGCTCAAGGCCGGCTCGCCCGTGCTCGTCACCGCCGGGCAGCAGGATTCGCGCATGCGCCTGCGTGAGCCGCTGCTGTCGCACGATCTGGTAGCCATGGCGAGGCCGGTGACCAAATGGAGCGCCGAGCCGCGCCACGCCGACGAGATCGCGCCCATGCTGCGGGAGGCGCTGCGCGTCGCCATGACGCCGCCGCGTGGCCCCGTTTTCATGTCGATGCCGGTGGATGTTTTTTCCGCCGATACCCATGTGACGGACGTATCCCCGGATGCGGCGATCCGCTTGCCCGGCGCATCGGCGGCGCAACTCGATGCGCTGGTGGATCTGCTGGGCAGTGCGCGCTCACCGGCGATCGTTGCCGGTGACGACGTCGTGGTCTACGGCGGCGCGCAGGCCCTCGTCGGCGTTGCAGAGCGGGCTCGGGCGACCGTTTACCAGGAAGGGCTGCGCGTGCACGCAACCTTTCCGAACCGGCACCCGTGCTTCGGCGGCCGCGTTCCGTTCGAAGCCGGAAGCATTCGCACGCTGCTGGGCCGGCATGATCTGGTGTTTCTCATCGGCGGGCCGTTCTTCGAAGAGATCTGGTACGAGCCGGGCAGTTCATTGCCCGATGTGCCGCTCATCCGACTCGAGCAAAGCCACGAACGGGTGAACCGCAACTTCGTGCCGACCCTCGGCATCGGCGCGGACATCGGCGCGACGCTGGAAGCGCTCCGGCAGCGGCTCGAACCGGCAGCGGCGCCACCGACACCGTCGCCGTATCTCGCAGCGCTGGACGACCGCCTGCAGCAGGCCTGGGGCGCGCACCCCATGACGGCAACCCGCGCCATGCATGAACTGTCGCAAGCGCTGCCGGGCGATGCCATCGTCGTGGATGAATCGATCACGGCTTATCCGGATGTCGCCGCCGCCTTCGATTTCGCCGCCCCCCACGGCTACTACGGCGCGCGGGGAGGCGGCATCGGCCAGGGCATCGCCGGTGCCATCGGCATCCAGGCGGCGCATCCCGGGCGAACGGTCGTGGCGATTTCAGGCGATGGTTCGGCGATGTATTCGATCCAGGCGCTGTGGAGCGCGGCGCATCACGCGATGCCCATCCTCTTCGTGATTCTCGCCAACCGCGAGTACCGGGTACTCAAACACAACCTCGATATCTACCGCGCGAGATTCGGCGCGGAATCGAACCGGCCTTATCCGCACATGGATCTGCATGCGCCGATGGTGGATTTCGTGCAGACCGCGCAGGGCCATGGCGTCGAGGGAACACGCGTCGACACCCCCGAAGCCATCGGGCCTGCGGTGAAGGCGGCACTCGCCACCGGGCGGCCGCACGTTCTCGAACTCGTCATCGCGGGAAAGTGAGCCGAGCTTCGAAGATCAGCTGCGCCCGGCGCGGCAGCCGTCAGTTGCTGCGCCGGAGGGCTCCCGCTCGAGCCCCGACCCAACCCAGCAGGACGATCAGCACCATCGACGCGGGCCACACCCACATAGGGTGTGGGATCGTCGCCAGGTTCACGGCAGTGGTCACCGCCAGCACCACCACCACGGCGATGCCGACGTAGATCCGCCGCGCCGGCGCCAGGTCCGCCGGCGCCAGCCGCGCGGCTAAGAACGCCCCTACCCCACCAGCCAGACCCCAGCCCATCACCATCAGCCACAAGGCCATCCACGGCACCGCGGCGAGCGCCGCGCAGGCAACCTCCGGGTCGCGCAGTTCTTCCGGCCCCGGCAGCGGATAGGTGCCGCGGATCGAGACGTCCGACAGCAACAGCAGCGCATACGTGACCCCGATACCGGCGAGCACAGCCACTGCCACGCGTACGGCTGGTGACATGGTTTCCTCCCGTTTCGTCCAGCGAGCCATTATTCCTGGCCCGGCGCAGTTCCTGCAGGAAAACTTCACACCAGAGCAGCCGCTGAGCCAGGATGACCAACAAAGCCTTCCAGACCGTCAACGAACTTTTCAATCGTGCCGCGGATCTGCTGAAACTGCCGCAAGAGAAGCGTGTCGAGCTGACGACGCCTTACCGCGAGCTGATGGTGCGCCTGCCGCTTCGGACCGAGGACGGCGCGGTCCGGACCTATCGCGGCTATCGCGTGCAGCATCAAAACTCCCGCGGGCCGATGAAGGGCGGTATCCGCTTCCACCCGGATGCGGATCTCGATGAGGTCCGCGCGCTGGCGGCACTGATGACATGGAAAACGGCCGTGGTCGACCTGCCGTACGGCGGTGCCAAGGGCGGCATCCAGTGCGATCCGCGCGAACTGTCCGACATCGACCTGGAGCGGCTGACACGCCGCTTCGCGCAGCGGATGGAAGGCTTCATCGGCGAGCGCGAGGACATCCCGGGACCGGACATGGGCACCAACGCCCGGGTGATGGCCTGGCTGATGGATGAGTACTCGAAGTTTCACGGCTACACCCCCGGTGTCGTCACGGGCAAGCCGCTCGAACTCGGCGGCTCCGCCGGGCGGGTGTCCGCCACCGGACGGGGGCTGTTTTTCGCGGTGGAGCGCCTGGCGCAGGACATCGATCTGTCGCTCGCCGGCGCGCGCGTGGCGCTGCAGGGCTTCGGCAACGTTGGCTACTGGGCCGCCAAGTTCCTCTCCGAGGCGGGCTGCCGGATCGTGGCGGTCAGCGACGTGGATGGTAGCGTGGTTTGTCCGGATGGCCTCGACATCGACACGCTCGAGCGGGCGGCCCGCGAGCGCGGCTCCGTCGTGCACGCCGACTGCGCCGGCGCCGAGCAGTTACACCGCGACGTGCTGGTCACCGTCGAGTGCGACATCCTGGTGCCGGCGGCGCTCGGCAACGCAATCCACAAGGACAACGCCCACCAGGTGCAGGCCCGGCTAATCGCCGAGGGCGCCAACCACCCCACCACTCCGGAGGCCGATCGCATTCTCGCCGAACGCGGGGTGGTCGTGCTGCCGGACATCTACGCCAATGCCGGCGGCGTGACCGTTTCCTATTTCGAGTGGGTTCAGAACCTCCAGCAGATGCGCTGGAGCGCAGAACGGGTCGATGAGGAACTGCGAGCCGTGATGCTCGCCGCCTACGACGATCTGCAGGCAGCGGCAGCCGAATTCTCCACAGACCTGCGCACGGCGGCCTTCGTGGTTGCGGTGCGCCGCGTCGCCGAAGCAGCGCGCCTGCGCGGCCTGCACTGAGCCCGCAATCGGGGATGCGCGGAGCTTCCTGCCGCGTAAGCGCTCGTTCTACGCCGTCATTGCCCCAGGCATTCAAGGTCTGATCGAAGCGGCCTTGCGGCAAATAGTTCCTTCCCACGCCGCGGCATCAGCTCTTCCACACGATTGGCCGGATGCTGGCTGACGCGCTGAAGCACGTCGACCAGATAATCATACGGGCTAACTCCTTGCAGCCGGCAGGTCACCAGCAGACTCTGGATGACACCCACGTGCGCACGTCACCGAGATCGCTGAGACGCCCGGCATCGGCATCGTTCATTCCACGCTCAATCGAACGACGCACCGCCAGTTCGTAGACCACGTCATCCCAAGTCGCGTTATCCGGCAACTTGTCCAGCAGCTCGTGGGCTTTCTCTTTGACGGTATTGGCCACAACATCACGCGCTGCATGGGGGGAACCACAACCCTCTGTGTTGTGATTTGCAGGTGGCCTGGATCGCCGCAGAGTCTATGGTATCAACCATGACAATAAACCGACCCGGATCGTATCGTCGAAAGCGAACTAGCGGGATTGCCGATCAAGCGGATGGCGAAAGCCAGATCTGCTCGTAGAAGTGGCGGAGCGGACGGGACTCGAACCCGCGACCCCCGGCGTGACAGGCCGGTA
>JBLRXD010000305.1:0-5312 GCA_047920935.1 Pseudomonadales bacterium | reverse complement strand
GCGCTGTCGGCCCTGTCGAGGGTGTTCGACCTGTGGCCACGACCGTTTCTGCACGCGGACTCGGCCTCATGACGAGCGCGTGACACCGCGAGAAAGCCCAGAAACAGCGCCGATATGGCGCAAAAGTGTCAGCTTTGTAGACAGTGAGCGGCCGCCGGCAACTAGGATCGCCCAACGAAACGGTCCACAATGCTCATCGTCTAACTGCGGAACGGCTCCTGCCCGGCCAGCGGGCACATTCACCGAGAACCATTCGCGCATGGTCGCAAGCACTGTGGCAGATACCGCTGCGTACATCGCGGCGCCTTCGAGCACCTCCCGAGCAGGCGGGGGCGCTGCGCTGCGCGACGCCGCCATTCTGCTGGTGGACGACAAGCCCGAACTGCTCAACAGTCTGCACCAACTCGTCAGCCTGCACGGCTATCGGCCCGACAAGGCGCTGGGAGGCGAGCAGGCAATCGCCATGCTGCGCGGCCGCAGCTACGACGTGGTTCTGCTCGACCTCATCATGCCTGGCGTAAGCGGCCACGACGTGCTCGATTTCGCGTCCCGTGAGCGGCTGGGCTGCAAGATCATCGTGGTCAGTGGCGATTCGAGCTTCAGCGGCGTCAAGCACGCCCTGCACTGTGGGGCCTTCGACTTCGTCAAAAAGCCGTATGAGGCAAGGGAGCTGGTCGCCACCATGGAGTCCGCGCTGCGCGAGCGGCGGCTCGAGGCCGACCACGCTGTGCTCGACAAAGAGCTGAAGGATTCGGAAGCGCTGCACCGCTTCATCGTCAATCGTTCCCCCGACCTGGTTTACATGCTCGATCGCAACGGCTGCTTCACCTTTCTCAACGATCGGGTGGAAACCCTGCTCGGATACCGCAAGGAAGAACTCCTCGGTCGCCATTACAGTGAGATCGTCGACGACGACCACGTCGAGCAAGTGCGTCACGTGTTCAACGAGCGGCGCACCGGTCACCGGGTTGCCAGCAGCGTCGAGGTGCGCCTGAAGAGCCGGGTGCAGCGGCGCGGCGCTCGCTTGTCTCGCGGGCAGACGGTGTGGATGGAGCTCACCGCCATGGGCGTCTACGAGGATCCGCGCGAGCGTACCCGCGAGAGCTTCGTCGGCACCTATGGCACCGCGCGCGACGTAACCGAACGCAAGGAAGCCGAAGAGGTCATCAACTTCCAGGCGTACCACGACCTGCTCACCCATCTGCCCAATCGGGTGCTGCTGAAGGACCGGCTGGCGCTGGCCATCGCTCAGGCGGGGCGCAACAAACGCAAGCTGGCGGTCATGTTCCTCGATCTCGATCGCTTCAAAGTCGTCAACGATACCCTCGGGCACAGTATGGGTGACCGGCTGTTGAAGGCGGTCGCCAACCGCTTCCAGAGCTGCCTGCGCAGCGGCGATACCCTTGCCCGGTTCGGTGGTGACGAGTTCATGCTGCTGCTTCCGGAGGTGCGTACCCGCGACGACGTGGTGGTGATCGCCGACAAGATTCTCGATCGCCTGACCGCACCTTTCAGCATCGACGGTCACGACCTGTATGTGGGCGCGAGCATCGGCATTGCGCTGTATCCCGAGGCCGGCGACAACGAAGAGGCGTTGATCCAGAACGCCGACATCGCCATGTACCACGTCAAAGGCCACCGTAAGAACGGCTATCAGTTCTTCTCCGACGAGATGAACCGCCAGTTTTCCACCCGACTCACCATGGAGCGGGAGTTGCGCAACGCCCTGGTTCAGGGTGAGTTCGTGGTGCACTACCAGCCCCAGATCGGCCTGCAATCCGGCGGCATCGTCGGTGTCGAGTCGCTGGTGCGCTGGAACCACCCGGAGCAGGGCCTGCTGCAGCCGCTGCAGTTCCTGCCGCTGGCCAACGACACCGGCCTGATCGTTCAGGTGGACGAGTTCGTGCAGCGCCAGGCTTTCGCGGACGTGGCTCGATGGCGCGCCCAGGGTCACCCGCAGCTCACCCTGTCGGTGAACGTCACGCCGATTCAGTTGGAGCAGGACAACTTCGTGCAGCGTTTCCTGGCCGCTATGGAGGCGGTAGGGCTCGATCCGGCGGCCGTGAAGGTGGAGATCACCGAAACCACCCTGATGCGCGACATGGAAATAATCGTTCCCCGGCTGCGTGAGTTGCGGCGCGCCGGCGTCGGCATTGCCATCGACGATTTCGGCACCGGGTACTCGTCGCTCAGCCATCTGCAACAGTTTCCCATCGACACCCTCAAGATCGATCACAGCTTCGTGATCGACATCCGCTCCGAGCACACCGAGGCGTCGATCATCGATGCCATCGTCGCCATGGCGCGGGGTCTCAAGCTGGACCTCGTGGCCGAGGGTGTGGAGAATTCCACCCAGCTTCGCTACCTGCTCGCGCAGGGCTGCCGGGAGGTGCAGGGGTACATGTTCAGCGGTCCCGTCCCCGCGGCCGACCTGTCGGAACTGCTGGATGCCGACCCCTATCGCGATCTGGTGCTCGACCGTCGCAAGCAGGCAGATTCCTGATCTTCACGGTCGCATCCGGCTGGCAGCCCCGAGCCGAGCGTGGCCGGTTGCGCTGACGGCCGGTTGCTGCGACATCCTTTGACTCACGTGGCGCATATGAAAGGTTTCACTACCAGAATCGTCCATAGCGATCGGCGCGATACCATCGAGCACGGCTCTCTTCACAAGCCAATACACGCAACCGTGGCCTACGGCTACGAGGATGCCCGCGATCTGGCGGCGGTGTTTCAGGGCACCCAGGCCGGCTACAGCTACGGGCGCCAGGTGAACCCCACGGTGGAGGCGCTGCAGACCAAGATCTCGGGCATGGAGAGCGGGTTGCAGACGGTGTGCTTCGGCACCGGCATGGCGGCCATCGGCACCATGCTGTTCGCGCTGCTGCGCAGTGGCGACCACTTCGTTTCCAGCTCGTTTCTGTTCGGCAATACCAACAGCCTGTTTCAGAGCTTTGCCGCGCACGGTGTCGATGTCAGCTTTGCCGACGCCACCGACCCGGCGGCGGTGGCCGATGCCATCAACGAGCGCACCCGTCTGGTGTTCGTCGAGACCATCGCCAACCCCCGCACTCAGGTAGCCGCTCTGGAGGAGATCGGCGAGCTGTGCCGGCAGCGCAACCTGGTGTATGTGGTGGACAACACCATGACGTCGCCCTATCTGTTCCAGCCCCGTGCGGTTGGCGCCAGCCTGGTGGTGAACAGCCTCACCAAGTACATCGGCGGTCACGGCAATGCGCTGGGCGGCGCCATCACCGAGATGGGCAACTTCGACTGGCAGCGGTTCGACAACATCTACGACACCTACCGCAAGGGCGACCCGGCCAAGTGGGGCATCACCCAGATCAAGAAGAAGGGTCTGCGGGATTTCGGCGCCGCGCTCGCTCCCGAGGCGGCGCATCACCTCGCGGTGGGCGCCGAGACGCTGGCGTTGCGGATGGAGCGCCAGTGCGCCAACACGTTGGCTATGGCGCGATATCTCGACGCGCATCCGCGGGTGAAGCGGGTGTACTTTCCGGGGCTGGAAAACCATCCCCAGCATGACCGCGCCCGCAGCCTGTTCCGGCATCCGGGTGCGCTGTTCAGCTTCGAGCTCGTGGCCGACGTCGACATCTGGGCCTTCATGAATCACCTGGATGTCATCATCAAGTCGAGCAATCTGGGCGACAATCGCACCCTGGCGATTCCGGTGGCGCATACCATTTACTTCGAGATGGGCGCCGAGCGCCGAGCGAGCATGGGCATCGACGACTCGCTCATCCGCATGTCGGTGGGCATCGAGGAGGTCGACGATCTGATCGCCGATCTCGAGCAGGCTTTGGACAAATAAGGAGAGGACGTATGGATCGACTACAGGGCAAAGTGGCGGTTATCACCGGCGGCGCCGGTGGCATCGGGCGGGCAGCCGGGGCGCTGTTCGCAGCCGAAGGCGCCGACGTGCTGCTGGTGGATCTGGACGAAGCCGCGCTCGCCCAGGCCGTGGCGGAGATCGGCAGCAACCGGGTGAGCCATTTCGTCGCCGACGTCACCCGCGCCGCCGATAACGACGCCATGATGCAGTGCGCCACCGAGCGTTACGGCGGTGTCGATGTGTTTCTCGCCAACGCCGGCATCGAAGGTGACGTCAAGCCGATCACCGAGTACGACGAGGCGCGCTTCGATCAGGTGATCGCGGTGAACGTGAAGGGGGTTTTTCTCGGCTTGAAGGCGGCGATTCCCGCCATGCAGACCCGCGGCGGCGGCAGCGTGGTGATCACCTCGTCGGTGGCCGGTGTTCGTGGCGCCGCCGGTGTGTCCGCCTACGTCACCAGCAAGCATGCGGTCATCGGCCTGATGCGCAGCGCCGCCCGCGAGTGCGCGCCGCTCAACATTCGCGTCAACACCGTGAACCCCTCGCCGGTGGAAACCCGCATGATGCGCAGCCTCGAAGAGGGCATGGTGCCGGGCGGCGCCGATGCCGCCAAGCAGGCCATCACCGCCGGTATTCCGCTGAACCGCTACGGCACGCCCGAGGAAATCGCCAAGGTGATGCTGTTTCTGGCGAGCGACGACAGCGCCTGGGTGACCGGCTCCGTCAACATGGCCGACGGCGGTAATACCAGCTGATTCGCGCTACCATTCGTGCTTAGCAGCTCATGCGGATACACGCGCACGACCATGGCCGAAGCATTTCTGGAAACCCATCTGAACCTTCCCAACCGCCGCGTGGGCAAGGTCCGGGACATCTACGACGTGACGCTTCCCGACGGCACGGCCGGGCTGTTGATCGTGGCCACCGACCGCGTCAGCGCCTTCGATGTCGTGATGGCCAATGGCTTGCCTGGCAAGGGCGTGGTGCTGACGCAGATCTCCCGCTTCTGGTTCGAGCACTTCAGCGGGCGGGTGGATCACCACCTGATATCCACGGATCCGGCCGACGTGCCCGGTCTGACCGCCGCCGAGCGCCAGCGCCTGGCCGGCCGCATCATGCTGTGCCGCAAGACCGCGGTGGTGCCCATCGAGTGCATCGCCCGGGGCTACATCACCGGCAGCGGCTGGAAGGACTACCAGCGCAGCGGCGCGGTGTGCGGCATCGCGCTCCCGCCGGGCCTGCGCAACAGCGATCGCCTGGCGGAACCTCTGTTCACCCCTTCCACCAAGGCGGACGCCGGCCACGACGAAAACATCAGCTTCGACGAGGGCGCCGCGCTGGTCGGCCGGGAGCTCATGGCGTGGCTGCAACAGACCACCCTGACCCTGTATGCCGCCGCACGCGACTACGCCCTGGAGCGCGGCATCATCCTCGCGGACACCAAGTTCGAGTTCGGCCAGCTGCC
>JBLRXD010000304.1:0-5358 GCA_047920935.1 Pseudomonadales bacterium | reverse complement strand
TGGAAGCATCCGGGCAGGAATGCGTGGGCATCGGCTACCATGCGGGCGACTGGGACGCCGGCGAGCGCCTGGCGGAGTTCGCTTTCGATCGGTTCGGAGCTGTTGACGTACTTGTCAACAATGCCGGTATGTCGCCTCTCTACGAATCCCTGGCATCGGTGAGCGAGGCGCTGTACGACAAGGTTCTCGACGTTAACCTGCGAGGCCCATTTCGCCTATCGGCACTCATCGGTGAGCGTATGGCTGCCGCCGACGGTGGCGCCATCATCAATGTCAGCAGCATCGCCGCGGTGCAGCCCACTCCTAACGAGCTGCCCTACGCCATTGCCAAAGCGGGCCTGAACGCGTTGACGCTGGGGCTCGCCCGCGCCTACGCGCCCAAGGTCAGGGTGAACTGCATCATGCCGGGCCCGTTTCTCACCGACATCAGCAAGGCGTGGGACATGGAAGCATTTCAACAGCGCGCCGAGGCCGGAATACCTCTGCAGCGTGGTGGTGAGCCCGATGAGGTGGTCGGCGCCGCGCTGTACTTCGCGTGCAACGCCTCGAGCTACACCACCGGCGCGATCCTCAAGATCGATGGGGGCTCGGCGTACCCGGCCGCTTGATCCGCCGATTGTAGGAGCGATGCCTGGCAGGGCGGCTCAGATCGCGATCGAGTTCTGGTCGAGCGCTCTGTTGGGCGGCCGCCGCCCGGGTAAGACGTTCGGGGGCAGCGGGCGCGGGCGCTTTGCCGAGCTCCGGGAGCCTGCGTGCCTGAACGCCCTCGAACGTCTTCCCCGGCCAACGTCCGCCCCCTACCGCGCTGCCAGCCTCGAGCGCACACAGTCGCCGCGCTGGTGGGCGCGAGTCACCATCTGTAGGCGCGACTTATCGTCCGTAGGAGCGACCAAGCGGCCTGCGGCCGCCGCGGTCGCTTGAGGAAAAGCGGAGTTTTCCATGAAAGCGATGTCTGGCAGGGCGGCTCAGATCGCGATCGAGTTCCGGTCGAGCGCCCTGTTGGGCGGCCGCCGTCCGGGTAAGACGTTCGGGGGCAGCGGGCGCGGGCGCTTTGCCGAGCTCCGGGAACCTGCGTGCCTGAACGCCCCCGAACGTCTTCCCCGGCCAACGTCCGCCCCCCCACCGCGCGGCCAGTACCGGCCGCGCCCGTTTCCCGGAGGGGTGGCGGGGCTCAGGAAACCAGCTTGCGGCCCACCACCATGCGCATGATCTGGTTGGTGCCTTCGAGGATCTCGTGAACGCGCAGGTCGCGAACGAAGCGCTCGATGGGGTAGTCCATCAGGTAGCCGTAGCCGCCGTGTAGCTGCAGCGCATCGTTGGCGATGCGGGAGCCGGTCTCGGTGGCTTTGAGTTTGGCCATGGCGGCGTACTCGGTCTTGTCGTGAGCGTTTTCGCTGACTTTTTGTGCGGCCACGTAGAGCAGGGCGCGGGCTGCCTCGAGTTCGGTCTTCATCTCGGCGAGCATGAACTGGGTGTTCTGAAATTCGGCGATGGCGCGGCCGAACTGGTGGCGCTCCTTTACGTAGGCAACGGCTTCGTCGAGGCAGCGCTGGGCCCCGCCGAGCGAGCAGGCGCCGATGTTGAGGCGACCGCCGTCGAGGCCGGCCATGGCGATGCGAAAGCCGTCGCCTTCGTCGCCGACACGGTTGGCGACAGGTACCCGGGCATCTGCGAAGTTCACCATGGCGGTGGGTTGGGAATGCCAGCCGAGCTTGCGCTCCTGGGCGCCGAAGCTCACCCCCGGAGTATCTTTGTCGACCACCAGGCAGGTGATGCCGCGGTGGCCGTCGTCGCTGGTTCGCACCATGCAGACGTAGACTTCGTTTTCGCCGCCGCCCGAGATGAATGCCTTGCTGCCGTTGACGACGTAGTGGTCGCCGTCGCGCACGGCTCGAGTCTTCAGGGACGCCGCATCGGAGCCGGACCCGGGCTCGGTCAGACAATAGCTGGCCAGCTGCTCCATACCGATCAGGCGAGGCAGATAACTCGCCCTCACCGGCGTGTCGCCGTACTCCGCGATCATCCACGTCGCCATGTTGTGGATCGAGACGTACGCAGAGGTGGAAGGGCAGCCGTAGGCCATGGCTTCCATGATCAGCGCGGCCTCGACGCGGGTCAGCCCGATCCCACCGACGGCTTCCGGCAGATAGATGGCGCCGAAACCGAGAGCGCCGGCCTGGCGCAGGGTGTCGCGCGGACAGAAGTTCTCCGTGTCCCAGCGTGACGCATGGGGCGTTATTTCCTCGGCCGTGAACCGCTCGGCCATGTCCTTGATGGCCTGCTGGTCTTCGCTGGGACGCGTGTTCATGGGTGCGAGACCTTTTCGACTACTGCATGGTTGGAATGATGAAGCTCTGCTCGGGAAGTTCCCCCTCGGGCCAGCGCTGGGTCACGGTCTTTATCTTGGTGTAGAACCGCACCCCCTCGGTGCCGTGCTGGTTGGTGTCACCGAATGCCGAGCGCTTCCAGCCGCCGAAGGTGTGGTAGGCCACCGGGACGGGAATCGGCACGTTGATGCCCACCATGCCCACGTTCACCCGCTTTGCGAACTCCCGTGCGGCCTGGCCGTTGCGGGTGAAGATCGCGACGCCGTTGCCGTACTGGTGCTCGGAGGGCAGGCGCATGGCTTCCTCCACGGTGTCAGCGCGCATGATCTGCAGCACCGGCCCGAAGATCTCCTCGTTGTAGGTCTGCATGCCGGGCTTCACCCGATCGAACAGGGTGGGGCCGATAAAGAAGCCTTTTTCGTAACCCTGCAGCTTGAAGCCACGGCCGTCGACCAGCAGCTCGGCGCCTTCGTCGACGCCCTTCTGGATGTAGGCCTCCACCCGTTCCCGGTGTGCTGCGGTAACCACGGGACCATACTGGGCCTCGGGGTCGGTGGAGATGCCGACCTTCAGCGCCTCGATGGCCGGGAGCAGGCGCTCGATCAGGTTTTCCGCCGTTCGCTCACCCACGGCTACCGCCACCGGCAGGGCCATGCAGCGCTCGCCGGCCGAGCCGTAGGCCGCGCCGACGATGTCGGAGACAGCCTGGTCCATGTCCGCATCGGGCAGCACGATGCCGTGATTCTTGGCGCCGCCCATGGCTTGAATGCGCTTGCCATGGGCCGTTCCGGTGGCGTAGACGTACTGGGCGATGTCGGAGGAGCCGACGAAGCTCACCGCGCGAATGTCTGGATGCATGAGGATGGCGTCCACGGCCACCTTGTCGCCGTTGACCACGTTGAGCACGCCCTCGGGCGCGCCGGCTTCGAGCATCAATTCGGCGAGCCGCAGCGGCAGCCCGGGATCCTTCTCGGAAGGCTTCAGCACGAACGTGTTGCCGCAAGCGATGGCGATGCCGAACATCCACATGGGAATCATCCCCGGGAAGTTGAAGGGGGTGATGCCGGCGACGACGCCGAGGGGCTGGCGCATGCTGTAGATGTCGATGCCTGGACCGGCGCCCTCCGTGTACTCGCCCTTCAGCAGGTGCGGGATGCCGCAGGCGAACTCGATCACCTCGAGCCCGCGTTGAATGTCGCCCTTGGAGTCGGCGATCACCTTGCCGTGTTCCTCCGAGAGCAGGCGCGCCAGATCGTCCATGTTGGCTTCGACCAGAGCCTTGAACTGAAACATGACCCGCGCCCGGCGTTGCGGATTGACCGCGGCCCAGGCAGGCTGCGTAGCCTTGGCGGCGGCGACTGCCTGGTCGACTTCCGCGGTGGTAGCCAGAGCGACCTGCGCCCGAACCTCACCGAGGGAGGGGTTGAATACGTCGCCGAATCGGCCGCTGGCGCCAGCGACCCGGCGGCCGGCTATGAAATGTCCGTAGTGCTGCTCGGCCATGGCCGTAATCCCCGTTCCTTTCAGGTGTGCGATGGTAATCGAATCTGCCAGAATCCTCATTATGGATGTCAACCGATGACCACTATGACAATGCCGCAGTCTGCTATGCAGTCTGCTATGAGCGCCCTTGTGTCCGTGGCTGCCCTGACGCTTGCGCTGGGATGGGGGCAGCCGGCCGCGGCTGAGGTTCGCGAGGTCGCCGACTTCGAGCGGATCAGCTTCTCCCTGCCCGCCACGCTGGTCCTCGAGACCGGCGACCGCCACCAGGTTGCCATCGAGGCGGCCGCCGACGACCTGGGCCGGATCGTCAGCGAATCGCGCAACGGCGAGTTGCAGCTGCGCTGGCAAACCCGGGGCGGGTCGGATCGGAGGAGCCGCCCGAGCGCGCCCGTGGTGGTCACCGTGACGGCGCCGCAGCTGTCGAGCTTGCGGGTCACGGGCAGCGGCGGTGTCAGCGGCGGTTCCTGGTCGGGAAAGCGCTTCGAAGTGGTGGCCACGGGGTCGGGCACGGTGCACTTTGCGAGCCTCGAGGTGGGCGAGTTGCGGGTCCGGCTGTCGGGGTCCGGTGGGCTCGAGGTGGAAAGCCTGCAGGCCGACAATGCCGGCGTCGATGTCATGGGTTCCGGAGGAGTCGTGCTACGGGGCGTCGCACCGCGCCAGACCCTCAAACTGACGGGCTCCGGAAGGGTGGATGCCGGCGAGCTCGCCGGCACCGAGGTGAGCGTTAGAACCTTGGGTTCCGGCACCGCGATCGTCTGGGCCGAGGGCGCCCTGGCTGTCGAGATCATGGGGTCCGGTGACGTAAGCTTCCGTGGCTCCCCAGAAATCACCAGTCGCTCTCACGGCTCCGGAAAGCTGTTGTCCCTGTGAAGCACCCAGTGGCGATCGCCGGGTTTGTCCGGCATGCAGCCGCTGCCGATTGACAATGCCCCGTCGTTGGGCGCTACCCTTGGGCCGCAGCTGAGGCTGCTATTCGCGAGCCTTCCTTCAGACCACTCGAGCCGCAGTAATTCATGGCGCTATCGAACAACGATCTGCTGAAGCGCGACGTGCCGCAGAGCGCGGATTGGTTCGTCGTCAGCGATGACGGGCTGTCGGCGCTGCGCATCAGCGATGGATTGCAGCTTGGCGAGACACCAGCCGGCATCCTGGTGCTGAATCCGCAATCCGCTTCCCAGCGCTGGCTGGAGTTCGATCTCGGTGAGGTCGGGGCGCCGTCGGTGCGGTTGGTGGCCACGGATCGGGTCATGCTGCTGGATGATGGCACGCCGGCGGATCGGTACCCGTTGAGCTGTGGGGTTGTTCTGAAGCTGCCTGGCAGCACATTGCATGTCGGTCGTGATATCGCCGCCAGCGGCCCCGCCGGGCCCGTGCTGCGCATCGAGTCTGCGCGCGCGCCTGCAGGCGCGCCTGCAGGGGCCCCTGACTGGCAGGCGTTGATGGGCGACATCGTCCAGCAGGAAGCTGCGCCAGCGCCAGCGCCCGATGCCGGCTCACCGTACGTGCCTGGCGGGCGCGGCAGGGCGCG
>JBLRXD010000303.1:0-5359 GCA_047920935.1 Pseudomonadales bacterium | reverse complement strand
TGGCCCCGAACGTCTTCCTCGGACGGCGGCCGGGCGACAGGGCGCTTCGATGACAACGGCCGATCGGGCAACGGACCGAAATCCGGCGCTGGCGCCCGCTGGCTCCGAACGTCTTCCTCGGACGGCGGCCGGGCGACAGGGCGCTTCGATGACAACGGCCGACCGGGCAACAGATCGGAGTCGCGATCTGGAGATCGCTCTACGGGTTGATCGCGGTGTACAGCATCCGCGCGGAGGCCAGCACCAGCAGCACCCCGAAAGCGCGGCGCAGCGGCTGGGGCTCTATGGCGTGGGCCGTCTTCACGCCCAGCGGCGCGGTGAGCACGGCGGCGGAGACGATGGCGAGGAACCCGGGCACGTAGAGGTAGCCGAGCATGCCGGCGCCGAGGTCGAGGCCCATGCCCACGGTGACGTATCCCAGGGTGCCAGCCAGGGCGATGGGCACCCCCAGGGTGCTGGAGGTGGCGGTGGCGCGGTGCACCGGGACGTTGAAGTACACCAGCGTCGGCACCACCACGTTGCCGCCGCCGATGCCGGCGATGCCCGAGATCATCCCGCCGGCGCTGCCGAGTGCGGCGGAGAGCGCCAGCCCCGGGGGCTGCAGGTGGGCGCTGGGGCGCCAGCGGGTGAGCATGACGAAGGCCACGAACAGCAGGAAGGCGCCGATCAGGCCGCGGAATACCAGTACCGGCAGCGCCGTGGCGACCCAGCCGGCGAGGTAGCTGCCGAGGATCAGGAACGGCGTCCAGCGCCGCACGATGTGCCAGTCGACCATGCGGGCGCGGATCTGGGTGACGGCGGCGGACAGCGAGGTGAACAGCACACAGGCTAGCGACGTGGCCACCGCGACTGCGGTAACGTCGCCGGGCGGCAGGAATCCCAGCAGGTCGAGCAGCACGATCAGCAGGGGTACGATGACGACGCCGCCGCCGATGCCCAGCAGGCCGCCGAGGAAACCGCTGGCGGCGCCGATAGCGATGCAGGAACCAATGAAGAAAAAGTGGTTCAATTACCCACTAGTCTGAAATATTCGCACGGAGTCTACTGAAGTTGCGAAACCCGCACCAATTCTCCCGCTGCCTCTGCCTGCTGCTGGCCTGCGTGCTGGTGGCCATGCCGGCGGTGGCCAAGCGCAAGTTCGACCTGCCCAACGGCGATCGCTACAAGGGCCAGGTCGAAGATGGCTACCGCACCGGCCGGGGCATCTACATCTGGGCCGACGGGCATCGTTACGAGGGTGAGTTCCTCAACAATCGCATGCATGGCGAGGGCGTGTACCAGTGGCCGGACGGCCGCACTTACACCGGCACCTTCGTCAATGACCGCCGCGAGCGCCGGGGCATACTGCGCTGGCCCAACGGTGATGCCTACGACGGCGAATTCGAAGACGATCAGATGCACGGCCAGGGCACGTTCATCTGGGCCAACGGCGACCGCTACAGCGGCCAGTTCCACGAAGGCCGCCGCACCGGGACGGGCGAGTTTCACTGGCGCTCGGGTGAGCGCTACGCCGGGGAGTTCGTCGACGGCCACCTGCATGGCAAGGGCGCCTTCCACTGGCCCGACGGGCGGCGTTTCGAGGGGCGCTTCATCGAGGGCCGGAAGTCCGGGGTGGGCGTATTTCACTGGCGCAACGGCAACCGCTACATCGGCCAGTTTGCCGACGACGTCCGCGCCGGGGTCGGCCTGTTCTACTGGCGCGACGGCACCGTGTTCCGCGGGTTGTTCGCGGACAACAAGATGCACGGCTACGGCATCAAGAAAGTGCCCGATCGCGGCATGGAATTGCAGCGCTGGGAGCAGGGCAATCTGATCCTCAGCAAGCCGCTGGAGCCGGTTGCCACCTGCAGGCTGCAGATGGACGAGGTGGCCTGGATGTTCGAAGCCGACTCCTGCATCAACGGCCTCGCCCACGGCCGCGGGCTGGCCGCGAGCCTCGACGGCGAACGCATCGTGGTCAACGGGCGATTCGTGCTGGGCAACCTGGTCGACGGGGAGGTGCTGGTACTGCGACCTCAGGATACCTGATGGATCTGCCCGGTTACCAGATTCTGCGGGAGCTAGGCCGCGGAGGCATGGCTCGCGTCTACCTGGCGGTGCAGAAGCGGCTCGGTCGCACCGTGGCGCTGAAGGTGGTCGGCGACGAGCTGGCGCAGGATGCGGAGTTCCGCAAGCGCTTCCTGCAGGAGTCGCGGATCAACGCCCAGCTGTCTCACCCCAACATCGTCCAGGTTTACGACGTTGGCGCTCACGACGACGCGCTGTTTCTGGTGATGGAGTACGTCGGAGGCGGCGATCTCACCCGCCGGCTGGAACGCGGCATGCGGGTGGAGAATCTCATCCGCGTGGTGAAAGATATCGGCCGCGCGTTGGATTACGCCCACGGCCGCGGCTTCGTGCACCGCGACATCAAGCCCGAGAACATCCTGTTCCGTGAGGACGGCAGCGCGGTGCTTTCGGATTTCGGCATCGCCCGGGTCATCGACGCCACGCCCAGCATCAGCCGCACCGGCACCGTGCTCGGCACCCCGCAGTACATGAGCCCGGAGCAGGCGGCGGGCAGGGCGCTGGACGGCCGCTCCGATCTGTACAGTCTGGGGGTGGTGTTCTACCGGGTGCTCACCGGCGATGTGCCGTACAAGGCAGACACCGCCGTGAGTATCGGCATCAAGCATCTGCAGGAGCCGATTCCCCGACTGCCGAACTACCTGGCGGCCTTTCAGCCGGTGCTCGACAGCGCTTTGGCGAAGCGGCCGGAGGCGCGCTTTCAGACCGGTGCGGAGTTCGCCGCGGCGCTCGACGCGGTGCGCGCGCGGCCGGGCATGACCAACCCCACCATTCGCTCTCAGGCGGTAACCACCCAGGAGATCCGCGCGGTCGGTTCGGCCATGTTTGCCGTCCGCGAGCCGGTGCGGGGTCAGCGCACCACCCGGCGCCAGCGCCAGCTGCAGATGGCCCGGCCGGTGGTGTCGGTGATCCTGCTGGCGACCTTGATCGGCGGTGCCTCGGTGCTGTTCGTGGCGCAGCCCGACTGGGTGACTCGGCTGGCGGCGTCGCTGAACCTCATCGAGGATCCCACCATCCAGGATGCCTGGCGCAGCGCGCGCTCGCTGCGCGAAGATCCGAACCAGAGCCTGGCCACCATCGTTGCCGGCTACCGGCGGGTGCTCACCCTGGATCCCTCCCACCGGCGGGCGGAGGCCGCCCTGGCAACCATCGCCACGCAGTGGAAGAGCGACATCGATAACGCCCTCACTCAGGGCAATCTCACCCAGGCGGAGACCAGGCTGGCGGAATCCCTCAGCGCATTTCCAGACGACGCTTCGCTGCGCGCGCTGGCGGACAAGCTGACCAACCGCAAGCACGCCGAAAGCCTGCTGCTCAGCACCCAGGGTCTGCTGCGCAGCCACGGGCCGTCCGACATGCCCTCGGCCACGGCCGCCATCCAGGCGCTGCAGGAGGTGCTGCGCCTGGCGCCCGCGCACCCCACGGCCCGCATAGAACTCGACAACCTGAGCCGCTATTACGCCGGGCTTGCCGCCGCGGCTGCCGACGCCGGCGAGGTCGACGACGCCATCGCCTTTCTCGATCGGGCCAGCGCCGCCAGCGATCGGCTGCCGGAGTTGGCCCAGGCGCGGGAAAAGATTCAGCAGGCCACCACGCTGCAGGAGGCGATCGGCGAGATGCTGCAGCAGGCCAGCGCCTATCGGGCAGCCGGAGCGCTGATCAACCCCCCGGGCGCCAACGCCGCGGAGCTCTACCATCGGGTGCTGGCGACGGATCCGGAGAACACCATCGCCGCTCAGGGCGTGAACGAAGTGGTTTCCCAGTTGCTGATCGCCGCCAGCAATCTGCTGCAGAGCGGCGAGCTCGATCGCACCCGGGCGCTCATCGAGCGCGCCACGGCTGTGGGTCTCGATCCGCAGGCGGTGAATCGCCTGCGCGCGCGCCTCGACGCCGAGGTGAGCAGAATCGCCACCGTAGCCCGCAACCTCGCCGACGCCGAAGCGTTACTGGCCGACGGCTTCATAACCGAGCCGCAACCGCGCAACGCGGTGGCGTTGCTGCGCGACGTCGAACGGCTTGATCCGGGTAACGAGCAGGCGCAGGCGCTGCTTGGCCGGGCGGCCCAAAGGCTCGCCAGCGTCGCCCGGGAGGCCTATGGTGCCGGGTTGGAGGTGGAGGCCAAGCACTATCTCGAGTTGGCCCTCGCGATCACCCCGGATGCAACCGAGTGGCGCGAGCTTCGCCGGCAGTGGGAACAACGTGACGCCAATCCCTGACATTGCGTACTTTCTCGACCTTGAAGGCGACCGGGTGCCCCTGGTTGACGGCATGACCCTGGGCCGGCACCTGGAGAACGATCTGGTGCTCTCCGGTGAAGACGTGCTCGACTATCACCTCCGGCTCGAATCCACCGGGCGCGGGCCGCGGGCGATTCCCCTGGGGGAAGCAAGCCTGCGGGTGAATGGCAGCGACCGCGGCGGGCCACTGGGTCTGATGCCAGGCGATCGGTTGGAGATCGGGCAGAGCCTGTTGGAGCTGACGCTCGACGTGCTGCACCCGCCGGAAGCCGACGAATGGCGTCTGCACGCGGCGGGCGATGCCGACGGCCTGCCGATCCGCGACGCCTGCACCGTGGGCCGCAGCGGCGACAACGATCTGCAGCTCGAAGAAGATCACATCTCGCGCTTCCACGCCGAACTCGCCGCCCGGGGCGGGGCGGTCTGGCTGCGCGATCTCGGATCAGCCAATGGCACCTTCATCAACGGCGAGCGGCTCAGCGGCGCTTGCCGGGTCTACCACGGCGACGAGATCACCTTCGACACCCACCGCTTTCAGCTCATCGGTCGTGGCGTCGACCTGACGCCGGTACGCAAGGACGATGCCGGCTCCCGGCTGCTGCCGATCCGCCCACCGCCGCCGGGTGGGGCGGGCGGCAGCGGTGACACGACCGAGTTCGCGGCCGTGGAGGAGCCGGTGGCGTTCGATCCGCCCCGGCCGCCGGGCGGCGAAAGCGGCGTGTTTCTGCTCGGCGCGAGCGATCCGGTGGCGGGCCTTGCCTTCCGCACGCCCCGCGGCCGGGTGCTGATCGGTCGCCACGACGACTGCGACCTGGTGCTGCGCGACCGTAGCGTTTCCGCCAGGCACGCCGAGCTCATGGTGCGGGCGGAGGGTGTGACTCTCACCAACCTCATGGCCACCAACGGCACCCGAGTCAACGGCGTCGAGGTGCAAAGCGCGCGCCTGCAGGACGGCGACGTGCTGCGCCTGGGTCGGGTGAGCCTGGTGTTCAAGGATGTGTCTGCCGCCGCCGCTGGCGCCGGCTGGATGCGCCACACCCAGCTGGCGCTGCTGG
>JBLRXD010000302.1:0-5375 GCA_047920935.1 Pseudomonadales bacterium | reverse complement strand
GGTCGACACCGCGCAGTTGCAGGCGCAGCACGCCCAGCTTCTGGCCGTAGCCCATGAGCAGCTGACGGGCGGTGAGGAAGTCGCGCCGCGCGGTGCCCATCTGCGAGCTGTCGTGGATCAGCGCCACGGCGTTGGCGTCGCCGGCGCGGAAGCGTTGCGGATAGTCCGGGTCGATCACCAGCACCAGGGCCTCGTCGCCGTCGATCACCGCCTGGCGCGGATCCGGCAGATCCACCAGCGCCAGCTCGACGTTGTTGCTGGCCAGGTGGTCCATCAGCCCAGGCGCGTGCTCGGCGCCCACCACGGCCAGTCGGAACGACTCGCGCGCTTCCCCCAGCGTGGTGTTCAGGGCGAAGGTCATGAGGGCGACCAGCAGCGCCGGGCCGAGCAGGGCCAGCGACAGGGAAGCGAAGATGGTGCGCCTGTCGCGGATGTTGTCTTTGCACTCCTTTGCCAGCACCACCACGAAACCTCTCATGGGTGCTGCCCTGCCACCAGACGCACGAAGGCCTCCTCCAGGTCGTGCTCGCCGGTCTGCTGACGCAGGCCGTCCAGGGTGCCGGCGAACTGCACCTTGCCGTCCGCCACGATCACCACGTCGTCACAGAGCGTTGCTACCTCCTGCATGACGTGACTCGAGAACACCACGCAGCGACCCTCGGACTTCAGCGAGAGAATGATCTCGCGCAGCGCGCGGGTCGCCATCACGTCGAGGCCGTTGGTGGGTTCATCCAGCAGCACGTTGCGCGGGTCGTGTACCAGAGCCCGGGCCAGGGCGACTTTGATGCGCTGCCCCTGGGAGAAGCCGGCCACGCGGCGGCCGGCGAAGTCTTCCATGTCGAGTTGGCGGATCAGTTGATCCACCCGCGATCGCAGCGCCCGCCCGGACAGCCCATGAAGCGCGCCGAAGTAGCTGACGTTCTCCCGCGCGGTGAGGCGGTCGTAGAGACCGGCCTGGTGGGGCAGCACGCCGATGGCGCGGCGCACGGCGGTGGGGTCGGCTGCGACCTCGTGATCGTCCACCCAGGCGCTGCCGGTGTCGGCACGCAGCACCGTCGACAGAATGCGCAGGGTGGTGGACTTGCCGGCCCCGTTGGGGCCGAGCAGGGCGGTAATGCGCCCGTCCGGCGCCTGCAGGCTCACCTGCTCGATGGCCTGCAGGGAGCCGAAGGATTTGCCGAGGCCTTCGGCGCGGATCATGGTGGCGGCCCCAGCAGGTCGACGAAGAAAGCGTCGCTGCGCAGCCGCTGCATGCACTCGGTGTCCAGGCCGTCGAAGCCCGCCGCGCCGACGAAGTCGCTGACGATCAACGGCAGACAGCCACGCGCCACGACGCCGTGGCCTTGGCCGCGGGCCACCAGATGGCGGCTGTTGTCGAGGCCCTCGGCGGCGCGTTCGGCGTATGCGGGCGGCGTGACCGGGTCGTGCTCGCCTGACAGCAGCAGCACCGGGCGGCCCGATGCCAGCGGAGCATGCTGGCCGGGGTCGAGCGGGCCACGTGGCCACAGCGAGCAGATGGCCTGCAGCGCGCGCACCTGCTCGGCGCCCAGATAGGAGGCATCCAGCTGCGGCCACACCGCGGTGAGGTCGCCGTAGAACGGTACGTCCTCGGTGCAGACCACGCTGTTGTGCATGCCGAAGCTGATGCTCTCTCCCAGCTCGCGCTCGATGCGCAGCGCCTGGCTGGCGATCGGCAGATAGTTGTTCCTGGCAGCGGCTTCCTCGATGATCAGCGGAATCAGCGAGGCAGTCTCGGGGGCGTAGCTGAGGATCCGTACCGTCATGGCGAGATCGCTGTAGCCGAGGCGCACCGGCTGCACCCGCCCGGTAACCGGATGGGGAATCTGCAGATCCACCGGCGCCTCTTTCAGCCGCTGGCTCAAGCGCTGGAACTGCAACGGCAGGTCGGGGAAGGCTGCGGCGCAGTCAGCCCCCTCGGCGCAGCGCGTCATGATGGCGTCGAGGGCGTGCTGGGCGTTCAGGGCGACGTCGGGGCCCAGAGGCTGCCCGGGCGGCACCACGCCGTCCAGTATCAGCGTCCGCACCCCGTGAGGGTGGCGCCTCAGGTAGGTCTGCGCGACGCGGGTGCCGTAGGAGACGCCGTAAAGATTCCAGGCCGGGTAGCCGAGCGCCAGGCGCAGCGCTTCCAGGTCGTCCGCCGCCACCGCAGTGGTGTAGAAGCGCGGGTCGGCATCCATGCCGGTGAGACAGCTGCGGGTGGCCTCGCGTACCGCCTCGAGGTCGAACTCCTGCGTGATCTCCGCCAGTGCCGGGCAGTCCAGCGGCGCGGACCGACCGGTGCCGCGCTGGTCGACGATGACGATGTCGCGGTCGCGGCGGATGCCGGCGAACGCGCCTTGCAGATCGACGTAGAGCGACACCGAAGAAGCGCCCGGGCCGCCGTTGATGATGGTGAAGGCATCGGCGGCCGGCTCCGCAGCCAGGGCGGGGATGCGGGCGACGAACAGGTCCAGGCGCCGGCCCGCGGGTTGGTCGGGATTCTCCGCCACGTTCAGATAACCGCACTCGGCGGCGACCCGGCCAATGCCTCCGCTGCCGCGGATCTCGCAAGCGCTGAACGCGACGTCGGCCGCCGCTGCCGCGGCGCCGAGCAGCACAGCGGCGCTGGCGGCGCCAAGGCGGCGCCACCGCCGCGGCGGTCGGGCTCGGCGGTTACGCGCCATTCAGCTCAGGCGCGCGGTGGAATGATTGGCAACGGTTTCCAGTGCATCGCGGTAGGCGCTGGAGGGCAGCTGGGTGAGGGTGGCCCGGGCGAGCTCGCCTTGCCGGCGGGCTGCCTGCTGCACGTAGTCGAGGGCGCCGGAGCGCCGCACGATGGCCAGCACGTCGTCGAGCCGGTCGGCGGAGCGCGCCGACAGCGCGTCGCGGATCACTGCGGCGTCGGCCGCGCGGGCATGGCCGAGGGCGTGGATCAACGGCAGCGTCAGCTTGCCTTCAGCCAGATCGTCGCCCACGTTCTTGCCCATCAGCACGCTGTCGCCGGCGTAGTCCAGGTAATCATCCACCAACTGATAGGCCATGCCGAAGTGCAGGCCGAATTGCTTCAGGGCGTTGATCTCGTCGGGATCTTCGCTGCCCAGCACCCCGGCGGTGTGGGCGGCCGCCTGGAACAGCAGCGCCGTCTTGCAGCGAATCACCTCCAGGTACGCGACCTCGGACAGCGCCACGTTGCCGATGTTCGCCAACTGCATCACCTCACCTTCGGCAATGGTGTTGGTGGCATCGGAGAGAATCGCCATGATGTCCATGTTTTCGAGTTCGACCATGAGCTGGAATGCCCGGGAATACAGGAAGTCTCCCACCAGCACGCTGGGCGCATTGCCCCAGGTGGAGTTGGCGGTCGCTCGGCCGCGGCGCAGGTCGGAGCGGTCTACCACGTCGTCGTGCAGCAGGGTGGCGGTGTGCAGAAACTCGATGATCGTGGCCAGACGCACGTGCGCGCCGCCGTCGTAGCCGCAGGCGCGGGCGCCGAGCAGCACCAGCAGCGGGCGCAGCCGCTTGCCGCCGCTGTCGACGATGTAGTGGCTGATCTCCTCGACCAGACTGACATCGGAGGTCAGCTGGCGCGGAATCAGCGCGTTGACGGCGGCGAAATCACGGGCAACCAGGGCGTAGACGGGCGCAAGCGCGCCATGTCTCGATTCCTGGCCGGCGGTCGCAATGGCGGATTGTCCTGACATCCTCGAGTTCCAATTGCACTTTTGCAATGTTAGCCGGTTTGCGGCGCTGCATCTTGCCCTGGCTATCTCGTTGTAATCGAATATTTTTGCCCGTAGAATTACGCGCCTTCACGCGGACCCCCACCTGGATAGGGCGGTAAGCGCGTCCACCCCACAGGTGGTGAGGTCGTCAGCCGAGTCGGCAGCGAGGCAATAAAGGCCTGGTCTGCCGGAGGTGGCGCAGGAACAACTAATCCCGATTGGGCGCCCATCACGCACGGCATTGTAATACAGGCCGTGGTGGTTCAGGAGTACAGAATATGTTTGCGGTTTTCTCGAGCGGTGGTAAGCAGCACCGGGTTACTGAGGGCGAGATCCTACGGCTCGAGCTTATCGATGCCGCGCCCGGTGAGGAAGTGGTGTTCGACAAGGTTCTGCTGGTGGCAGATGGCGACAACGTCTCGGTCGGGGCGCCCTACGTCGACGGCGGCAAGGTGACGGCCGAGGTGATGAACCACGACCGCGCCAGGAAGATCCGCATCATCAAGTTCCGTCGCCGCAAGCACTCCATGAGCCGGCAGGGCCACCGCCAGTGGTACACGGCGGTCAAGATCACCAGCATCAACGCTTGAGGAGACAGCACTCATGGCACACAAGAAAGCCGGCGGCAGCACCCGCAACGGTCGCGATTCCCAGTCCAAGCGCCTGGGCCTCAAGAAGTTCGGGGGCCAGGTGGTGCAGGCGGGCAACATCATCGTGCGTCAGCGCGGCACCCGGTTTCATCCCGGCACCAACGTCGGATGCGGCCGCGATCACACGTTGTTCGCCACCGCGGACGGTACGGTCAAATTCGTCACTCGCGGCCCCAAGGGTCGTAAGTTCGTGACGGTGGAGCCGCTTGCTGCGGAAGCGTAAGTGGTAAAACCCCGCTTCTCGCGGGGTTTTTTTTATGCAGTTCATCGACGAAGCAAGCATACGGGTCGAAGCGGGCAAGGGCGGTAACGGTTGCCTGTCGTTCCGCCGTGAGAAGTACATCGCCAAGGGAGGCCCCGACGGCGGTGATGGTGGTGACGGCGGCGATGTCATCCTGGTGGCCGATCACGCTTTGAACACCCTGGTCGACTTCCGGTTTCAGCCGTTGTACCGGGCGCAGCATGGCCAGCCCGGCAGCGGTCGCAACAAGACCGGCGCTCGAGGTCAGGATTCCCGGGTACGCGTGCCGGTGGGTACTTCCGTGGTCGATGAGGAGACCCTGGAGACCCTGGGCGACCTCACCGAGGAAGGCGATGAACTGCTGGTGGCGCACGGCGGCCGGCGCGGTCTCGGCAACACCCGCTTCAAATCCAGTACCAACCGCGCCCCGCGGCGCACCATTCCCGGAGCGCCGGGTGAGGTGCGGCAGCTGCGCCTGCAACTCAAGCTGATCGCCGACGTCGGCCTGCTCGGCATGCCCAATGCCGGCAAATCGACGCTGATCAGCTCCGTTTCGGCCGCGCGGCCGAAGGTGGCCGATTACCCGTTCACGACGCTGACGCCGAGCCTCGGGGTCGTGAAGCGGCCAGGGCGCGACGCCAGCCTGGTGATGGCCGACATACCGGGGCTGATTCGCGGCGCCGCCGAAGGCGCCGGGCTCGGGGTACAGTTCCTGCGCCACTTGGCACGCACACGGATCCTGCTGCACTTGGTGGAGGCACG
>JBLRXD010000301.1:0-5460 GCA_047920935.1 Pseudomonadales bacterium | reverse complement strand
ATGTAGTTCTGATAAGCCGGCAGCGCCACAGCGGCCAGAATGCCGATGATGGCCACCACGATCATCAATTCGATAAGGGTGAAACCCTTCTGGATAGATTTGTTCATTGTTGGATCCACTCCGAAATTTCAGGTTTTTGAACACGTGGCGTTGGCTGCTTTGGCACTTGTGGTGCCGTGGGCGTTGGCGCCGCGACTGTCGAGGCGGGTTTTGCAACCGCCGTGCCAGTTTTGAAACACCACCCCTGCTGGCTCGTTAATCACTTTACAGTCAACGACTTAGCACGACTGTGAGCCTCTGCGCCCGTCCTTGAGCGCCGCTCGCCTGCCGCTTCGTGGGTTTCGCCCCACGTCACATGCTGACGGTGCGTGTCACCTGCCGGTGGCAGGGGTGGTCACCTTCAGCGTAGTCGCCCGGATCAGATGCGCCAGCGGGCGGTCTAGGCCGACGGCGTGAGCCGGCGCGGCGACCCTGGGCCTGCGCGCCGGCGCGCCCGGCAGCGGCGTCTATACTGCCAACAGAGTACGCAAACCACGGGCCGCGGCGGGCGGCGAGCATGGCGGATGACGGGTGGCGAAGCTGTGACGCGGTTATCCACAGTAGGGTGACGCAGCTTTAGACCGCACCACCGGCTCGACGTTAAGGTACCGCCGCGACATTTGTATCTGAAGACAAGGATTTCACCGCGATATGGCATCTGAACCGGTCCCACTGAGCGGCCTGGCGCGGCGTCTGGTCGAGGAAAGCGTCCTCGATGCCGATGCGGCCGTCCGCTCCACCGAAGAGGCGCGCCGGGAAGGCACGCCGTTCGTCGCCTACCTGGTGAAAAACGGCGTGGCCGAGTCGCGCCACATCGCGGTGAGCGCGTCGGAGGAGTTCGGGGTGCCGATCCTCGATCTCTCCGCGTTCGACGTCGATGCCATTCCGAAAGATCTGGTCAAGGAATCGCTGATCCGCCAGCACCACGCGCTGCCGCTGGTGCGGCGCGGCATGCGGCTGTTCATGGCGGTTTCCGACCCCACCAACCTGCAGGCGTTGGACGAAATCAAGTTTCAGACCGGCGTCAACACCGAAGCGGTGCTGGTGGAGGAAGACAAGCTTCAGGTGCTGATCGAGCAGTTCCTCAATCGCCAGGATGCCAATGCCCTGGGCGATCTCGGCGACGACAGCCTCGAAGATCTGGACATGGAGGCCTTCCCCGACGACATCGAGGAAGAAGACGTGCGTTCCGCCACCGACGACACTCCGGTGGTGCGGTTCGTCAACAAGATGCTGCTCGATGCCATCAAGGGCGGCGCTTCGGACATCCATTTCGAACCCTACGAGAAGAGCTACCGGGTGCGCTTTCGCACCGACGGCATTCTTCACGTGGTGGCATCGCCCCCCGCCAGCCTGGGCACCCGGCTGGCTGCGCGCCTGAAGGTCATGGCCGAGCTCGACATCTCCGAGCGGCGCCTGCCCCAGGACGGCCGCATCAAGATGAAGCTGTCGAAAACCCGCGCCATCGACTTTCGGGTCAACAGCCTGCCGACCCTGTGGGGTGAGAAGATCGTGCTGCGGATTCTCGACCCCAGCAGCGCCAAGATGGGCATCGAGGCCCTGGGCTTCGAGCCGCTGCAGCAGGCGGCCTTCCTCGAGGCGCTGAGCCGCCCCCAGGGCATGATTCTGGTAACCGGCCCCACCGGCAGCGGTAAGACGGTGAGCCTGTATACGGGGCTGAACATCCTCAACACCTCGGAGCGCAACATCGCCACCGCCGAAGACCCGGTGGAGATCAACCTGGAAGGCATCAACCAGGTGAACGTCAACAACCGCGTCGGGCTGGATTTCGCCTCGGCGCTGCGCTCGTTTCTGCGCCAGGATCCCGACGTGGTCATGGTGGGGGAGATTCGCGACCTGGAAACCGCCGAGATCGCGGTGAAGGCCGCCCAGACCGGTCACCTGGTGCTTTCCACCCTGCACACCAATTCCGCGGCGGAGACGCTGACCCGGCTGCGCAACATGGGGGTGCCGGCGTTCAACCTGGCCACCAGCGTGGCGCTGATCATCGCCCAGCGGCTGGCGCGCCGGTTGTGCAACGGCTGCAGGCAGCCCATCGACATACCCAAAGAGACGTTGCTGGCCGAAGGCTTCAGCGAGGAGCAGATCGCGGAGGGTTTTCAGGTGTTCGAGCCCAAGCTCAAAGGCTGCGGCAAATGCAACGACGGCTACAAGGGCCGTGTCGGTATTTATGAAGTAGTTAAAATAACCAAAGAGATGTCGCAGATTATCATGGAAGACGGCAACAGCATCGAGTTGGCGAACCAGGCCCGCGTATTGGGCTTCAACGATCTGCGCAGTTCCGGGCTGGAGAAAGTCATCCAGGGCGTCACCAGCCTGGCCGAGGTCAACCGCGTAACCACGGGGCATTGAGATGGCCGAGAGTGCAACCTTCCAATGGGAAGGTACCGACAAACAGGGTCGCAAGACCAAAGGCGAAATCTCGAGCGCCAACCCGGCGATCGCCAAGGCCGAGCTGCGCCGCCAGGGCATCAACGCCAACAAGGTCAGGAAGAAGGCCAAGCCGCTGTTCGGCAAGGGCGGCGGCAGCATCAAGCCGGCGGACATCGCGCTGTTCACCCGGCAGATGGCCACCATGATGCGTGCCGGCGTGCCGCTGGTGCAGTCGTTTGAGATCGTCGCCGACGGCCTCGACAAGCCGAAGATGGGCGACCTGATTCGCAGCATCCGCGGCGATGTGGCCGGCGGCACCAGCTTCGCCGCCGCCCTGCGCCGCCACCCGCTGTTCTTCGACGAGCTGTTCTGCAACCTGGTGGATGCCGGTGAGCAATCCGGCTCGCTGGAGACCATGCTCGACCGCATCGCTACCTACAAGGAAAAGACCGAGTCGCTGAAGGCCAAGGTGAAGAAGGCCATGACCTACCCCATCGCGGTGGTGGTGGTGGCCATCGTGGTCACCGGCATTCTGCTGATCAAGGTGGTGCCCCAGTTCGAGATGGTGTTCGCCGGCTTCGGCGCCGAGCTGCCCGCCTTCACCCAGTTCGTGGTGGGCATATCCGAATTCGTCCAGGCGTGGTGGCTGGTGATCATCGCCGGCATCATCGGCACGGTGGTCGGCTTCATCGCCATCCGCAAACGCTCGAAGCGCCTGCGCGACATCATAGACCGGCTGTCGCTGAAGCTTCCGGTGGCGGGCAGCATCATCGAGAAATCCGCGGTGGCTCGCTTCGCCCGCACCCTGTCTACCACGTTCGCCGCCGGCGTGCCGCTGGTGGACGCGCTCAACTCGGTGGCCGGCGCCACCGGCAACTCGGTGTACATCAACGCCGTATTCAAAGTGCGCGACGACGTCTCCACCGGCCAGCAGTTGAACTTCTCCATGAAATCCACCGGCGTGTTTCCCAACATGGTGATTCAGATGGTGGCCATCGGTGAGGAAGCCGGCGCGCTGGATTCCATGCTCGACAAGGCGGCCAGCTACTACGAGGAGCAGGTGGACAACCTGGTCGACAACCTCACCGCCCTGATGGAGCCGATGATCATGGCCGTGCTCGGGGTGCTGGTGGGCGGACTGATCATCGCCATGTACCTGCCCATCTTCCAGCTCGGCGCGGTGGTCGGTGG
The DNA here is from genome assembly GCA_047920935.1 of Pseudomonadales bacterium. Classification (GTDB taxonomy): domain Bacteria; phylum Pseudomonadota; class Gammaproteobacteria; order Pseudomonadales; family Azotimanducaceae; genus UBA7803. The sequence continues at coordinate 1,836 of JBLRXD010000301.1, read as the reverse complement.
CTGATACGTTACCGCCGACCGGGGCCGGCTGATGGCCCAGACTCTGCTCAGCTACGGCTGGATCGGCCTGATCCTGGCCGTATGGGTCGCGCTGTGCGTCGGCAGCTTCCTCAACGTGGTGATTCACCGGATACCGCTGATGCTGCAACGGCAGTGGCAGGCGGAGGCCCACATGATTCTCCACGACGGCGAGGCGCCCGAGCCGCAGCCGCCGTTCAACCTGATGGTGCCGCGCTCGCGCTGCCCGAACTGCGAAGCGCCCATCCTGGCCTGGCAGAACGTGCCGGTGGTGAGCTGGGTGCTGCTGGGCGGCAAGTGCGCCCGCTGCGGCACCCCCATCCCCATCCGCTACCCGCTGGTGGAAGTGCTGACCGCGTTGTTCTCGGTGGCGGTGCTGGCGCTGTTCGGCTTCACCTGGCTCGGCCTGGCAGCGCTGCTGTTCACCTGGACGCTGCTGGCGCTGATGTTCATCGACTACGACACCCAGCTGCTGCCCGACCAGCTCACCCTGCCGCTGTTGTGGCTGGGGCTGATCGTCAACGTCTTCGGCGGCTTCACCGATCCCACCTCGGCCATCGTCGGCGCCGCCGCCGGCTACCTGTTCCTGTGGAGCACGTTCTGGGGCTTCAAGCTGGTCACCGGCAAGGAAGGCATGGGCTACGGCGACTTCAAGCTGCTGGCCGCCATCGGCGCCTGGCTCGGCTGGCAGGTGCTGCCGGCGACGGTGCTGATCGCCGCCCTGGTCGGCCTGCTGTACGCGGTCGTCACCTCGGTGACCGGCCGGCGTGAACGGGCGGAGCCCATCCCGTTCGGGCCCTTTCTGGCGGTTGCGGGTTGGGTTTGCCTGGCCCAGCGTGATACGGTGCTGGGCCTGTTTCTGACCTGACTTCGCCCATGTCTTCACTCGTCGTTGGCCTCACCGGAGGCATCGGCAGCGGCAAGACGGCCGTCTCGGATCGCTTCGCTGCCCTGGGTATTACCGTGGTCGACGCGGATCTCGCGTCACGCGCCGTGCTCGCCCCGGACCAACCGGCGCTGGCGGCCATCGCCGAGCGCTTCGGCGCCGACCTGCTCAACCCCGACGGCAGCCTCGACCGCGCCGCGCTGCGCGCCCGGGTGTTCGCCGAGCCGGCCGCGCGCCGCTGGCTCGAGGCGCTCACCCACCCGCTCATCGGCGCCTGGCTGCGCGAGCAACTGCAGGCCAGCAGCTCGCTTTACAGCATTCTGGTGAACCCCATCCTCATCGAGTCGGGTCAGGCCCGCGCCTGCGGCCGGGTGCTGGTGGTGGACGTGCCCGAGGCGCTGCAGCTGTCGCGCACCATGGTCAGAGACGGCAACACCGAGGAGCAGGTGCGCGCCATCATGGCCGCCCAGGCCGACCGCCAGCGCCGCCTGGCGGCCGCCGACGACGTCATCGTCAACGACCGCGATCTCGCCCACCTGGACCGCGAAGTGCAGCGCCTGCACGGCACCTATCTGGAGTTCTGCGGATGAGCGAAAGCACCCCACGAATCGTCCTCTGCCCCACCTGCGGCAAACGGGTGAAGTGGTCGCCGGGCAACGAGTTTCGACCGTTCTGTTCCGAGCGCTGCAAGCTCATCGACCTGGGCGCCTGGGCGGCGGAGCAACACCGCATCCCCGGCGACGCCGAAGATGACGCCTCCTCAGACGACCCGGACCGAAACCCGTAGGAGCGATCTCCAGATCGCGATCCGGAGGCCGCAGCGCCGCAGCCAGCGGGAAAACACCTGCGTGCCCTCGCGCGACCCCCTCCGGGGGTGCCCTCGCTGCGACAAATTGCCCCCAGAGCGGGTCAATTTGCTCCGCTCGGTCGCG
>JBLRXD010000300.1:0-5478 GCA_047920935.1 Pseudomonadales bacterium | reverse complement strand
CTGTGAAGAACAGGTTCGGCCCCCCAAGCAGAAGCACGCGCGGCAACGGCGTGTTGCCCTTCGTCAGGGATGCGAGATTCTGGTGGACGACGGCCTCGAACAGGCTTGCGATGATCTCCTCGACCGGCACGCCGGACTTGACCAGCGTGTTCGCGTCGGCTTCGGCAAAGATGCCGCACTTCGAACTGACCTTGTGCAGATCCATAGCGTCGTAGGGCATCGCCGCGAGCTGATCGATCGGAATGCCGAGCTTGCGCGCCGTCTTCTCCACGAAGGTGCCGGTGCCGCCGCTGCAAGCAGACTGCATGTAAACCTGCTTGCTGGTGCCGTCACCGGCGGGCGTGAAGAAGATCGTCTTCATGTCCTCGCCGCCGATCTCAGAGACGAAACGCACTTCCGGATGCAGCTTCTCCACTGCAGCCGCCACCGCGACCACCTCCTGCACGCACTTGCCGCCGACCAGCGGTGCCAGGCCTCCGGCACCCGAGCCGGTGAGATAGATACGATCGACGCCGGGATCGAGCCCGCACTCGGCTTCCATCCGGATCAGGAACTCCAGCGCCATCTCGGCCTGCCGCGTGCCGTGTCGCTTGTAGTCGCGCCAGACACTCTGGCCGTCGCGCATCACGATCGCCTTCACCGTCGTCGAGCCTACGTCAAGGCCGATGAAGCGGGCGCCGCATCCCCCTGATGCTGTTTCAGGTGTGCCCGCAGTCGAGCGCTGCGGCTGGGCGCGGCTGTCGATCAGCCGGATCGGCTCTGCAGCGACCGGGCGAGAACGCTTGTCTTTGCTCATCACTTACTCCTGAAGCCTGACTCGTCATCAGGCGCTCGCATCAGGCGGTCGCCGGCAGCTTGTGCAAGCGCGCCAGATGCATCACCGTGTTCGCCGCCATTCCAGCCATGCCGTAATGAGGCAGCTTGAACGTGGCCCGTTTCAGTGCCGGTGACTCATCGAGCAGCGCGCGCGCGCGTTCGCTGGTCAGCCCGGTTCGCTCGAGGGCCAGGTCGTACTCGCGTTGCGCCTGCTTCTTCGCTTCAGAGAGGATCATCTGGCACCGCGATAGCGCGTGCACCTCGGCATCCCCCTTGATCTCCAGCGGCGCATACAGCAGATCTGGGTATTGGCCCAGCACGGCTGCCATCGCGCCGATGCTCATCGTGTTGGGCATGCATGAGTAAGGCGACAGCTCGCAGGTCATGTGCGCCTTCTTGTGCTTGTAGGCCCATAGCGCCTTGCCGATCAGCATGTCTCCCTCGCCGCCGCTGAGCCGGCTGTGAAAGTACGGTGCTGCAAGATCTCTCAATTCGTACTGATCCGGCAGCTCCCGCGGCAGGCCTCCCAGGGCGGCGCGCATGCGGTTGTGGGTCCAACGCAGCACCGCCTGCCCGGCCCGCAGCGACCCGGCCTTGACCCTGGCGTGGCGATGCGCGCCGATGCGGTCCTGCTGCTCCTGGGCGGCGTATCGCAGCAGGTAATCGAGCCAGACCATCACCGCCGCGGGGTATACCTCCGCGCCCTCGGTCTCCAGCCAGTGCTGAATGTTGTAGTTGGGGTCGCCCTCCACCGTCTGCAGATAGAACTCGCCCGTGATCTTCACCAACGGCTTCACGCGCAAGCGGTCGACCTCGACCTGATCAAAACGGCGACGCACCTCGCGCAGGGCATCGGTGAAGTATCTGGTGCGCAGATGCCACAGCGCCAGACCCCACTTGCCCTTGCGAACCGGGCGGTTGCGGAACACCTCGTACAGGTACTCGATGGATTCCTTTGCAACCTCGGCCGTCTGCCCGGCGTTCACCTCGTACGGCCGTGTCCGATACTCGAGATCCTGAACCAGGTCGCTCAGCAGGATCGCGAAGGCCGCACCCATCGTGAACGCCAGGTTGACGTCGAGACCGCCCCCTTCCATCTCCCCCTGGTCAGAAACGTCCTGCCCCAACAGATACATGCGGAAGGATTCCATCCCGATATTGCGCAACGACAACTCGTAGCTCTGATGATATTGCCCAAACCGGCATGCGCCGCAGGCGCCGGCGGTCACGTAGACGTACTCTTTTTCCACCGCCTTCGCACCCTTTACCTTCGCCTCGTCACGCAGAAAGTTGGCTAGGTTCCCCGTGGTGAAGCTCGTCGGGCAACACTGACCGATGTCCGCTGTCTCCCGGCCGACGATCAGGTCCTGCTTCGTCGCCGCCGGCAACACCCGCGCCCGATAGCCGCAATTCTCGATGGCACCCTGCACCAGGCGCTCCGCGCGCCAATGCAGGCCGCCGAAAAGAATGGTCACGCAGTCTCGCTCGGCCTCCGTGAAAGGCCTCGGACGATAAGCCCGGTAGTGCCGAATCGGCTCGGACTGATTCATGTCTTCGATCCTCCTGCACAGGGACGCGCGGGTCACAGCGACGATCGCGAGCCTTTGCAAAGCCCATACCACTTGACGAACGTGCGCGGCCCGGCCGGGCGCGGCTGGCACGGTATCTGCTTTTGCCGTGGACGCACTTACACACGCTGAGGCGGCGAAGCAGCTGCTGTCTGCCGCGGAGGTCGATCTGTGAATCATGCCTGGAGCAGCGGAAACCGCGTAGACCTGCTCGAGAATGGAGAGGAATATTTTCCCCGCGTCTTCGCGGCCATCCGGGGCGCCCGATTCGAGGTGCTGATCGAGACGTTCATCCTGTTCGACGACAAGATCGGCAGGGAACTGAAAGCGGTGCTGGTGGATGCCGCGCGGCGCGGTGTCAACGTGATCATGACGGTCGACGGATGGGGGTCGCCGCCGAGCAGGTTGAGCAGCAGGTTCATCCACGAGCTCACCGAGGCCGGCGTCAAGTTCCAGATCTACGGAGAGTTGGGCTGGCTCGGAAAACGCCTGAATATGGCGCGGCGCTTCAAGGCATTTCGCCGGATGCATCGCAAGATCGTAGTCGTCGACGGAACGCTTGCGTTCATCGGGGGAATCAATTTTTCGGCCGACCACGTCGCCGATTTCGGGCCGGAATCGAAGCAAGACTATTCCGTGGAATTGCAGGGCCCGATCGTCGACGACGTGCATCGCTTTCTCGAGCGTGCCCTCACCGCACCGATCGGGCTGCGCGCCCGCTGGCGCCGCTGGCGCACGCCTGCGGTGGTGCGCGATCCGAGCCCGCCCGCCGGCGATGCCGAAGCCATACTGGTCACGCGCGACAACCGCCATCACACCAACGACATCGAACGGCACTACCGCCATGCCATTCGAGCCGCGCGCAAGGAAGTCCTGATCGCCTGCGCCTATTTCTTCCCCAGTTACACACTGTTGCGCGAGCTGCGGCGGGCGGCGCAGCGCGGTGTGCAGGTGCGGCTGATCCTGCAGGGAAAACCCGACATGGCCATCGTGCCGATCGCCGCGCGCCTGCTCTACAGTTACCTGATCAACAATGGCGTGGAGATCTACGAATACTGCCTGCGGCCCATGCACGCGAAGGTGGCGACGGTTGATGATCTCTGGGCCACGGTCGGTTCCAGCAATCTTGAACCGTTCAGCCTTTCGCTGCAGCTGGAGGCCAACGTGATGCTGCGCGATCACGCGTTCAATCGCGAGTTGCGCGCGCGGCTGCTGGCGCTGATCGACGAGCACTGCGTCGCCGTCGATCCCAGCCACCTGCCGCCAGACAACTGGTGGCGCGCGCTGGTCGGTGTGGTCGTATTCCACTTTCTGCGGCACTTCCCTTCGTGGGTCCAGCGATTGCCAACGCATCGTCCCCGACTGAACGTGCAGCAGCCGCCGAACCGCAAGCCCTTGTATCGCGACAGCCAACACGATTGAACGGGGCGGCCTCTGGCAGGCACCAGGACGGCAGGCGATGGTCTATCTGAAAGCTCTTCTTGTCGCCGCCAGTTGCCCCGCAGCGATCACAACCAATACGCACCCAGACGCGCGAACCGCTCCTGCAGTCGCAGCAGCAGCGATCGTCGTTGCCAGTTGCGCAACTCGATGGCATCTGAGTGGCGCAGGTCGTCGGCGAACATGGCTTCCATCTGCCGCGCGAAGTCGCGGCCCAGCACCACCGCGTTCATCTCGTCGTTGTGCAGAAAGCTGCGCCAGTCCAGGTTGGTTGAGCCGATGGTCGACCAGACCCCGTCGATGGTGGCGGTCTTGGCGTGCATAACCGCGCCTTGACGTTCGTGAATGTGGACGCCGCCGCGCAGCAGTTCCGCGTAATACGACCGACCGACGTGAAACACCGGCCACGAGTCAGAGTAGCTCGGCAGCACCAGCCGGACGTCGACGCCGCGTGCGGCAGCGGCAACGAGCGCCTTGCGCAACTGCGGGTCGGGCGCGAAGTAGGCAACCGTCAGGTGCACCCGCAGCGCGGCGTGTTGGATAGCCGAGATCAGGGTGAGATAGATCAGGCTTGCCGGGCTCTCGGCGGTGCTGCCGATTGCCCGCACGATCTCGCTGCCCTGCTTGTCGATGGCGGGCAGGTAGTCTTCTCCCGCCAGAGGGGCGCCGCTCTGGCGCGTCCAGGTGTCCAGGAACAGCTTCTGGAACTCAGCGACCGCGGGGCCTTCGATGCGCAGGTGGGTGTCGCGCCATCCGGTGGCGGGCTGGGGGCTACCGCCGGTCTGGCGCCGGCCGCGTTTTCCCAACGGCGCGCTCGCGTAGCTTCCGCTGATGTTGATACCGCCGGTGAACGCCGTGTGGCCGTCGATGATCAACTGCTTGCGATGGTCGCGGTTGTTCAGCCGCCAGGTCCGGGAGTTTGCAGCGAGCGGATTCACCGGATTGAACTCGAGCACGCTGATGCCGCCGGCGCGCAGGCGGTCGAAGAAAGCCGTCGGCGTGAGGAGACCGCCGACGCTGTCGTAAATGACGTTCACCTGAACGCCCGCGGCCTGGCGCTCGAGCAGCAGATCGGCAAACTCCCTGCCGATCTCGTCGTCGTCGAAAATGTAGGTCTCCAGATTGATGTGATCGCGCGCCGCGCGGATGGCGTCGAACATCGCCTGATAAGTATCCGGACCGTTCTGCAGCAGCGTCAGTCGATTGCCGAGCACCAGCGGGTTCGCCGGATCAAGCGCCTGCTCGAACGCCAGGTGCTTCTCCAGCAGGTCGCCGGAGGGTTCCCGTGCGCTGCTCAGCCCGCTGAGGATGGCGGCACCCCGCATGGCCGAAACCTGGCCATCGGCGTTCGCGAAGGTGATGAGCGGGTCGTTCGCAACCGCCATGGCCTCGGTGGCGTCGGGCAGGGACAGACACCCCGACAAGCTAGCCAGTGCGGCGGCGAACAGCGCGCCGGCACGCGCCTGCACCGGGGTCAGATGGTCAGACCCGAGGAGTTCACGTTCTTGACCCCGCGCACGTTCTTGGCGAGTTCGATGGCGAGAGCCCGCTCAGCACCTGTAGCCACGTTGCCCGTGAGAGTGACGACACCCGACCGGGTGCTGACATCGATCTCGGCCGAATGCACGTTACTCGAGAACATCAGGGTGGATTT
>JBLRXD010000299.1:0-5521 GCA_047920935.1 Pseudomonadales bacterium | reverse complement strand
CTCCAGATCGCGATCGCCTCCAGATCGCGATCTGGAGATCGCTCCTACGGTGGGGGGGTCGCTATAATCGGTGGTTATGAAAATTCGTACCCGCGTCGCTCCATCCCCCACCGGTGACCCGCATGTCGGGACCGCCTACATGGCCCTGTTCAACTGGGTGTTCGCCCACAGTCAGGGTGGTGAGTTCATCCTGCGCATCGAAGACACCGATGTGGCCCGCAGCACGCCGGAGTCGGAGCAGCTGATTCTCGATTCGCTGCGCTGGCTCGGCCTCGACTGGAATGAGGGTCCCGATGTCGGCGGCCCCCATGGGCCGTACCGGCAGAGCGCGCGCAAGCACATCTACCAGGAGCACGCGCGCCGGCTGCTGGATCAGGGTGATGCCTTCCATTGCTTCTGCACCCCGGCGCGGCTGGACGAGATGCGCATTGCGCAACGCGCGGCCGGCGAGAACCCGCGCTACGACGGGCTGTGCCTGGGTCTCGGCCAGGACGAGGTGCGGCGCCGTCTCGATGCGGGCGAACCGCACGTCATCCGCATGAAGGTTCCGGAGGATGGCGTCTGCAGCTTCGACGACGCGCTTCGCGGCCCCATCGAGATCCCCTGGAGTCAGGTGGACATGCAGGTGCTGGTAAAGCAGGACGGCTTCCCCACCTATCACCTGGCGGTGGTGGTAGACGACCATTTGATGGAAATCACCCACATCCTCCGCGGCGAGGAGTGGATCAACTCGGTGCCCAAGCACCAGTTGCTGTACCGCTACTTCGATTGGCCCATGCCCGTGCACTGTCACCTGCCGCTGCTGCGCAATCCCGACCAGAGCAAACTGTCGAAGCGCAAGAATCCCACCAGCGTGAATTACTACCGGCGGCTCGGCATTCTGCCCGAGGCGCTGGTGAATTATCTGGGGATGATGGGCTGGTCCATGCCCGACGAGCGGGAGATCTTCACCCCGGCGGAGATTGCCGCCGACTTCCGCCTCGAGGGCATCCATTTGGGGGGGCCGGTGTTCGATCTGGCCAAGCTGTCTTGGCTGAACGGTCAGTATCTACGCCGGCTGGGTTCCGAGGAATTCATGGATCGAATTCAGGAGTGGGCGCTGAACCGGGCGAACCTCGCCCGTCTGGTGCCATTGATTCAGGAGCGCACCGAGCGCCTGTCGGACATCGCGCCGCAGGTGGAGTATCTGCTGGGCGATCGCCGGCCGCTCGCGGCGGAGGATTTCCAGCACCCGAAACTGCAGCCGGAGCAGATCGCGCAGATTCTCGATCATGTCTCCCGTGAGTTCGATGCGCTGCGCAGTTGGGAGCGTCAGCAACTGTTCGACATCTGCCAGGCGCTGTCTCAGTGGATGGGGCTGAAGATCCGCGAGTTCCTGTTTCCGCTGTTCATCGCCATCTCAGGGCGGACGGTATCGCTACCGCTGTTCGATTCCATGGTATTCCTCGGTGCCGACCTCACCCGCGTGCGCATCCGCGAGGCTCTGGCGGCGCTGGGCGTGTCCGGCAAGCAGGCCAAGCGCCTGGAGAAGCTTCACCGCGACTACCTGTCGCACACCTCGTCATTGAAACAACAATAAAGGCCAGCGCAATTTGTCATCCATGAACCAATTGGAATTCTACGGCGCCGCCGAACGTGTCACCGGCTCGTGCCACATTCTCCACCTCGACGGCCGCACGGTGCTGCTCGACTGCGGCCTCATACAGGGCAGCCGAGAGGACGAGGACCGTAATGCCGAAGCGTTCCCGTTCGACCCGGCCCGGATCGACGCGGTGGTGCTCAGCCACGCCCACCTCGACCATGCCGGGCGTCTGCCGCTGCTGGTGCGGCGCGGCTTTCGAGGCACCATCCACGCCCAAAACGCCACCAAGGCGTTGATGCGTATACTGCTCAACGACGCCGCCACTCTGGCGCAGAGCAGCGTGCGCCGGGAAAACCGGCGCCGGGCCGAGCGGGGCAGCCCATTGCTCGAACCGCTGTACGAAGTGGAAGACGTCGCGGCCGTGCTCGCGCAAACCGTGGGGCATCGCTACGAAGAGCCTTTCGACGTGGTGCCGGGGCTTGCGGTGCGTTTTCACGATGCCGGGCACATCATGGGCTCGAGCGTGGTGGAGGCGCGCCTCGAATACCCGGGCGCATCCACCACCCTGGTGTTCAGCGGCGACCTCGGCCAGTACGGGGGGCCGATTCTGCGCGATCCGGTGACCCCTTCGGCCGCGGATCTGGTGCTCATGGAAACCACCTACGGCAACCGCACCCACCGCGACCGCGCCGCCTCGCTGCAGGAGTTCGGCGAGGTGCTCGAGCGCGCCCATCGCCTTGGCGGCAACGTGCTCATACCGGCGTTCGCCGTGGGCCGCAGCCAGGAGATCCTCTACCTGCTGGGCAAGCATTACGACGAGTGGCGGGTGGGGCGCTGGCAGATCTTCCTCGACAGCCCGCTGGCCATCGAGGCGAGCCAGATTTACTGGGATCATCCGCATCTGTTCGATGAGGAGGCCGACGAGATCTTCCGGGAAGAGGATTTCATGCCGTCGCTGCCGAACCTGCACTTCACCCGCACCTCGGCGGAATCGAAAGTGATCAACCGCTTGAAGCGTGGGGCGCTGGTGATCGCCGGCAGTGGCATGTGCAACGGCGGCCGAATTCTGCAGCATTTCAAGCGTGACATCGGCCGCAAAGAGACCCAGGTGATCTTCACCGGCTATCAACCGCCCGGCACCCTTGGGCGGCGCATCATCGACGGCGCCGAGACGGTGCGCATCGAGGGCGACAACTACCCCAGACGCGCGACCGTGCACACCATCGGCGGGTTGTCGGCTCACGGCGATCAGGCCGATCTGCTGCGCTGGTATCAGGGCTTCGCCCCGAATCCCCAAGGCGAACCGCCGCCGGTGTTCCTGGTGCATGGTGACCCCGAAGCCTCCGCAGCGTTTGGCGCCAAGCTCGAGGAGGTTTGTGAGGCGAGGGCGCGGGTCGCGGTAGCGGGCGAGCGGCTGGACCTCGCCGACTTCAGCCGCGGCTGAAAGCGGCTGTTCCAGCCGCGGCTGGAACAGCCAGGGCTGGAGCGGAACTTGCAGGAGCGGCCGCCCTACCATAGAGGCCGCAACCATGCAGAAGGCAATGCAGGTAGCAATCGGCGCCGGTCTGGCGCTACTGCTCGCCGTGAGCGCGACGAATGCCGGAACTCAGAAGCCAGCCCACACAAGAGTGTTGAACTTTGCGCAGGCGCCCGTGGTGATCGATCAACCCGGGCACTATGTCCTCAACAGGAGTTGGCGGGTCAGGCAGGGTTCGGAAACGCCGCTCATGCGGGTTCGCGCGGCGAACGTTTTCATCGATCTTCGCGGGTACCAACTCGTCTTCGATGGTCCGGGTATTGTCATTGATGGAAGTGAAGTCACGGTGCGAAACGGCCGCCTCGGGGGCTCGGACTACAGCCTGATCGAGAGTACCGGCCGGAGAACGATCGTCGAAGACATTCAGGCGATTGCGGGTACCCAAGGTATCAGGTTGCAAGGGCCTGATTCGGTGGTGAGAAATTTCGTCGCCGAGAATACCCTGGTGGTGCTGCATGGGCCCAACTCGCTGCTCGACTCCAGCAGAATCCGCTGCCGACAGGTCTGCGCATGGTTGGGCGACCAATCCAGAGTGACCAACAGCCAGCTGCGCAGTTCCGAGTTTGTGACCGTGCGATTGCACGGCGACGGCAACGTCCTGGCAAACAACACGATCACGGCATCCTTCACCGATTCAGAACCCCTGGTCGTCGCCGGGGACGACAACGTCGTGCTGAACAACGTGTTCCTCAACAGGGAGTCTGGCTTCGCCGCCGTCATGGTTATTGAGGGGTCCGGCAACGTCCTGCGCGACAACATCGCCGCCCCGATCACAAATCGCTGGACGCGTGGCATCGTGTTCCAGCAGCAGGGGAATTTCTATGGCAACAATCAGATGGCGTCGGATGTTCCGTTCGACCTCGAGGCGCCGAACCAGACCGATTGGGGTGGCAACTTCGGGTTCTGATCGCATTCTGGGGATGATGCTGGCCGTGGCGCTCCTGGCCACGGCGGGCTGGTCTCTCGCGGCCGCCAACGAGCAGTTCCCGCATGCCTGGTACACGTTCTCCTGGCCGCTGGGCGATGATCCCGCGCAGATGCCCCGGGGCGGGACCACGGCGGGCCCCGAGGTCACGCCCGCCGACTCGCCCTCGCCCCAGTGGCTGGCGTTGCAGGACCAGGCGCTCACCGCCAAGCAGCGGGACCGACTGGCGATCCTCGCTTTTGCCGGCGAGTTCCGCACGTCGTTCGATTTCCTCGAAACCATGACCTACGTGCCCGGCCTGGAGCGCGCCCAGCCCTACCAGTCCTGGGCAACCGAGTACGTGTTCGTCATCGACGAGGACGATGACTTCATATCGCTGCAGCACGTCTTCGTGATGCACTTTCTCGAGAACGATGAAATCCGCGGGCCGGTAGTGCAGAAGCACTGGCGCCAGGACTGGCGCTATCAGGCGGCTCAGGAGCTGGTATTTCACGGCGAGCGCTTGTGGGAAGTCGTTCCCAGCGATCGCCAGCCCGGCACCTGGACCCAGACCGTGCACCAGGTGGACGACACGCCGCGCTACGCCGCCCGCGGCGCCTGGGCCCACCACGGCAATCTCTCGGTGTGGGAATCGGAGCGCAGTTGGCGGCCGCTACCGCGCCGCGAGCACACCGTGCGCGACGACTACGGTGCCATGGAGAGCCTGCACCGCATCAGCATCACGCCCGATGGCTGGGTTCACGAACAGAACAACCTCAAGGTCGTCGTGGCGGCGCCGGGGCGCGCCGATCCGGAGACTCCGCATCTGGCACGGGAGCAGGGGCTGGCGCGCTACACCCGCATCCGCGATTACGATTTCGACGCTGGCCGCGAGTACTGGTCGCGGACCGCCGACTACTGGCAGCAGGTGCGCGACTGGTGGGACCAGCGCCTGGCACAGCAGGGCGGGTTCCGCCTCGAGGACCGGGTCGACGACCAGCCGTTGTTCATGCCCCTGTTCGAAGGCGCGGCTCGGGCGGCGGAGGATCCGGAATTCGACCGGCAAGCCCAGGCCGATTACGTGCGCCGCACCCTGTCGCGCTACGTAGCGGCCCCATAACCCGCTGGAGGCGCTTCTGCGCAGCCACGCAATATTGACACCATGGGGCGCGCTCCGTACCATCGCGCCTCTTCCGAAGTCATCCCGTCTGGGATGCACCCCTGGGGCCATAGCTCAGCTGGGAGAGCGCTACAATGGCATTGTAGAGGTCGACGGTTCGATCCCGTCTGGCTCCACCAACCACCCAACGATTTCAATAAGTTACAAGAAAAATCCTACAGTCCCACTAAAAGACCCCACGAAACAGTGGCTTTCAGACGGGACAACCCTGATTGAACCAGCAGGTGGCGCGACCTAGCGGGAACCTGTACGGTCGGTTCAGAGTAAGCGCTCATTCTCCGACGCTATGGACGGAGGATCTCGAGGTCTGATTTGAGC
>JBLRXD010000298.1:0-5529 GCA_047920935.1 Pseudomonadales bacterium | reverse complement strand
GTTGGCGAGGCTGCGGAACGAATTCATGATGCCCCACACGGTACCGAACAGGCCGATGTAGGGGCTGGTGGAGCCTACTGTCGCGAGGAACGGCAGATGGGTCTCCAGGCGTTCCTCCTCCCTGGTGAGCGCGATGCGCATGGCGCGCTGCACGCCCTGCATGATGGCATCGGGATCGCCGGAGCCTTCTTCGGTGAGCCGTGAGTACTCCTTGAAGCCCGAGACGAACGCCGACTCGATGCCGGTGAGTTCCTCTTCTTCGGAAAGATCGCCATAAAGCTGACGCAGGTCGATGCCCGACCAGAAGTGCTCTTCGAAATCTTCGACCTCCCGCTGCACCCGGCGCAGATAGAACCAGCGTTGAAATATCATCGCCCAGGAGATCACCGACGCCAGCAGCAGCACCAGCATGACCAGCTGCACCAGCACGCTGGCGCCGGCGATCAATTCGAATATGGAAAGTTGGTCCGGCAAGGGGTGTTCCTCAGTCCAGGTCGATTCGAGATTGCCCGTGGCCGTGCCCATCGCTGGGACGGCCATCGCTCGGAGGCACAAGGCCGAAGTGCAGGTAGGCCCTCTCGGTAGCCACCCGGCCGCGAGGCGTACGCATCAGGTACCCCTGCTGAATCAGATACGGTTCGAGCACGTCTTCGATGGTGTCCCGCTCCTCGCTGACGGCAGCAGCCAGGGAATCCAGCCCCACCGGCCCACCGGAAAACTTGTCGATGATGGTCTCCAGCAGGCGCCGATCCATAGCATCGAAACCCTCCCGATCCACGTTCAGCATATCCAGCGCTGCGTCGGCGACTTTCCGGCTGATCACCCCATCGGCGCGCACCTCCGCGTAGTCGCGTACCCGGCGCAGCAGTCGATTGGCGATCCGTGGCGTGCCGCGAGAGCGTCGCGCTACTTCTTCGGCGCCATCGGGCCGTGTCGTCAGGCTCAGCTTGTCGGCAGAGCGCAGCACGATTTCGGTTAGTTCTTGGACCGTATAAAACTCCAACCGTTGCACGATGCCGAAACGGTCCCGCAGCGGCGACGTCAGCAGGCCGGCTCTGGTGGTAGCGCCCACCAGGGTAAAGCGCGGCAGATCCAATTTGAGCGACCGCGCCGCCGGGCCCTCGCCGATGAGGATATCGATCTGAAAATCCTCCATGGCCGGATAGAGAATCTCTTCCACCACGGGGCTCAACCGATGGATTTCGTCGACGAACAGCACGTCGCCCGGCTCCAGATTGCTGAGCATGGCGGCAAGTTCCGCCGGACGCTCCAACACCGGGCCCGAGGTGGATTTGATGGCCACACCCATTTCGGTGGCGATGATGTGCGCCAGCGTGGTCTTCCCGAGGCCCGGCGGGCCGAAGATCAAGGTGTGATCCAGCGGCTCGTTGCGCCCGCGGGCGGCGCGAATGAAGATGTCCATCTGCTCGCGGACAGCACTCTGGCCGATGTATTCCGCCAACCGCACCGGGCGCAACGCGCGGTCGAACTTCACTTCGTTGGGCTGGCTCGTGGCGTGAATCAGGCGATCGGGCTCGATGCTCATGGCGCTGTCTCGGTGTGCCGCGCCACACGCCTCAACGCCGCGCGAACCAATTCTTCCGCGGTATCGGCCTCGTCCTTGATGCTGGCCACCAGGCGCGCGGCTTCCGCCGGCCGGTAGCCCAGCGACACCAGCGCCCGCTCCGCCTCCTGCAGCGCCACACCGGCCACCGCGCCCGCTCCCGTCGGCGCCTGCGCCTGCGCCAGCGCATCCGGCAGCTTGTCCTTGAGGTCGAGCAGCAGGCGCTCCGCCTTCTTGCGGCCGATACCGGGCACGCGCAGCAGCATGGTGACGTCGTTGTCCCGCACGGCGGCGCCGATCTCGGCCAGAGTGATGCTGGAAATCAGCGCCAGGGCTACCTTCGGACCGATTCCGGCCATCCGCAGCAGCACCCGGAACAGATCGCGTTCGCTGCGCGAGGCGAATCCGTACAGCAGCTGGGCGTCCTCGCGCACCACGAAGTGGGTGTACAGGCGCACCGGTTTATCGCGCCCGGGCAGCGCGGCCAGCACGTTATGACTGACCTCGACCTCATAGCCGATCCCGCCGACCGCCAGCAGAATGACGTTGTCCGCGATCTCGACGAGCTGACCTTCGATACGGCCGATCATGCTGATGGCTGAGCGGTTCCTGGAGGGGGTTTCAAGCGCGCAGTATTGACGTGACAAATCGCAATCGCAAGCGCATCAGCTGCATCAGCCGACGGCGTGCCCGACAGACGCAGCAGCACGCGCACCATGTGCTGCACTTGCGACTTGGCGGCTTTGCCGGTTCCCACCACCGCCAGCTTGACGGTGCGCGGGGCGTATTCGGCCACCGGCAGGCCGCCGGCCACCGCTGCAGCGATGGCTGCGCCGCGCGCCTGACCGAGCTTCAGGGCGGAGCTGGGATTACTGGCCATGAACACGGCCTCGATAGCCACCTCGTCGGGCCCATGCTCGCGAATCAGCGACGCCACCCCCAGATAAATTTCGCCCAGCCTGTCGACGAAGGCCGTAGCCCGCGGCCGGATGCAGCCGCTGGCTCGATAGCTGATGCCGGCGGCCGTCATCTCGAGCACGCCATAGCCGGTCATCCGCGAGCCGGGGTCGATGCCGAGAATGCGGCGACCGGAGCCAACCGGGGGCTCACGCATCGAGAACGCTGTCGGGATAGTCTCCGTTGCTGTACACGTTCTGCACGTCGTCGAGCTCCTCCAACGCATCGATGAGCTTGAGCACCGCCTCGGCCTGCTCGTCGTCGCAAGGCACGGTGGTGCCGGGCACCATGGCCACCTCGGCGTGCTCGGGCGGCATGCCCGCGGCGGTCAGCGCTGCCGCCACCGACCCGAGCTGATCCCAGGGCGTGACCACGGAAATGCTGTCGTCTTCCTCTAGGTCGATGTCTTCGGCGCCCGCCTCGAGAGCCACCTCCATCACCCGGTCGGGGTCGGCGCCCGGGCCGAAGTTGATGACGCCCTGCTTGCTGAACAGGTACGCCACCGAGCCGTCGGTGCCGAGGTTGCCGCCGTGCTTGCTGAAAGCGTGGCGCACTTCGGCGACGGTGCGATTGCGGTTGTCGGTCATCGCCTCCACGAGGATGGCCACCCCGCCGGGGCCGTAGCCCTCGTAGGTCAGTTCCTCGACGCTGCTGCCATCCCCGGCGCCGACACCGCGCTCGATGGCGCGCTCGATGGTGTCCTTCGGCATGTTCGCCGCGAGGGCCTTGTCCATCACCAGACGCAGCCGCGGGTTGTCTGCGGGCTCGCCCCCGCCGAGGCGGGCGGAGACAGTGATCTCGCGGATCAGCTTGGTGAAGACCTTACCGCGCTTGGCATCCTGGCGGGCCTTCTTGTGCTTGATGTTGGCCCACTTGCTGTGTCCCGCCATCGCTCAACTCTCTCGCTCACTCTTGCGCAAACGGATGTGCAGGTCTCGCAGCTGATGCTCGTCCACCGGGCTCGGCGCCGACGTCATCGGGCAGGAAGCGGTCTGGGTCTTCGGAAAGGCGATCACGTCACGGATGGCGTGGGAGCCCGTCATGAGCATCACCAGCCGGTCGAGACCCAGCGCGATGCCGCCGTGGGGCGGGCAGCCGAACTTCAACGCATCCAGCAGGAACCCGAATTTCGCATCGGCTTCCTGAGCTATGCCGATCACCTCGAACACCGCGCTCTGCGTCGCTTCGTCGTGAATGCGCAGCGATCCGCCGCCCAGCTCGTAGCCGTTCAATACCACGTCGTAAGCCGCGGCCTGGGCCGCGCCAGGGTCGGCGCGCAGTTCCTCCGCGCTGCAGGTAGGCCGGGTGAACGGGTGGTGTGCGGGCGCAAAACCGCCCTCTTTCGTGGTCTCGAACATGGGCCAGCTAACGATCCAGCAAGGCGCCCAGCCCGGCTGGATGAGACCCAGGTCGCGCCCCAGCTCATTGCGCAGCGCGCCCATGGCGTCACTGACGATACCGGCCTTATCGGCGCCGAAAAACACCACATCGCCGTTCTGCGCGCCCACTCGAGCCAGCACCTCGTGCACCACCGACTCCGGCAGGAATTTGACGATGGGGGACTGCAGACCTTCGCTGCCGGCCGCGAGATCGTTGACCTTTATGTAGGCCAGGCCTTTGGCGCCGTAGCGGGCGACGAAGCCGGTGTAGTCGTCGATCACCTTGCGCGACAACGCAGCGCCACCCGGGGCGCGCAGCGCCACCACCCGACCTTGCGGATCGTTGGCCGGCGCGTTGAAAACCTTGAACTCTACCTCGCGCATGACGTCGGCCACGTCGGTGAGTTCGAGCGGATTGCGCAGATCAGGCTTGTCGCTACCGAAGCGGCGGATGGCCTCTTCCCAGGTGAACACCGGGAACGCCGGCAGATCCACGCCGAGCACGTTGTGGAACACGTCTTTGAGCATGCCTTCGGTGAGCGCGCGCACGTCTTCCTCGGTGACGAACGAGGCCTCGATGTCGATCTGGGTGAACTCCGGTTGCCGGTCGTGACGCAGGTCTTCGTCGCGATAGCAGCGGGCGATCTGATAGTACTTATCCATGCCAGCTACCATCAGCAGCTGCTTGAACACCTGCGGCGACTGCGGCAAGGCGAAGAACTGGCCCGGGTGGGTGCGGCTGGGTACCAGATAATCCCGCGCGCCTTCGGGCGTGGCCTTGGTCAACGTCGGCGTCTCGACCTCGACGTAGCCCTGATCTTCGAGGTAACGCCGCACCCGGCTGGCGATACGCGCACGAGTCATCAGCCGCTGTTGCATCTCGGGGCGACGCAGATCCATGTAGCGGTACTTCAGCCGCACGTCTTCGCCGGCATCGGAGTGCTCGTCGAGCTGGAACGGCGGGGTCGCGGAAGCGTTGAGAATGGTCAGCGTGGCTCCCAGCACCTCGATCTCGCCGGTAGCCATGTCCGGATTCGCCGTGCCTTCCGGCCGGGCACGGACGCGCCCGGTCATGTGCAGCACGTACTCGTTACGCACCCGGTCGGCGGTGGCGAAGCTCTCCTCGGTATCGGGATCGTAGACCACCTGAACGATCCCGGAGCGGTCGCGAACGTCGAGAAAAATCACCCCGCCGTGGTCGCGTCGGCGATGTACCCAACCGCACAACTCGACCTGCTCGCCGACGTTGCCCGCGGTCATGTCGCCGCAATAGTGAGTGCGCATAAACCTCTGCCTGATCAGTCCGCAGCTTTCGCCTTGGTCGAGCCGCCCGCTGCCGCGGCGCCCCCGGATTTGCTGGAATCTCCACCAGATTTGCCTGAGGAGCTTTCGGAACCCTTGTCTTTGCCGCCGGAAGAATCGGTTTTGCCACCGGACGAAGCTTCCTTGCCGCTGGAGCCTTCGCTCGAGCTCCGGTCACCGGCAACGTTGCGCTTGTTGCCACCGCCCTTGAAGTCGGTCTCGTACCAGCCACCGCCCTTGAGGCGGAATCCGGCCGCCGAAACCTTCTTTCGCAGCGACTCCTGGTTGCAGGCCGGGCAGGTCTTGAGCGGGGCCTCGGAGAGCTTC
>JBLRXD010000297.1:0-5540 GCA_047920935.1 Pseudomonadales bacterium | reverse complement strand
GGTCGCTTACGCGCTCACCCTCAATGCCGCCATCGTGGCGATGAACCCCTAGCAGGCAGAGGTGACCGCGGCAGGGCGGAGCGACGAGCTGACACGGAGCGCGGGCCTGAAGAATCCCTTGCACAAGCCCGTGAAGCGAAACCGAGCGAAGCAACATTGACGGCGCTGCAGCAGGTGACCTTCGGGTCACCTGCTGCAGCGGTGGCAATTTGCGTAGCGAGGGAAGCCCCGGAGGGGCTTGAGCGAGGGCGTGCAAGGGATTCTTCAGGCCCGCGCGCCGGCGACAACCGCGCCTCCGCCCTGCCGCGGTCACCTCAACTGCCGAAGGCGTAGGCGCCGCCGCGCTCGAGCGCTCGCCGGTAGGCGGGGCGGGCGTGAATGCGCTCGAGGAAGCTTGTCAGATTCGGAAACGGTTCGAGGGTGTAGAGCATCCGCGCGACCTGGGGCACGAACGACAGCTGCACGTCGGCGGCGCTGAACTCGCCGCCCACGAACCAGTCGGTGCCATCGAGGGCGTGATCGAGGTAGCCGAGGTGGTTGTCGAGCTCGCCGGTGATGCGTGGTTGCAGCGCGGCGCCGCCGTCCGGCAGGCGGCCGGTGTACATCTTCAACATCAGCGGCAGCATGGCGCTGCCTTCGGCGTAGTGCAGCCATTGCAGGTACTGCTCGTGCTCGTCGCTGCCCGGTTGCGGGGCGAGCCGCCCGTTGCCGTGGCGGCGCACCACGTAGTCGATGATGGCGCCTGACTCGATGATGGTGCGCTCGCCGTCGGTGAGCACCGGCGACTTGCCCAGGGGATGCACGTCGAGCAGTTCCGGTGGCGCCAGGTTGGTGGTGGGGTCTCGCTGATAGCGCTTGATCTGGTAGTCGAGCTCGAGCTCCTCGAGCAGCCACAGCACGCGTTGGGATCTGGAATTGTTCAGATGGTGGACGGTGAGCATGGTCGGCATCTCCTGTTACGCGTGTACGCGTGGGTCTTAAACGTCGTTTCCGCTCGGGTCGAGATCGATGTCGATGCCCACAGGGCAGTGATCGGAGCCGGTGACCTGGTCCCAGATGAAGGCCTCCTGCACTCGACGCGCCGCGGCGGGCGAGGCCAGCACGTAGTCGATGCGCCAGCCGACGTTGTTCTTGCGCGCATCCCCCCACTGGCGCCACCAGGTGTAGTGCCCGTCCTCGCCCGGATGCCGGGTGCGAAACACGTCTACCCAGCCGGCTTGCAGCCAGCGGTCGAACTCGGCGCGTTCTTCGGGCAGAAACCCGCTGGATTTGACGTTGGATTTCGGCCGCGCCAGATCGATGGCCTGGTGGGCGGTGTTGAAATCGCCCATGACCAGCAGCGGCCCGGCCCGCTTCAGGCGTTGCAACTGGTCGAACACGGCGGCGTAGAAATCCAGCTTGTAGGGCACGCGGCTGTTGTCCCGCTCCTTGCCGCTGCCTTTGGGGAAGTAAACGTTGGCCACCCGCAGACGGCCGAAGCGAACCATGATGAAGCGCCCCTCGGCATCGAACCGTGGCTCTCCCAGTTCGGTCTCGACCTGGTCGGGCGGGCGCCGCGAATAGATGCCCACGCCGCTGTAGCCGGGTTTTTCCGCCGGGGCGAAGCACGCGTGCCAGCCCGGTGGGTGGCGCACGTCCGCCGGCAGTTGCGCCGGGAAGGCTCGCACTTCCTGAACCCCGACCACGTCGGCGGCGGAGGTTTCCAGGAACTCGGTAAAGCCCTTCCTGGCGCAGGCGCGCAGGCCGTTGACGTTCCAGCTGATCAGGCGCATGGGCGCGACCCCGCGGGGTTGCGGGCGGTCAATGTCTGACCTCGAACTCGCCCACGGCGGCCGAAGGGGTGGCTTCGCCTACGTGCACATCGTCTACCCGGGCGCCGGCCGGACCCTGCTGCGCCCAGCTGAGCAGGCGCTCCACGGCATCGCAGTCGCCTTGCGCGAAAAACTCCACACTGCCGTCCGGGCAGTTGCGCACCCAGCCGGTCAGCCCGTGGCTCTGCCCCTGCTGCTGCATGGAGGCGCGGAACGAGACCCCTTGGACGCGGCCTCGAACGCGGCCGTGAACGGCGCGGGTGGGCGATGATGGCGATGACATACTGGCCTCCGGCAGGGGGCCTCAAGCTACCCCACCAACGCCGCGTCTCGCAACAGCCCGCGGAGTGAGTACACTGGCCGCCCACTCGCCACCGGGCCCTCGCAGTACGTGCGCACGGAAGACCGCTCTCGCTCTCGCCGTCCCAGCCGCAGCCGTAGCCGTAGCCGGAGAGGAAACGCCCGACCATCGATCCTGCGACGGCTGGTGCGCTGGGCCCTGGCCGCACTGGTGATCGTGCCGCTGGTCATTCTCGGCCTGGTGCTGGCGCTGCGGTCGGCGAACCCGCCGTACACGGCTTTCATGGGCCACGCCTGGCTCGAAGCCCGGCGCGCCGGCGAGCAGCTGGTCATCGATCAGCGCTGGGTGCCGGACTCCTGCATCGCTGCCTCCAGCCGACTCGCGGTGCTGACGGCGGAAGACCAGAAGTTTGCCATCCACCGCGGCTTCGACTTCCAGCAGATCGCCGATGCGCGCAAGAGCGCCCAGCGCGGCGGCCGGATTCGTGGCGCCAGCACGGTGAGCCAGCAGACGGCGAAGAACCTGTTCCTGTGGCCAGGGCAGAGTTGGATCCGCAAGGGTCTGGAGGCGGTTTTTACGGTGCTGATGGAATCCCTGTGGACGAAGCAGCGGATTCTCGAGGTCTACCTGAACGTGGCGGAGTTCGGCCCCGGCATCTACGGTGTGGAGGCTGCGGCCCAGCGCTACTTCGGCAAGCCGGCCGCCGCCCTCGACGATGCCGAGAGCGCGCTGCTGGCCGCCGTGCTGCCGAATCCCCGGGTGCTGCAGGTGGCGGCGCCGTCGCCCTACGTGCGCGAGCGTCAAGCGGCGATTCTGCGGCAGATGCGCCAAGTCGCCGGGTTGCCGCGAATGGGCCCGCTGCTGGCGCCAGCCCACTCCTCCTGTCAGATGCCCAGATCCAGCAGGTTGTAGTCGTGCAGGTCGGCGCGGGCGGCGTCGTTCCAGATGCCGGGGGTGGGGGATCGCGATCTGGAGATCGCTCCCACAGGGGAGTTCGCTCCTATCGGTTCGTCGGGGTAGCGTTGGCGGCGGGCATCGATGGCATAGGCGATGACGCGGGAGCGGCTGCGGATGCGGGCGTCGTCGTAGACCACCGGGGCGTTGTGGACGCCGCCGCCCCTGGCGCCCAGCACCGACGCGCGGCGATGAAAGCCGAAGTTGATGGTGACCCGCAGGTCGGGGCTGGTATTGGCGAACGAGCCGTGCAGCGCCTGGCGGTTGCAGATCACCACGTCACCGGGGCCGCACACCAGTGGCACCGCGTCCGGCAGGCGCTCTGAGCCAGCGGCGGCCACCAGCGCTTTGATGTCTACCTTGCCTGCCGCATGGCTGCCGGGCACCACCCACACCCCGTTCGCCGCGGTGCAGCCGTAGAGTTGCGCCATGAAGTTGAAGCCGTGGGTGCCGGCGTCGAGGTTGGGGCTGTCCCAGTGGGTGGTGCCGTCCTGGTGCCAGGCTACCGATGCGCCCAGCCCCGGCTGCTTCCACCACACCGCCTCGTTGAACGGGGTGAAGTCGTCGCCGTTGATGGCCGCCGCGACGGCCAGCAGTTGCGGGTGACCGTACAGCCGCAGGCAGGCGTCGGAAAACTGCAGCGACCCCAGCACCAACTGCACCACGTGCTCGGGCGCATCCGCCGGCGGGGTGGGCTCGATCATCTTCACCGGATGCCGGCCGTTGGCCTTGTCGGTGCCGCCCAGCGGGTCGCTCAACGGCCGCGCCCACTGCACCGTGGGCGCCTTGCAGCCGACGCCGATGGCCGGCCGCCCCTGACCGTCGACAACGGAGCCGCGCTGGCTCGGCAGGCGGGCGTACATGTCGGTGATGTCGCGCTCGAGGTCGGCGCGTTCCTCTGGCCCGATCACGCCTTCGAACACGTAGAAGCCGTAACGCCAGTAGGCGTCGACGATGGCCGAATCGAGGTGTCCGTGGGCGTCGAAGCGAATCGGCCCGCGGTTGTCGAGGGCGAGCGCCCGGCGCTCACCGTCGCGAAGGTAGGCCTCCATGGCAGTCTGGGCGTCGCCGTAGTCGGCGCTGCTGCGCTGGGCGTGCGGTGCGATCATCTCGGCTCCCCTGATCGAGTAGAACGACCCTCCGATCTTCGGCGTTATCCGCAGCGGATTCAATCGCGATCAGATAGAGATGACGTCGAACAGCTCGCGTTGCGCGTGGCTGCCGCCGATGCGGTGGAGGTTGGTGCGGAAGGCATCGTGGAGCGCTGACGCTCGGGGCCGATCGCCGGCGTTCACGGCGCCGAGGAACTCTGCAACGTCGAGGGCGACGTCGCGAACGATGGCGCCCTGGGTGGAGTCGCTCGCTGCCCAGCCGCGCAGGGTTGTCAGCAACTCGTCTGCCGCCGCGCTGCGCGTTTTGAGCAGCGGCATCAGGTAGTGGAGGCTGGCGAACACCAGTTCGGTGTCCTGCACGTGCCGCTCGGCGACTTCCGCCAGCGGCTGCCAGCGATCGCCCACGTCCCGGCCGGCGGCTTCGAGCCGCAGCAACAACGAGGCGGCGTTGCACAGATCGAGGTAGAAGTCGTCCTGCACCGCGGGGGCGACCTCCAGGTCGTAGATGGCAAGCACCTGGTCGAAGTCTCGGGCGGCGAGACGAAACAGCGACTCGTGCCAGCACAGGTGGAAGCGGAAGTTGTTGCCGTCCGCCCACCGCGGACGCATCCGCTGCAACCAATCGATGCCGTCCCGGGTGCGGCCCTGCATCTGCATCACATGGGCCACCGCATGGGTGGCCCACAGGTCGCGCTGATTGCGCTCCACCGCAGCCCGGCCGAACCGCTCGGCCTCGAGGTAATCGCCGGCTTCTTCCAGGCCGAAAGCGTACATGCCCTGAATGTAGCCCTCCAGCCGGTGACCGGCGTAAGCGCCCATGCGGGCGCCCACCGAGTCGCGCATCCGCCGGGCGTCGCCGTCGTAGAAGTACAGGTAGTGCAGCATGCGCAGGCTCAGAGCGTCGCGAGGGAAGGCGTCCAGCAGCGTCTCGAAATGAGACATCAAACGCCCCAGGTCATCGGCCACCCACAGCCCCAGAGCGGCCACGTGGCTGCGCTCCCAGGCGGTGCCGGCGCCGCCGTCAATTCGCTGGGCCAGATCCTGCTGAACTTTGGCCGCGCGCTCGCCGTTGACGCGGTCTCCGGCCAGTTTCGTCAGATAACCCATGAAGCACCGGGCCATCAGGTTGTCGGGATCTTCCTCGGTGATCTGCCGGATGATCAGCGGGGTATCGGCGAGGGTCGCCAGATAACTCTCGATGGCTGCGTCCAGCGCGCTCGCCGCCGCAGGTGAAGCGGTGGACAACGGCAGGCCGTCCTGGGTCTCGATCATGGGCATCCTCGTCGTCAGGGCGATGGCCGCGCCATTCTAGCCTGCATTATTCATGAAAGCTGATGCTGCGGGTTGATTCAGGATGTAGCA
>JBLRXD010000296.1:0-5546 GCA_047920935.1 Pseudomonadales bacterium | reverse complement strand
TCCGCTTTTCCTCAAGCGACCGCGGCGGCCGCAGGCCGCTGGGTCGCTCCTACGGAAGGGTGTTGGCAGGTTGGCGGCGGATGGCGCGGTCGACCCAGATCGACTCGGTAGTGGGGTTGTAACGCGCGTAGAAGGGCCGCGCCAGGGTGCGGCAGTACTCGCCCATGCGCGCCTTGGCGTCCTGCAGCGATCGGGCCACGAAGTACACCGGCTGATAGGCGGTGATGGGAAACTCCATGGACGCGGCGGCTGCCGGATCCCACGGCTGCAACTCGGGGCGCGCCGCGCCCACCGGCCGGTCGGGCGCGCAAGCGTAGGCCAGCTCGCCGAAACTCGACAGCAGCCCAGCCCCATAGGCCTTGAGCCTGCCGCGCTCGCGCAGCAGGCCGAACTCCACCGAGAACCAGTAGCAGCGCGCCAGCCGTTCGATCTCCTGGTCGCTGGCGCCGAGGCTGGCAAGGCCGATTTCCTGTGACAGATCGGCGAACGCTGCGTCGGCAAACATGGGCGCGTGACCCAGCAGTTCGTGGCACAGATCCGGCTCCGGAGTGTACAGCGGAGCGGAGTGATGACGCAGATACTGGGTGGAGAAGAACACCCGGAAAGCCAGCCCGTTGAGAAAATCCCGGGACCCAAGCAGCCCGGCCACCGGGCGCAGCCGAAACCCCGTGCGCTGGCGGAGAAACTCGCTCACCGCGCGCACCTGGGGCACGCTGTCGGCTGCATAGCCACACTCCCGAGTCATCACCGCGAACACCTGCCGGTACGCTGCGCACGCGTACTGCCGGTGCAACTCCGTCACCTGGCGATACACCGCGCCCCAGGTTGCGATCTCCCGAGGCGTGTATTGCACCAGAGGAATCTCCCGCCCGTGGGCATGACTCCGCGCCAGGGCATCGATCTCGGCCCGCCGCGCACGGTAGCCGGAGTCGCTGAAACCGGGATGATCGGCCTGCAGATCGGTGCCGGCGTCCAGGGTGTTGTCGGCGATGCGATCCAATTCCGCCACCTGGCGCGGAAACCAGGGCACCCGGCGCTCGTCGAGCACCAGCAGCTTGAGGGCGCCGTGCTCCAGCGCGGCGATCACGGCCTCCACCCGCGGATCCCCGCGCCGTCCCTCGCAGTCGACGTAAAAGTCGAATCGGCCGCCACTGGCCGGGCGCGACTCGATGTGGGTGAGGTTGACGCCGTGGCTGGAGAAATGATGCAGCACGCTTTCCAGCGCACCAGGCCGATCGGCCAACTCGATGAGCAGCGAGACGCGCCGGTCGCCCGGCCCGCGGACCCGCTGACTGACATCCGCTGCGGTCATGGTGGACGGCACTCCTGGCCTTGCGCGGCACGAAGGTTGCTACCTCGATCGATGATAGTCCTCATGGTCCCTGCAGTCAGGAGAAAACGATGCATGGAATGACTGGAAGCTTCGATCACGGCGGCGCCACCTACACCTGGTGGGCGGGCTCGTCCGATCGCGAGTCCGAGTGGGTGGTGCATTGCCGCCAGGAGCAATACGGCGTCAGCCGCTATCTGCAGGGCTCGCCGGACGAGTCCGAAGCACAGAAAGTCGCCGAGGGCCTGGCGCCGCTGGTGGCCAGCCTGGCCACCGACGCCTACACGCCCTGACGTCGGCAGCGCCGCTCGATCACCCCGGGGCGTCGCGATCGATTTCGAACGGCAGCAACTCCCGCGCCTGGCGAAATTTGTCATCCAGTTCCTCGAGGCTGTCGGCGCCGATGTGCAGCTCCGCCAGCACGTAGCTGTAAGCATCCTGATCCAGCAGCTCCGACAGCCGCGCGCCGGGCTGCAGATTCACCTCCACCAGGGTATCCGGCTGCCGTTCCGCCAGCGCCTCGAGATCGTCCTTCTTCGGGACCCGCTTCGCCACCCCATCGGTGGTGTCGTAGTGGCGGTACCAGATCTTCGAGGCGTACTGGTACTCGCCGCCGCCATGGCGAAACTCCGGCCGCTCACCCAGCGCGACCTGCACCGCCACGGTGTGGTTGGAGGTGCCGTCCACCTTCTCGAACAGATTCGAGTGCGACTGTGACAGGCGCGGGTTGATCTCGACGATCCACAGCTTGTCGGCGGGTTCGTCCCAGAAGAACTCCATGTTGAAACAACCGTCGTCGAAGCCGATCTGCCGCAACACCGCTTCCGCCACCTGCTCGCAGCGCTGCGTCACCGATGCCGGTTGGGTCGAAGGGTAGCGCACCTGCTCCAGGCTCTTGCCGTTCTCGCCGCGGATCACATCGATGATTCCGTGGGCGTGGAAGTAACCGCCCTGCACGAAGCCCTCGGGCGCCAGCTCCTCGCCGCCGATCATCTGCTCGGCAATCATGTGGTTGCCATCGATGCCGCGCACCTCGTCGGGCAGCGCCACTTTGGCGAGCAATACGTTCACCGGATCGCCGAGGCGATGGATCTTCGCCTGCGCCTGTTCCATGGCCGTCGCGAAGTCGTTGGCGTTGTCGATCCTGAATCCCAGCGCCGAGCCGTAGCCCTTCACCGGCTTCACCCAGAACGGGTAATCCAGGGTGATCTTGTCGAGGGCGTCGTGGTCGAACGGATCGACCGCGCAGAACGCCGGCGTATGCTCGGGGGCGACGCGTCGTTGCTGCAACCGGCTCCAGTACTTGTGGGAGCACTGCAGTACCGCCTCCAGGCTCGGCCCCGGCAGGCCGCGCTCGGCGCAGAGGATGGCGAGCATGGAGATCGCCGGAAAGTCCCAGTGCGTGATGATGCCGTCCACCGGCCCGTCGAACCGATCCAGCACCTGGCGCGCGCGATCGAGCATGCCGTCGATGTCGTAGTGCTGCTGGTACACCACCTCGTTCGAGTCGAGCAGCGCATGGAAGGCGACTCTGTCGCCCATGGACAGCCGCTCCAGATAGCGGCCGTGGAACTCGTCGTACGCGAGCAGGAAGACGTTTTTACGCTGCTGGTCGACGGTCATGGGCGTGCTCCGCGGCGCAAGGGCTTCGCACCGGGCCTGCAAGCCCCGTGCCCCGATCAGGGCCCTCGCGGCGGGTTCGGCTGCACGCCATGTCGCTGCAACGCGTCGGCTACCACGCCGCTCCCCCGGGCCAGCGCCAGCCAGGTGTCCACGAACGCGCGCCACGGGTCGTCCTGGGGCATCAGATACGCCTTGTCGTGATAACTGAGGTTGTCGCTCATGGTGGCGCACAGCGCCGGATGCAACGCCGTCTGCAGGCCCACCTCGACGCGATCGGTGATCATCACGTCCGCCGCCCCCTCCAGCAGCAGTTGGAAGATGGTGCGGTTGTCCGGGTGCAGCAGCTTGTCGGCCTGACGAATGTTGGCATCGACGAACGCCTCGTTGGTGCCGCCGGGATTCACCACGACCCGCACCCCGGGGCGATCGATGTCGGCAAGGGACCCCAACCGTGCCGCCGCATCGCAACGGGCGATGGGGGTCTTGCCGTCGGCGAAGTAGGGCAACGACTGGTAACCCAGCCGTTGTCGAGCCAGGGTTCGGGAGATCCCGCTCATGCCGATGTCGTAGTGCCCGGCGACCAGGTCGTCGAGCAACGTCGGCCAGGACGTCGGCACGAACTCCACAGCCACGTCCAGCGCCGCCGCCAGATCACGGGCAAGATCGATGTCGACGCCCTGGTAGTGCGCGTCAGCATCACCCCGGTAGGAGAACGGCGGGTAGTCGCCGGTAGTGCCCACCCGCAGCACGCCGCTGTGGAGAATCTGCTGCAGCCGATGGGCGTAAGGCTGCAGGTCGCGGGCCGCCATAGCC
Source organism: Pseudomonadales bacterium (assembly GCA_047920935.1). Lineage (GTDB taxonomy): Bacteria > Pseudomonadota > Gammaproteobacteria > Pseudomonadales > Azotimanducaceae > UBA7803. The sequence continues at coordinate 1,780 of JBLRXD010000296.1, read as the reverse complement.
AACGCCGCCGCGGTGGACGCGCTCATGCCGACCACCTCCAGCGCCGCGGTCGGGCCTGCCGATGCGCCCACCGACGTACCGTTGCGCCGCGCCGCGGCCAGGATCTCGGCGCCCAGCCGCAGCAGTTCGGGCCGCACCTGCGTATCCAGATCCGCTGCGGCCGCGGGGCCGGAGCCTTGCTGCCAGACACCGTGCCAATAAGCTTGGATCTCTTTGGCGGCATCGATCTGCGCGGCGAAGAAGGCTCGGCTCGCATCCACCCGCAGGCCGTGACGTAGCGCATCCGCCGCGGCCTGCTCGATCACCAGCGCTTCCCGCTCCAGGTCTTCGATGGGCAGCCCATGATGCCACTTGTGCGCGGCCACGACCTGCATGAGCTCGAGGCGTTTACCGATCAGCTCGTACAGGCTGTCGCCGTCGGCCACTGCAGCCTGGGGCGGCGCCAGGGCGAACACCAGCAGCGCCGTAACCAGCACGGCATTCCAGAGCAAACGCTTCATCCATCCTCCCGAACGTTCTGCAGATACGCCTTCAGGCGCGCGAAATCCTCGTCGAGCCAACGCCGCGCACGCGGGAACCGCATCGCCGCGGCCGGATGCGCCGTCACCAGCACCTGGCGGTTGCACCAGCGGCGCAAGGGCCCGCGCAAGCCGGCCAGCGGCCCACGCTCGCCCAGCACCTGCCGCGCCGCCACCGCGCCCAACAGCACCAGCAGCGGCGGATCGAGCGCCTCGATCTGGGGCAGCAGCCAGTGCTCGCGGCAGACGCGCAGCTCCCCTGCCCGTGGCACCCGGTTGCCCGGCGGCCGGCATTTTACCGACCCGGTGACGAACACGTCCTGTCGCGTCAAGCCGATCCGGCTGAGCATGCCGTCCAGGTAGGCGCCGGAGCGGCCGACGAACGGCAGTCCGCTGGCGTCTTCCGCGGCACCGGGCGCCTCGCCGACCAGCATGATACGCGCCTCGAGCGAGCCGGCGCCGGGCACCGCGCGCTGCCGCCGACGATGCAGCGGACAACGCCGACAGCGGACGATGCCGCGGGCCAACGACTCGAGCCGCTGGGCGCGGCCCGCGTCCTCGCCGGCAATGGATAACCTGATGCTCATGCTGATGGAAATCCTACTACCAATTGCCGCGGGCGGAGGCGTAGAGCACTCGCGCGCCGCGATCGCGTACTATTGCGCCCGAACCTTCCGTCGAGGCTGACACCGCCACCATGCGCATCGCAACCTGGAACATCAACGGCCTGCGGGCACGGCTCGACTTCCTGCTGCTGTGGCTTGCCCAGCGCCAACCCGACGTGGTGGGGCTGCAGGAGCTGAAGACGGCCCAGGATCAGTTCCCCTACGAGGTGTTCGAAGCGTTGGGGTATCACGCCCTGGTGTACGGCGAGAAAGCCTGGAACGGCGTCGCCATTCTCAGCCGCGAGCCGGCCGAGATGCTGCACCAGGGCTTGCCGGGGCAGGAGGATTTCGGCGCCCGGCTGCTGTCGGCCCGCATCGGCTCGATCATTTTCGAAACCGTCTACTGCCCCAACGGCAAAACTCTGGAGCACGCGGACTATCCGCGCAAACTTGCCTGGTTCGACGCCCTGGTCGCCCACTGGCGAAGCCACCACGAGGCGGATCAGCCGGTGGTGCTGTGCGGCGACTTCAACATCGTACCCGCAGCCGACGACAGCTGGCGCGGCGCTGCCGGTGATGGCGGGCTGTTTCATACCGAAGCCGAGCGCAAGCGGATGCAAGCCCTGTTCGAACTCGGGCTCCACGACCTGTATCGGG
>JBLRXD010000295.1:0-5573 GCA_047920935.1 Pseudomonadales bacterium | reverse complement strand
CAGCACGACGTCGGCTCGACGCTCGAGGTTCTTGCGGAAGAACTGCACCCCTGGCCGCCTGCCTGACGCAAGCCAGCGGAATCCTCAGCTTAGCAGCCCGTGCTCCCGGTGCCACGCTTCCAATGACTGCGGTGGGTAGTCATCGTGCAAGCTGTCGCCGGCGGACGCCTCCGGCACCGCCCAGTTCGCTCTGGATGCCAGCATCATGTGCACGCGCTGCGGCGGCAGCGGCAGGGGCGTGTCGATGGCGCTGGCAAACGGATGCACGAGCGCCGGCCAGCGCGGGTCGAACGCCCACAGCGCGGAGCCGCAGTGTTTGCAGAACCTGCGCTCCATGGGACTTTCTTCGCCGTCGATGCGGGCGCGAAACACGCTGATGGCCTGCTCGCCCTGGACCTGCAGGGTCGCCGCTTTCGCGCCGAGATTTATCGCGTAGCCGCCTCCGCCCGCGGTCTTGCGGCAGATCGAGCAATAACATCTCAGGTACGGTGCCGGCGCATACGCCTCGACCGTGAACCGCACCGCGCCGCAGTGGCAGGAACCTTCGAGCTGCATGTCTGCCTCCGATTGGTAAAACTACCTCAGACCAGCGCCCTCTCGAACAACGCCAGCATGCGTGCCCATGCGCGCTCCGCCTGGGCCTGGTGGTACACGGCCGAATCCAGCACGCACCAACCGTGCATGGCGCCTTGATACACCTCGATTTCCGCTGGCAGGCCGGCCTCGTCGTAAGCGCGCCGGAGAACGCTCTTCGCTTCCGGTTCGCGCTCATCGTCGTTCTCGGCGATGGCGAAGAGAAAGCCCGCGCGCATCTGCGGTACCAGCAGGTGCGGGCTGTCGGGCCCGTCCATGACCAGCCGGGAACCGTGGAAAGATGCCCCGGCGCCGATGCGTTCGGGAAGCGTCGCCGCCGTGCGCATGACCATGGGCCCACCCATGCAATAGCCGGTGGTGCCGAGCTTCCGAGTGCTGTCCACCGCCGCCTGCTGATCGAGGAACGCCACGAAGGCTTTGGCGTCGGTGACGTTGGTATCGGCGGATAGCGACATCGCCAACGGCATGACCTGCTCGCGCACGGCCGGATCCTGGAAGCTGGCGCCTTCGGCCACCACCGGCGCGCGGCCCTGCCGGTAGTAAGGGTTGATCACCAGCACCGCGTAGCCGGATTCGGCGAGGCGCTTGCCCATCAGCCGAAAGGCTGGGCGCAGGCCGAGAATGTCGGGCCAGACGATGATGCCCGGGTGGCGGCCGCTTGCCGGGTGCACGAAGTAACAGTCGGCGGTGCCGTCGGGGGTCGCCACCTGTACGTCCGACTCGATCACCGCGGACGCGCGTCCGACGGGCGCGGACGCAGAAGCAGGTACGGCCAGGGCCACGGCAGCGCCGGCGGTGAGGACGGTGAAGCGGCGCCGGGAGACTTTGCCCGCAGCACGCAGATAGGCGCTGTTTTCCTGCTCGGTATGCTCATCGCACATGTCGTTTTTCCTTTTTAGTCACGGATGGCAACCCGCGCGTCAGCTTTAACGGCGTCGGCTCAGCGAAATTCCAGGCCGTCGAACTCGCCGGAACTGCGCCATTGGTCGATGTACTTGAAGTACGCGGTGGCGCCTGCCGGATAGCCGACGTTCAGCCGGGCGCGTGGCCCCGGATCCTGCCCCTCGTTGTTGTAGTAGCCGGGCGTGCAGTCGGGCGATCCGATCATGCGCCCCATGCCGGTGAGCAGCAACGCGATCCACGCCTCCTCAGCCTCGCGGGTCACCTCGACCTCCCGGGCGCCGGTATCAAGCGCCTGGCGAATCACCGTCGCGATGGTCTTACCGGCTTCGGTGAGGTTGTGCGGCACGTTGGAGATCAGGTTTGCGCCTTGGGTCGGCTGCACCAGGAACGCGTTGGGGAAGCCGTGCACGTGAATGCCGTGCTTGGTGCGCATGCCGTCCGCCCAGTACTCCGAGAGCTTCAGGCCGTCGCGGCCGGTCAGGTCGAAGCCTGCGCGGCGCGTGTACTCGGTGCCGACCTCGAAGCCGGACGCATAGATGATGCAATCCACCGGGTATTCGACCCCGGCGATAACCACCCCGGTTTCGGTGATCTTCTCGACGCCCTGACCGTCGGTGTCGATCAGATGGGCGTTGGGCGAGTTGAACGCCTGCAGGTAGGCATCGTGGAAGCACGGCCGCTTGCACAACTGACGGTACCAGGCCTTCAGCCGCGCCGCGGTTTCGCGGTCGGCGACGATCGCGTCGACCCGGGCGCGAATCTCCTCCATCTTCTCGTAATCGGAATCTTCGTAGGCGGCCAGCATGTTCTCGATGCTGCGCTGCTCCGGCGGCAGATCCATGATCTTGCTGCGGATGCGCCGCGACAGATCGGTCCAGCCGTCCTGCACCAGATCCTCCTCCGCGGTGCCGCCGGCCTGATTGTCGGTGAAGTTTTCCAGCCAACGCTGCTGCCAACCGGGAGTCGCGATGCTGGCGAACCATTCCGGGTCGATGGGCTCGTTGGCACGTACGTCCACCGATGATGGCGTGCGCTGGAACACGTACAGCGCCCCGCAGGCGCGCGCCAGGTGCGGCACGCACTGCACGGCGGTGGCGCCGGTACCGATGATGGCCACCCGCTTGTCGGCGAGGTTTTCCATCGGTGCGCCGGACGGATCGCCGCCGGTGTAGGCGTAATCCCAGCGGCTGGTGTGGAACGAGTGCCCCTTGAAAGACTCGATGCCGGGAATGCCGGGCAGTTTCGGCACGTGCAGCGGCCCCGTGCCCATGCCGACGAACTGCGCCGTGAACACGTCGTCGCGGTTGGTGCGGATCACCCAGACGCTGTTGTCGGCATCCCAGCGAAGGTCTTTCACTTCGGTGTGAAACAGCGCCTGGTCGTAGAGCCCGTAATGACGGCCGATGCGCTGACAGTGCTCGAGAATCTCGGGTGCATGGGCGTACTTCTCCGATGGCATGTGGCCGGTCTCTTCGAGCAGCGGCATGTAAATCAATGAGGCGGTATCGCACTGCGCGCCGGGATAGCGGTTCCAGTACCAGGTGCCACCGAAGTCGCCGCCTTTCTCGATGATGCGCACGTCGCCGATGCCCGCCTCCACCAGCCGCGCCCCGGTGACCAGACCAGCAAAGCCGCCGCCGATGAAGGCGAAGGTGACGTGATCCGTCTTCGGCTCGCGCTGGGTGAACGGGGTGTAGGGGTCGTCGAGGTAGTGCGCCAGCCGGCCGTCGAGACGCAGATACTGATCGTTGCCGTCCGGCCGCAAACGCTTGTCGCGCTCCTCCAGGTATTTGCGCCGTAGCGCTTGCTTGTCGATGGGCATTGCTGCTCCCGTTGGCGCCGCTGACGGTTGCTTCATGCCGCGGCCATGGTCTTGTCGGCGCTGGTCACCCGTCGCAGCAGTTGCCAGTAACCCCGTGGGAATTCCACGCCGTCGTAGCAACCCTTGGCGTCGAGCATCCGGTGCATGGTCCGCAGCCGATAGATGGGCACCGAAGCGAGCAGGTGATGCTCGAGGTGATAGTTGATCTGGTGCGGGCAGAACACCAGCCGCGCCAGCCAGCCGGCCCGCAGGGTGCGGGTGTTCTTGCGGGCGTCGAGATCGTAGAGATCTGGCACGGCGCCATGCTCGGCCACCTGGCGCACCCGGCTGATCAGCGGATTGGCGAACACCAGCGCGGCCACCCACAGCAGGTACAGCCATGGCGCGCCGAACGCAGCCAGCACCAGCAGCATCGACAGGTTGACGCCCACCCCACGCAGCAGGCTTCCCCGAGCCTCGGGTGACAGCGTGCGCAGATTGGCAAGCCCCTGGCCGATGCCGCGCACGGTGCGCCAGCCGGTCCGCCCAGTGAGATCGCGCAGCAGCTTGCGACGCAGCCGGGCGCGCGTGATCGGATAGTCGCGATAATTCGGCAGATCCGGATCGTCGGGCGTGCCCGCGAAGCGGTGATGCTGCAGGTGCCCGCGCATGTAGGCCCTGATGTTGTTGAACGTCGGCGGCGCGATCAGCCAGTCTCCCACCCACTGATTCAGGCGCTGGGTGCGGAACAGGGTGCGATGACCGCACTCGTGGGCGAGCACGCCGAAGCCGAGCTGTCGGCCACCCAACAGCCAGATGGCGAGCAGCACGGTGAGCGGATTCGTCCACCAGGCCACGCCGACGAAGATCGCCGCCACCAGCGCCCACTGGCACAGCACCAGCCAGGCGCCGTGCAGATCGCTGCTGGCGGTGATCGCCTGCATTTCTTCCGGGGTGAGAATCTCTTTGAGGTTCATGAACGTCTCCGGTCAGCCTGCGGGGGCCCGTTGCGGTATCGGCATTGCGGGGTCGGCATGCCGTCAGGTCACGCGGGCAACACAAGAGTAGCGCGGTTGTCTTTCCCGCGTAAGACTACGAAATCGAGCCGTCAATTTAAAACCTGCACCTTCAGCCCGTCTGCCCCACTGCATCCTCCAGCAGCTCGGTATGCACGCGCACCGCCGTGTTACGCGGGATGCGGGGCTTGCCTCGCGCTTCGAGGTGGGCGCGCGTGCATGCCGCGCCGAACAGTAGAATCAAAGACGAGTAGTTGACCCAGAGCAACACCAGCACCAGCGAGCCGGCGGCACCGTATGTGGAAGCCGTGGCGGTGTACGCCAGATACATGGCAATCAGCGATCGGCCCAGGATGAACAGAATTGCCGTGATGAAGGCGCCGGCCAGCACATCCCGCCAACTCAGCTGTACGTCGGGCAACACCCGGAACATGGCGGCGAAAAGGGTGGTGATCACCGCCAGGGATACCACTATCTCGAGGGTCACCATCATGAATCCCGGCACCGGCAGCCATTGCTCGGCAAACGCCATGACACTGCGCAAGGCGACGCTGAGCAGCAGCGACACCAGCAGCACGAAGCCCACCACCAAAACGATGGTCAACGACAGCAGCCGGCTCTTGAGGTAGATCCATAGACTGCTCCGCGACGGCCGCGGCGCCACGTCCCAGATCCGGTTCAGCGCCGCCTGCATCTGCGCGAACACCGTGGTGGCGCCGACGATCATGACGGCTATGCCGATCAGCGTTGGTATCAGCCCGGTTTGGTCGAGTTCGGCTTGCTCCACCGCGCCGAAAATCGCCTCGGTCGCTTCCGCCCCCATGGCTTCTTCGATTTGCGCGGCGATGCGCTCCCGGGCGGTGCCGGCACCCAGAAACCAGCCGACGATGGTGACGGCAATGATGACGATCGGCGCCATGGAGAACAGCGTGAAGAATGCCAGCGCCGCCGCGAATATGAACGCTTGGCTCTGCAGCCAGTTGCGGCCCGCGCTTGCCAGTATGCCAAGCCAGTAATGCATCACGCCTCCTCCACCCTACGAATCCCACAGAGGTTCGATCTGACATGATCGCCGAAGCAAACGTCTCTGCGCCATGCCATTCCGGCCGCCACCGTTCTAGCCCGGATTATTCATGAATAACTAAAAGAAAAGCCCTGATTGTGTGAGAATAGTTGTTGCAACACAGCTACTTACACACGCACAAGGCTTTTCCATGGCAGATCGTACCACCAGACAGGGTGTTTTGTTCAGCGGATTA
>JBLRXD010000294.1:0-5577 GCA_047920935.1 Pseudomonadales bacterium | reverse complement strand
GACGACTGGCAGCGCCGGCTGCTGGAGAGCGATCACCCGCGGATCCTCATCAACGCATCCCGCCAGGTGGGCAAGTCGACGATCACCGGCCTGCTGGCCGTGCGCCAGGCGCTCGACCACCCCGGGCTGATTCTGTGCTGCGCGCCATCCCAGCGGCAAAGCTCGGAACTGTTCCGCAAGATCCGCTCGACCCTGGTGCACCTGAATGTGGAATTCAGTCTCGACAGCGCCACGAAGGTGGAGCTGCCGAACGGATCCCGAATCATCACCCTGCCGGGCTCCGAGGCGACCGTGCGCGGTTACTCGGCGCCGGGGCTCATCCTGGTGGACGAAGCCTCGCGGGTTCCTGACGACTTCTACGCCGCGATCCGCCCCATGCTGGCCGCCGGTAACGGCCGGCTCGTCGTGCTCTCGACACCCTGGGGGCGCCGCGGCTGGTATTTCCAGGCGCATGAGTTCGGCGGCGACACCTGGGAGCGTTACCGCGTGCCGGCGAGCGACTGCCCGCGCATCACGCAGGACTTTCTCGACGAAGAACTGCGCGAGCTGGGCCCGCTGCGGTTCGCGAGCGAATACCGCTGCGAGTTCATCGACGCCGCCGAGGCGCTGTTTCCCTCTGGTCTCATCGAGGCCGCCATGTGCGACGACCTGGAGCCCCTATGGATTATGAGCTGAAAACCCGCTATGTGGTCGGCGTGGATGTCGGGCAGGCGTCCGACCCCACGGCCGTCTGCGTGGTCGAGGCTGCGAAGTGGCGCCTGCACCGCAACGACGAGGCGCGCTTGCGACGCCCCAACGGCGCCCCGCTGCCGGGCTATGCCGAGGCCATGGCCGAGATGCCGAAGCCCGAGTACCGCGTGCGCCACCTGGAGCGCCTGCAACTGGGCATGCCTTACCCGGCGCAAGCCGCCTACCTGGTCAACCTGATCGGCCGCATACCCGGCGCCAGTGTCTACCTCGACGCCACTGGAGTAGGCCGGCCGGTATCCGATCTGTTCCGTGAGCTGGGCCTGCGGCATACGCCGGTGCTCATCACCGCCGGGCGCGACGTGACGACCCGGGGCGAGTTCGTGGGCGTGCCAAAGCTCGAGCTGATCTCTCGGTTGCAGGCGAGTCTGCATGCCGGCGAGCTCAAGATCGCGTCGAAGATCCCCGATGCCGCCGCCCTGGTGCGAGAGCTTCAGGAGTTCCGCGCATCCTGGACGGAATCCGGGAACCTGATGTTTAACGCCCGACAAGGCGCGCACGACGACCTGGTGATTGCCGCTGCGCTGGCCGTGTGGGGCGCCACCCGCAGCGACGGCCCGCCCTGGGATGATGTCTCAGGCGAGAAGCTGAAGCGGATTTTTACGACAACCTTTCTCGGCACCGCCGATATCAACACCTGAAGGAAACCAATATGAAAAAGCCGAACCTGCCGAATCCGAAATTCAAGGCCAAGACCAAAGAAGGCGGGCCAGCACTCCCGCACAAGAAGCACCACCCGAAGCCGGAATTCGTTGATATAGCCTTCGCGCCTGCCAGTAGACGGGGCAACATACCCACCCCCTCTGGTGGCTAACCTGACCCGCGGCCGAGGTAGGCGCCCACAAAAAGGGGCCCCGTAGGGCGGCACCGTTCGCATTTCGTTGTCACCGAGGCTATCAGGTGGATGGTACGCTGGGCGGGAACTGAAGGAGCGAAGCGGAATATTCAGTTAAATCAATAGCTTAGGTGCATAGGTGGCGGAGAGGGAGGGATTCGAACCCTCGATGGGGGATAAGCCCATACTCCCTTAGCAGGGGAGCGCCTTCAGCCACTCGGCCACCTCTCCGGACGGCGGGCAGTTTAACCGCCCAGGCTCCTGGGAGCCAGCACGAGATTCGTGGCTAGCTCTCTACGACGGCAGTATCGTCGCCGAGTTGGAACTCGTCGTGGATGCAGCGCACGGCGAGTTCCAGATAGCGCTCGGCCACCACGACCGAGATCTTGATTTCCGAGGTCGAGATCATCTGGATGTTGATGGTTTCGGCCGCCAGGGCGTCGAAGACCCGCATGGCCACGCCCGCGTGGGAGCGCATGCCGACGCCCACCACCGAGACCTTGACGATCTTGTTGTCGCCCGACAGGGAGCGCGCGCCGAGTTCCTGCTGGACGTGGCCGAGCAGTTCCAGAGCGCGTTCGTAGTCGTCGCGCTTTACCGTGAAGGTGAAGTCGGTGAGGCCGTCGGCGCCGGTGTTCTGGACGATCATGTCCACCTCGATGGGGGCGCGGCCGATGGGGCCGAGGATGCGCGAGGCGACGCCTGGGACGTCGGGCACGCCCGACATGGTGATCTTGGCTTCGTCCCGGGAATAGGCGATACCGGATACGATGGGCTGCTCCACGACGCTGCTCTCCATGGTGATCAGGGTGCCCGGGCCTTCCTCGAAGGACGACAGCACCCGTAAGGGAACCTGATATTTGCCGGCGAACTCCACGGATCGGGGGTGCAGCACCTTCGATCCCAGGCTCGCCATCTCGAGCATCTCTTCGAACGTCACCTGCTCCATGCGCCGGGCGTCCTCGACGATGCGCGGATCGGCGGTGTACACGCCGTCGACGTCGGTGCAGATCTCGCACTCGTCGGCCTTGAGGGCTGCGGCCACGGCCACGGCGGTGGTGTCGGAGCCGCCACGGCCCAGGGTGGTGATGTTGCCGTCGAGGTCGACGCCTTGAAAACCGGCCACCACCGGGACGATGCCGCTGCCGATGTCGGCCAGCAGGCGCTCGGTGTCGATGCCGCTGATGCGCGCTTTACCGAAGCTGGAATCGGTGCGGATGGTCACCTGGTCGGCGAGGTAGGACTTGCCCGGATATCCGCGGTCGGATAAGGCCATGGCCACCAGCGCGGCCGCCACCTGCTCGCCGGAGGCCTGCAGCACGTCCATCTCGCGGCCCAGGGGCCGGGCCGAGACGCTGCGACCCAGGGCCACGAGGCGGTTGGTTTCGCCGCTCATGGCGGAGACCACCACCACCACCTGATCGCCGCGGCGCAGATATTTCACTACCCGATCGGCGACCGCGTGAATACGCTCGACGCTGCCGACGCTGGTACCGCCGTACTTCTGAACGATGAGTGCCATGAATTTATTTCAATGAATGCGTTGGGCAACCCAGCCCTGGACCTTGGCCAGGGCGGGAGTCAGACCGGCGGGGTTGTCGCCCCCGCCCGCGCGCGCCATGTCCGGGCGACCGCCGCCCTTGGCGCCGACTTCCGGGCCCACCAGGCCCAGCAGCTCGGGTGCCGCCACCCGATCGACCAGGTCTTTGCTGACGCCGGCGATGAGGCTCACTTTGCCGTCGGTGACGTTGCCGAGCACGATCACCGCCGAGCCCAGCTTGGATTTGAGGGAATCCAGGGTCTGCGGCAGATTTTTCGGGTCGCCCTCCACCGTGGTGGCGAGCACGTTGACGCCGGCCACGTTCACGGCCTGGCTGGCGAGATCGGCGCCCTGGGTGGAGGCCAGCTTCTGATTGAGCCGCTCCAGCTCCTTGTTGAGGCGGCGATTCTCTTCCACGAGCGCGGCGACCTTGTCGGGCACCTCGGCGCGCCCGGCTCTGACGAGCTCGCCAACGCTGGCGATGATTTCATCGCCGGCATTGATGTAGGCCAGCGCGCCCGGGCCGCTGACAGCCTCGATGCGACGTACCCCGGCGGCCACGCCGCTCTCGGCGATGATGCGGAACACGCCGATGTCACCGGTGCGGGTGACGTGGGTGCCACCGCAGAGTTCGACGGAAAAATCGCCGCCCATGCTCAGCACCCGTACCTCGTCGCCGTACTTCTCGCCGAACAGCGCCATGGCGCCGCGGCCGATGGCGTCGTCGTACGACAGCAACTCGACGCCCACCGGGCTGTTGGCTTGAATCTGCTCGTTGACCTCGGCCTCCACCGCGGCGATCTCCGCAGCGGTCATGGGCTGCGGATGGGAGAAGTCGAAGCGCAGCCGGTCTGGCGCTACCAGCGAGCCCTTCTGCTGCACGTGCTTGCCGAGGGTATTGCGCAGCGCGGCATGCATCAGGTGGGTGGCGGAGTGATTGAGCATCACCCGCCGGCGCCGTTCGGCGTTCACCGAGGCGTGGACGGCAACGCCGACCGCCAGCTTGCCGGTTTCCACCTGACCCACGTGGAGATGCTGATCACCGCTCGACTGGGTGTCGTCGACTCGAAAGCCAACGCCGTCGGCACTCAGGGTGCCGGTGTCGCCCACCTGACCGCCGGATTCGGCGTAGAACGGGGTGCGATCGAGCACCACGATGCCCCGTTGGCCCGCTTCCAGAGTGGCCGTTTCCTTGCCGTCTTCGTCGAACAGCGCCGCCACGGTGGCGTCCTTCTCGTAAGCCGAGTAACCGAGAAACTCCACCCGGCCGGAAGTATGCACCCGCTGGCCCAGCGTAGCCGAAAACTGCGCGGCGGCACGGCCGCGCCGCCGCTGGGCTTCCATGGCGACCTCGAAGCCGGCCATGTCGACGCCCAGGTTGCGCTCGCGCGCGACGTCGGCGGTGAGATCCGTGGGAAAACCGTAGGTGTCGTAGAGTTGGAACACCAGATCTCCGGGTATGACGTCGGAATCGAGGCCGGCGATGGTGCGGTCGAGCAGATCCATGCCCTGGCTGAGGGTCTCGGCGAAGCGACGCTCTTCGCGCAGCAGCGCGGCTTCCACTTCGGCTGCGCGCTCGCGGATGATCGGGTAGGCATCGCCCATCTCGTCCGCCAACGGCTTCACCAGCTTGTGGAAAAACGGCTCGCGAATGTTGAGCATGTAGCCGTGGCGCAGAGCCCGGCGGATGATCCGCCGCAGCACGTAGCTGCGATCCTCGTTGCCGGGCGTGACGCCGTCGGCGATGAGGAAGGCGCTGGAACGGATGTGGTCGGCGATGACGCGCACCGAATCCGTGGCCAGTTGCTGCTCGGGATCGTCAATGCCAGCCAGGCGGCCGACCGCGTTCATCAGATTCCCGAACAGGTCGATCTGATAGTTGCTGTGAACGCCCTGCATGATGGCGGAGATGCGCTCCAACCCCATGCCGGTATCCACCCCCGGTTGCGGCAGCGGCTGCATGGTGCCATCGGGCTGACGATCGAACTGGGGAAACACCAGGTTCCAGAACTCGATGTAGCGATCACCGTCTTCGTCAGGAGACCCCGGCGGCCCACCCGCCACCTCGGGCCCATGGTCGTAGAAAATTTCCGTGCACGGCCCACAGGGGCCGGTGTCGCCCATGGCCCAGAAGTTCTCTTCGAGGTCGATCACCCGCTCGGGCGCCACGCCCATGACGTCGATCCACAGCCGCCGGGACTCGGCGTCCGATGGATGCACCGTCACCCACAGCTTGTCTTTCGGCAGACCCAATTCTTCGGTGATGAATTCCCAAGCCCAGGCGATGGTTTCTTCCTTGAAGTAGTCGCCGAAGCTGAAGTTGCCGAGCATCTCGAAAAAGGTGTGGTGTCTGGCGGTGTAGCCGACGTTTTCCAGGTCGTTGTGCTTGCCGCCCGCGCGCACGCAGCGCTGCGCGCTGGCCGCGCGCTTGTAGCCGGGATCCTCCCGGCCGAGC
>JBLRXD010000293.1:0-5603 GCA_047920935.1 Pseudomonadales bacterium | reverse complement strand
GCGCCCCCAGTTCCACCAGATACCAGCCGCGCGCCAGGATGCCCCAGACCATCAGCACCAGCACCAGCACGGTCAGCAGCAGCACCAGCCGCCGACGACCGTCGAGGGGCGGAAATTCCGCCGGCGGCGCATGCACCACCGGCAGGCCGGCCATCAGACTGGCGGAAGGATCCGCTTGAACCTTACGAGCGTAACGCCAGACGTGGTGCACGCCGATCGCCACGAACGGCACGAACAGCGCCAGCCGGAACTGCCAGCCCGAGGTCGGCGCCAGCCCCGCGACGCTCTGGGCTACCTGCACCGTGAACGGGTTCAGCACCGCCACGCCGTAGCCAATGCCATAGCCGCCGACCAGGATGCCCATGGCCGTCATCACGTCCATGCGCATCGCCAGGCACAGGGCGATCAACATGGCGGCGAACGGTATGTATTCGGCACTCACCCCAATGGCGCCGGAGCCAGCGGCAAACGTGCCCATGCCGATGGCGATCAAGGCGCTCGGACTGTGACCGATGCGCCTCAGCACCGAGCCCAGCGCTGCATCGATCATGCCGGTGGCGCGCAGCACGGCAATTGCGCCGCCCACCAGCAGAACGAAGAAGATGATGTCCTGAGCCGCCGCCAATGCCCGCGGCACCACGGTCACCAGGGTTTGCGGCGGCAACCACACGCGCTGATCGTTGAGCTGATAGGTACCCGGCACTACCAGCTGATAGCCCCGGCCATCGTCAGCGGTCTGGAATTGCCCCTGAGGCAACAACCAAGTGCTTACCAGCGCCAACGCCATCACCAGAAACAACAACACCAGGGTGTGCGGCATGCGAAGGATTCGGCTCATGGGCGCGCTCTGGCTGATGCAGACGCGTGAGTATAGCGGCAGCGAGACTAGCCCTGTGGGAGCGAGACTCGCCGTGTGGGAGCGATCTCCCGATCGCGATCCGAGCCAGCCCAGGCCCCTACGAAGCCAGCCGCCCAGCCTGGTAATCGGCGAGCGCTTGCTCGATCTCTTCGCGCGAGTTCATGACGAACGGGCCGTACTGCACCACCGGCTCGCCGATCGGGCGGGCGGCGAGCAGTAGAAATCTCGCCGGACCGTCCACCGCACGCAAGCGCAGCGCCTCGCCGGGCGAGAGAACGCCCGCCTCGTGGCTGTCGACCAGCGATTCGCCGGTATCAGCCACCACCGCGACCCGGCCTTCGAACACATAGACGCAGGCGTTGTGGCCCAAGGGCAAGCGCTGCTCGAACGATGCTCCTCTGGACAGCGCGACGTCGGCGAACAGCGGCTCGGTACTGACGCCGCGGATGGGGCCCGTCAACGGCCGCCCGTCCACCGTCAGCTCACCGGCAACAACGCGCACGGCGCCGCCTCCGGGCAGCTCGGCCTGGGGAATCTCTTCAGGCTGTACGTCTCGATAACCAGCGGGCTTCATCTTCTCGGCGGCCGGAAGGTTGATCCACAGTTGAAAGCCGCGCATGCGGCCACTGGTCTGCTGGGGCATCTCGGAGTGAATGATGCCACGCCCGGCGGTCATCCATTGCGCACCACCGCCGCGCAAGTCTCCACGATTGCCCAGGTGGTCTTCGTGCAGCAGGTGACCATCGAGCATGTAGGTGACGGTCTCGAACCCGCGGTGGGGGTGCTGCGGAAATCCGGCGACGTAATCGTCAGGGTCCGCCGAGGAGAACTCGTCCAGCATCAGGAACGGATCGAGGCGTTGTTCCTGGCCTTGACCGAGGCTGCGCCGCAGCTGCACCCCGGCGCCATCGGAGGTTGCGACGGCACGAATTATCCGCGCGACAGCTCGGGTGCTCATGGTTCGTCTCCAGTCATCCAATCACGGCGCATTCAATGGCGCACTCAATGATAATGGTGATCGACAGCCTCGTCCGCCAGCTCCGCCTGCAGTTGCTGGAACTGCTCCACCGTCAGCTGCGGCAATCGTTCCATGAAGGCGACGATAGACCAAAGCTCATCGTCATCATGGGTGACCCCCCAGGCCGGCATTCCGGTCATGCGGATGCCGTACTTAACCACCCAGAACAGCTCCGCCGAAGTCCACTCGGGCACCATGTCCCTGACTGGCGGGGCAGCCGGCCGCAGGCCCTGGGCAAGCTCGGTCTGCTCGACCCCCGGAGCGCCGTGGCACATCACGCACATGGCCATATAGTGCACGTAACCGTGGCGGATCTGGTCCTCGGTGAACAACGCCGGCACCTCGATGTTGTCGGCACGCGTTGCCACCGAACGACGCTTGGTGGTTTCCAGCACCCAGGCGACCGGCTCGGTGTGAGGCTCGGTTGCGGTAACGTTGTAGAAGCCGGAGTAGATGAAAACGAGGCCGATGAAGCCGAGCAGGAGCAGGCAGAACAGCAGGGTGAAGATGAACCTCATGGGGGAGGAGGCTGCAAGAGGTGTGCCGGGGAGTTTCAGGAGATCGCGATCTGGAGATCGCTCCCACAATTTGCGATCGCTTTCATGGAAAACTCCGCTTTTCCTCAAGCGACCGCGGCGGCCGCAGGCCGCTTGGTCGCTCCTACGATGACAACGCGATCAGCCAGAGGGCCAGGTGCAGGATGGCCAGGGCCATGGCGCCGGCGATCAGGTCGTCGAGCATGACGCCGAGGGCGCCGGGGACGCGGCGGTCGGCCCAGCCCACGGGCCAGGGCTTGGCGATGTCGAAGGCGCGGAACAGCAGAAAACCAGCCAGCGCGGCGGGCAGGGTCGCCGGAGCCGCCAGCAGCGCCAACCACAGGCCGGCGAACTCGTCCACCACGATGCGCGGGTCGTCATGAACGCCGTAACGGCGGCCGACCCGATGAGTCAGCCAGGTGCCGACGGCGATGGTCACTGCGATCACCGCCAGTTGCTCGGGCCAGCCGAGCCCGGCCAGCAGCCACCACCACAGCAAAAGCGCCAGCAGCGAACCCCAGGTGCCCGGGGCGGGACGCAGGAAGCCACTGCCGAAGCCGGTCACCAGGAGCACGGCGGGATCGGTCCAAGCCGACAGCGGCAGCCGCGGCGCAACATCCGGGACAGGGTTTTGCCCGGGCATGGTCATGCGGAGAAGTGCTGATAGCCGCCGGTCGCCGCCCGACCGTCGAGCCGCACGCCGGGCTCCGCGACCACCCGGCCGATGCGCTGTACCGGCACGGCCAACGCAGGCGGTGAGCCGGCAACGGTGAAGCACAACTCGTAGTCGTCGCCGCCGGACAACGCCTGCTCCAGGCTGGCGCCGGTGGCGACCGGAATGCTGGCGGACTCCAGCGCCACGCCGACGCCACTGGCGCGGCAGATGTGGCCGAGATCCTGCAACAGCCCGTCGGACAGATCGATGACGCTGCTGGCGCGACCGCGCAGCGCCACGCCCTCGGCCATGCGGGCCTGGGGCAGGAAGTAGCGTCGCGCCAGGTCGTCCAACTGGGTTTCGTCGACGAACCCATCCAAGCCGCCGCGGGCCACGGCGGCGGCGGCCGCACCGAGTGAACCGGTGACGAACACTTCGTCGCCCGGACGCGCGCCGCTGCGCAGCAGCGCCCCGCCGGCGGGTACGTAGCCGTGCACGCTGATCGCCAGGGTCAGCGGCCCGCGGGCGATGTTGCCGCCCACTATCCGCAAGCCCGCCGCACGCGCGGCGCGCGCCATGCCCCGCGCCAGGCCGCGCACCCAGGACGGATCACCGTGCTCGAGAGAAAGCGCCACCAGCGCCAGCCCCTGGGCCGCGCCCATGGCCGCGAGATCCGAAGCGCTCACCATGATGGCGCGATAGCCGATCAGTTCGGCGGCCGCGCCCAAGGGGAAGTGCACGCCGCCCACCAGGGCATCGATGCTGGAGACGAGTTCGCTGCCGGCCGGCACCGCGGTCACCGCGGCGTCGTCGCCGGGGCCGACGAGCACCCAGTCGGCGCTCGCCGCGTCGCCGAGCTCAGCGACGATGCAGTCGATGAGCTCGAACTCGTTCACGAACCGGCGCGTTCCAGCTGGCGCAGATCGCCGGCCAGCCGGTCGAGGACACCGTTGACGTACTTGAAGCTGTCCTCGGCGCCGTAGCCCTTGGCCAATTCCACGTACTCATCGATCACCACCCGGAACGGCACCTCGATACGGTGCTTGAGTTCGTAGGCGCCGAGCCGCAGCAGCGCCAGCTCCACCCGGTCGAGGTCGGCGACCTTGCGATCCAGCAGCGGCAGCAGCAAGGCATCGAGCTCATCGACTTCGCTGAGCACCCCGCGCAGCAGTTCCTGGAAGAACGCCTCGTCGGTCTTCTTCAGCGCGCCGGCGGCGCGATACTCCTGCAGCAGCGACAGCAGCGGCGCCTTCGTCATCTGCCATTGATACATGGCCTGCATCAGCACCTTGCGGGTGCGGTGACGCGCCCAGTGCCCGGATTTGCTCATTGTCTCATCCCCCCGAGATAAGGTCGGGTGTACGCGCGCCATGGCGCGGCATGGCGAGAGAGCGATAGACCATGGATCGTCTCTACGGTTCGGAAATTTTCCGCGGGACAAGGCGAACCCTGAGGTCGCCGCCCACGGTGATGCAGTCGCGCATTGTAGCCTCTACCGCCTGGTCCATTGCGACCAGCGGCAACATGGCCGTGGGCCGAGCATCGCTGCCGAGCAGCTTGGGCGCCACATACACCAGCAGTTCGTCCCACAGGCCCTGGGCCAGGAAGGCGCCCACCAGGCGCGGGCCCGCCTCCACCAGCACCTCGTTGCAGCCGCGCTCGCCCAGGGCGCTGAGCAGCAGCGCCAGGTCGACCTCGTCTTCGCCGCAGATCAGGTGCTCCGCCTCGGGAAGCTGGCGCTGGGCATGAGCGCCGTGAGCGAACAATACCGGCCCCTCGGCCGCCAGCAGGGCGGCGTCGGCGGGCACGCGCAGGCCGGTGTCGGCCACCACTCGCAGCGGCTGCCGAATGTGGCCGTTCATGGCGTAGCGGGTATCGCGCACGGTGAGGCGAGGATCGTCGGTGAGCACGGTGCCGCTGCCGGTGATGACAGCACAGCTGCGCGCGCGCCAGTACTGCACGTCGGCCCGGGCCGCGGGGCCTGTGATCCAGCGGCTTTCGCCGGAGGCCATGGCGGTGCGGCCGTCGAGTGATTGGGCGATCTTCACCCGCACCAGCGGCCGGCCGTCACGGATGCGCTTGATGTAGCCGGCGTTGAGCTCCTCGGCTTCCGGCAGCGGCCGCAACTCGCAGCGGATGCCGGCGGCCTTGAGACGCTGAAAACCCTGGCCAGACACCTGCGGGTTGGGGTCGCGCATGGCCGACACCACCCGCCGCACGTTGGCGGCAATCAGCGCATCCGCGCAGGGGCCGGTGCGGCCGGTGTGGGCACAGGGCTCGAGGCTCACGTAGACCGTCGCGCCGGAAGCATCGCCGCCGGCGTCGGCCAGGGCGTTCACCTCCGCATGCCCCTCGCCGGTGCGAAGATGCGCGCCACGACCCAGCACCATGCCATCGCGGACGATCAGGCAGCCCACTCGGGGATTGGGCGCGCAAGAGAACACACCCTGCTTGGCGAGCTCCACTGCGGCGCGCAGAAAAATCATGTCGGACTCGTGAGCCATGGCCGCTGCCGGGGGTTATCCCGGCCCCTCC